>JAFXDG010000067.1 GCA_017521285.1 Bacteroidaceae bacterium | reverse complement strand
TGTACATGATTTGGCTATCGTTTTAGTTTGAGCGCTGCAAAGATAAGCCAAAGGGCTGACTCTCCTAGCGAGAATCAGCCCATTTTTTTCGCGTGCGCACGACGAAAAGCGTTTTTGAGATTTAGCGGACAACAATAATTCTGAAATTATATCGAACTCACGTTAAATAGATTTTAGATAGTTGAAAATAAGAGATTAAAGTGCTATGAGTATTGAACTTGTAGCACTTTTTTTGTACATAGAAGGTTGAGTGAAAGGTTTAGAGTTTAGGGTTTAGGGAGGAAGTTCAGTTCGAGCAGAGCTCTCATCACTCATCGCTTATCGCTCAACGTTCTTCATGGCAGATTTTATCCGCGTCATCCGCGCAATCTGCGTCTAAAGAATGTCACGCGCCGCATGGTAAAATATTAATCTGCATCATCTGCGTGGTATTCTCAGTTGTACATAATTAATCACCTCATTTGTCCGCCTACGATGTCGAGGAGCTCGTTGGTGATGGATTGCTGGCGCACCTTGTTGAATTGTAGATTCAGCTCTTGCAGGAGGGCATCGCCGTTGTCGGTAGCCGTTTGCATGGCAAAGGTGCGGGCGGCATGTTCGGCAGCCGAGGAGTCGAGCAGGATGGCATAGAGGCGCATGGCCAGGGCTTGTGGCAACAGGGTGGAGAGCAACTCGGGAGCCGATGGCTCGAGAATGAAAGGGGACCCTCCCCCCAGAAGACCCTCTCCCTGCCTCTCCGCAAGGGAGGGGAGTGAAATGCTTTTCTCCTTTGAGTCTTGAACCTCCACAGGCAAGAACTGCTTGCGCATGAGCACCTGCACGGCCATGTTGTGATAGTGGGTATAGAGGATTTCCACGCAATCGACTTGTCCGCTGAGGTAGAGGTCGGTCAGGTGGGCGGCAAGGGCTGCGGCCTCGGCATAGGTGGGCTTTTCGCCAATGGAGACGTAGTCGGACTCGGTTGACAATGCCTGTGCCACCTTGCGGCCGATGGGGATGAGCAGGAGGTCGGTGCCTTGGCGCTTGTATTCATCGATGGTTTGGATGGCAAGGCGGATGAGGTTGTTGTTGAACCCGCCACAAAGGCTGGCACTGCTGCTGATGGCAACAAGGGCAACGCGTTTCAGAGCGGTTGACGGGCTGACAAGGGAACGGGTTGCCAAGGGATTGGTGCCGGACGAACTTGCCGACTGGCCGGTTTCTCCCTTGTCAACAGACAGGTCTGCTTGCATCAGGTTGCTGACAATGCCGTCCAGCCGCTGGCTGTAGGGCAGCAGGTTCTCGATGGCCATCTGTGCCTTGTGAAGCTTGGCCGAGGCCACGAGTTTCATGGCCGAGGTTATCTTCAGCGTGTTCTTGACAGAGGCGATGCGGGTCTTTATTTCTTTCAGTGAGGCCACTATTCTAATTATGAATTATGAATTATGAAGTTGGCGATGGCTGTTGGCGATGGCTATAGCTATTTTCCATAGTGCGTAGCAAGCCGTCGGACACTACTTTCCTCCCATTCCTTTCACTACCTGGCGGGCCACTTGCTCGATGATGGCGGTCACGTCGTCGTTGATGATGCCCGAGGCAAGGATGTCGATGACATCGGTCTGGTGCTCGGTACGCAGGCGGTCGAGGAAGAGGTCTTGAAACTCGCGTACACTCTCGACAGGGATGCCGGCCATAAGGCCACGGGTGCCACAATAGAGGATGGCCACCTGTTCGCCGACGGGCATGGGCGAGTATTGGGGTTGGATAAGCAGCTGGTTGTTCTTGCGTCCGCGGTCGATGGTTTGCGCAGTGACGGGGTCCATGTCGCTGCTGAACTTCGAGAAGGCTTCCAGCTCGCGGTATTGTGCCTGGTCAATCTTGAGGGTACCGGCCACCTTTTTCATCGATTTTATTTGGGCACTGCCTCCCACACGAGAGACGGAGATGCCGACATTGATGGCAGGACGGAAGCCTTGGTTGAAGAGCGAGGCTTCGAGGAATATCTGGCCATCGGTGATGGAGATGACGTTGGTGGGGATGTAGGCCGACACGTCGCCTGCCTGAGTCTCGATGATGGGCAGGGCGGTGAGCGAACCTCCACCCTTGACGATGCCACGCAGACTCTCGGGGAGGTCGTTCATGCGCTCGGCCACCTCTTGTTGCTTGATGATTTTGGCCGCACGTTCGAGCAGGCGCGAATGGAGGTAGAAGATGTCGCCCGGATAGGCTTCGCGACCCGAGGGACGACGAAGAATCAGGGAAACCTCGCGATAGGCTACGGCTTGCTTCGAAAGGTCGTCATAGACAACCAGGGCATGGCGGCCAGTGTCGCGGAAATATTCACCAATGGCAGCACCGGCAAAGGGTGCATAGTATTGCATGGCGGCAGGGTCGGCAGCTGTGGCTGCTACCACCACGGTGTAGTCCAACGCACCACGTTCGCGCAGGGTATCGACGATGTTGGCTACGGTAGAGCCTTTCTGACCGATGGCCACATAGATGCAATAGACGGGTTCGCCCTTCTCGTAGTTGGCACGCTGGTTGATGATGGTGTCGATGGCAATGGAGGTCTTGCCCGTCTGACGGTCGCCGATGATGAGCTCGCGCTGTCCGCGTCCGATAGGAATCATGGAATCGACCGCCTTCAATCCTGTCTGAAGGGGCTCGTTCACCGGCTGGCGGAAGATGACACCAGGCGACTTGCGCTCGAGGGGCATCTCGTAGAGGGGGCCACTGATGTCGTTGCCACCGTCGATGGGTTGGCCGATGGCGTTGACTACACGTCCGAGCATACCTTCACCCACACGGATGCTGGCAATGCGGCCGGTGCGCTTGACCACCATACCCTCTTTGATGAGGTCGGTAGGACCGAGCAGTACGGCACCGACGTTGTCCTCCTCAAGGTTCATCACGATGGCCATCACACCGTTTTCAAACTCAAGGAGTTCTTCGGCTTCGGCATTGTTCAATCCGTAGATGCGGGCCACACCGTCGCTCACCTGGAGCACGGTGCCCACTTCGTCGAACTTCAAAGTGGTGTCGATGTCGCGCAATTGCTGAAGCAATATGTCGGACACTTCACTGGGTCTTATGGCGTTGTTTTCTGGCATAATTTCAATTACAATTTACCATTTACAATGTACAGTTTTCTTTTTAGGAGTGCAGGAGTTCAGGAGTGCAGGAGTTCAGACGATAGTGCTGCTTGCATTTTCTTCCTTCGGCGCTTTGTCATCCATCATCCGTTATTTTCCTTCTTCCTGTGCTTAATCCTTCTCCTGGTGCTTTCCTTCCTCCGGCGCTTTGTCATCCTGAGCGTAGTTTACGGAGTCGAAGAATCTACAAGCCAAAGTATTATTATAAATGTCCGACTGCTAGATTCTTCGACTTCACTCAGGATGACAGAGACGGCATGAACCTTGGCCGAGGGCTATGGCTGATGGCTATGGCTTTAAACCTTTGACCTTTGACCTTAGACCTCTCAACGAATCAACCTTTCAACGAATCAACGTCTCACCGCATCAACGAATCAACGCATCAACGAATCAACGCATCAACTCGGCACGCAACTGGCGGAGCTGTCCCTTCACACTGGCATCCATGCGCTGGTTGTCGAGCTGGAGGATGAATCCACCAAGAATCTCTTCGTCCACACTGAGGTCAAACTCAACGGTACCCTTCACCGCTTGGGCAACCATGGTGCGCAGGTGCTCCTCGGTGGCCTTGTCCAAAGGTACAGCCGTGGTGAGTTGCCCTACATAGATTTCCTTCTCGCGCCGGTAAAGACTGATGAAGGAGGCAAGGATGAAGAGCAGGTAGCGCTCGCGACGCTGCTGGAAGAGCAATCCGATGAAGCGTTCGCACACGGGATGGAAAGCTCCACCCGAAGCTGTACGCAGCAGATTGACCTTGGCCGTGCGGTCGAGCACTGGATTGAGCATGGCACGCTGCAACTCCTTCACTTGCATCAGTGTGCGGCAAAGGGAAAACGCCTGCTCATATACCTCTGCCTCGGCCTTGCACTCGATGGCGTAGGCAAGCAGCGCTTTGGCGTATCGTTTGGCTATGGGTCCTATGTACACGTTCTAATTATGAATTTTGAATTATTAATTATGAATTCAGCGAATTACTCTTCGTTTGTATCTCTCCTCTTCCCCTCTCGGGAGGGATTGAGGGGTTTACCTTCAATTCTTCTCCACCTCATCCAACAAGCGCTCGACGAGGTCCATCTGTTGGCGCTCGGTAGCGAGGTTGGTGCGCATAATCTTCTCAGCCACCTCGACGGCCATTTCAGCCGTTTGTCGGCGGATGTCGCGTATGGCATTCTCCTTTTCGTGCTGAATCTGCTGGCGGGCTTCCTCTAACATGAGAGCACCTTCGGTCCGCGCCTTTTCGCGTGCCTCCTCAATGATGCGGTCGCGTGTGTTGGCAGCATCCTTCAGTATCAGGCGCTGCTCCTCGCGGGCTTGGGCCAACAGGGCTTCACTCTCGGCCTTGATGCCCTCCAACTTGGCGTTAGCTTCGCGGGCAGCCTCCAACGACTGGTCGATGAAGCGCTTGCGGTCGTCCACCATGCGGGTGATGACGGGGAAACCCCACTTGGCCAACACAAAGAACACTATGCCGAACGAGAGAAGCATCCAGAAGAGCAACCCTGCATCGGGGGTAAACAGTTCCATACCTCAAAAGGAATTATAATACTACGGCAAGCAGACAAACGATAATGGCAAACAATGCGGCACCTTCGATGAGTGCACCGATGATAATCATGCTTGTGCGGATGTCACCTGCAGACTCTGGTTGGCGTGCAATGGCCTCCATGGCCGAACTACCAATCTTACCGATACCCAATGCGGCTCCCACAACTGCTATAGCTGCTCCGATGGCAGCACCTACTTTTCCCAAACCTACGGCTCCTGCGGCCGCTTGTAATGCGATTAATGATAACATAGTTCTTTTTTAATTATGAATTATTAATTATGAATTATTTTCTATTTCTCATGATGCTCCACCCTCGACATGCCTATAAACACCGCTGAAAGCATGGTGAACACGTAGGCTTGGATGAAGGCAACAAGCAACTCCAGACAATTCATGAAGATGGTGAAAAGGACCGACACCACCGTCATGCTTCCACTTATCAAGGCTCCCATCGAATGGGTGACAAAGATGATGCATACCAATGCCAGTATCACCGAATGGCCAGCCATGATGTTGGCAAACAGACGGACGGTGAGGGCAAAGGGTTTGGTAAAGAGTCCGAATATCTCGATGACGGGCATCAACGGTACGGGGCACTTCATCCACATGGGCACATCGGGCCAAAGCACTTCGCGCCAATATTCGCGTGTGCCGAACAGATTGACGGCAAGGAATGTGCAGATGGCAAGCACGAGTGTGATGGCTATGTTGCCTGTCACATTGGCTCCACCAGGGAAGATGGGTACCAAACCCATGAGATTGCTGAGGAAGATGAAGAAGAAGGCGGTGAGCAGGTAGGGTGCATAGCGCTCGTAGTCCTTGCCCACACTGGGTTTGATGATGCCGTCGTACACCATCATGATGAGCATCTCTATCATGCCCACAAAACCACGCGGTGCATCGTCGGAAGCCTCTCTGCGCCTGTACCACCGGCTGACACAGAGGATGATAGTGACTAACAGAAGGCTGTTGAGCACAATGCCGGCAGCTATCTTGGTGAGCGAAAGGTCGAGCATGGGGCGCTTCACTTCACCCGTTGAAAGGGTCTCGACCACCTTGCCCTTGTAGTCGCCCTCGGTGGCAATGTGGAAGCCCTCGTAGCTGTGGCCATGATGGAGGTGCGATGAGAGGAAAGCATTCAACCCTTTCTCTTGACTGTACACAATTACGGGAAGTGGTATGCTGATGTGCTTGTCGCCAATGGTGGCCACGTGCCACTCGTAGGCATCGCCAATGTGGTCGAAGATTATCTCCTTGATGTCAATGGATTTATTCTCCGCAACAGCGTTTGATGATGCTTGTAAGGGCAGCCATGCTCCCGCCAGGCAAAGCAATGCAGTCAACAAATATGTCCGTATCGTATGGCTGTTCATTTTCTTAAGTTATTCTTCATTCTTCACTCTTCGTTCTTCACTCTTCATTCTTCACTGATTTCCACACACGCCACCACTTCGTTGTTGTTCACCTCAACGAATCCGCGGAGGATGGGTTGGATGTGCTCCACCCCTTCGTGAGGTTTGTCGGGGTTGCGTACTTCAGAGAAGTTTATCACCCCTTTGTCGAGCGACGAGATGAGTGCCGCATGACGAGGCAACACGGTGAAGCGTCCCTTTGTCCCGGGGAAAGTGACTTTGCTCACCTGTCCGTCGAACAACCGCTTTTCGGGCGATAGGATTTGGAGATGGATGTTCATTTGCAATTTTCTTTTCTCCTTTTGTTCTTCTGTTTTTGTCTGTCTATCCTTCCATCAGCCTCTTTCCCTTCTCAATGGCATCTTCAATGGTGCCCACGTTGAGGAAGGCTTGTTCGGGCAAGTGGTCAACCTCGCCGTCGAGAATCATGCGGAAGCCACGGATGGTGTCTTCAATGGAAACCATCACACCGGGCACACCGGTAAACTTCTCGGCCACGTGGAAGGGTTGCGACAGGAAGCGCTGCACACGACGGGCACGGTTCACCGTCTGCCGGTCGGCTTCGCTCAATTCGTCCATACCGAGGATGGAGATGATGTCTTGTAACTCTTGGTTGCGTTGCAGGATTTGCTTCACCCGTTGCGCCGTCTCGTAGTGGTCTTGTCCTACCACCAGCGGGTCGAGTATGCGCGAAGTTGACTCCAACGGGTCAACGGCCGGATAGATACCCAATTCGGTAATCTTTCGGCTGAGCACTGTGGTAGCATCGAGGTGGGCAAACGTGGTGGCCGGCGCAGGGTCGGTCAAGTCATCGGCAGGCACATACACGGCTTGCACCGAGGTGATAGAGCCATGTTTGGTAGAGGTGATACGCTCTTGCATCTGACCCATCTCGGTAGCCAGTGTCGGTTGGTAACCTACGGCTGAAGGCATACGTCCGAGCAAGGCGGACACTTCAGAGCCGGCCTGTGTGAAGCGGAAGATGTTGTCGATGAAGAAGAGTATGTCGCTCGACTTGCCTTCGTCCTTTCCCTGGTCGCGGAAAGATTCGGCAATGGTAAGCCCCGACAAGGCTACACTCTGACGTGCACCCGGCGGTTCGTTCATCTGTCCATAGACAAGGGTTGCTTGCGACTTGGCCAACTCTTCGGGGTCAACCAGTGAGAGGTCCCAATCGCCACGCTCCATAGCTTCGGTGAAAGCATCGCCGTAGCGGATAACGCCCGATTCAATCATCTCGCGTAACAGGTCGTTACCTTCACGCGTGCGCTCTCCCACTCCGGCAAACACCGAGAATCCGTTGTGACGCTTGGCAATGTTGTTAATCATTTCCATAATCAGCACCGTCTTTCCCACACCGGCACCACCGAAGAGACCAATCTTTCCTCCCTTCATATAAGGTTCAAGGAGGTCAATCACCTTGATACCCGTAAAGAGCACCTCCTGCTTGGTGGTGAGTTCCTCAAACTTGGGCGGCTCGCGATGGATGGCGTATGCACCCGTACGGTCAAGCTCGGCCATGCCGTCGATGCTGTCACCGGTGACGTTCATCATGCGTCCCTTTATCTGATTGCCCGTAGGCATCATGATGGGAGCACCCGTAGAGTTTACTTCCATACCACGGCTAAGTCCGTCGGTACGGTCCATGGCAACAGTTCTCACGGTGTCTTCACCAATGTGTTGCTGTACCTCCAGCACCAGTGTGCGTCCGTCGTTGCGCACCACTGTCAATGCTTCGTGTATGCGCGGCAAGTGCAAAGGCTCGTCGGTCAGGCTCTTGTCAAAAGCCACATCCACCACAGGGCCAATCACTTGCGATATATGTCCTTTCAGTATTGACATATCTGTTTCCTATATAATATATATTAATGTATAGTTTTTCGTGATATAAACGTTTGCAAAGATAAACAATTCAATCGCAACTTGTATCATGCCTTTCTGTTTTTTTTAACTTTACCCGAATAAAAAGCTTTTTTTGAGGTAAAAAGAATATGAAAAAACGGCCATGCTTACAAAAATGCCTTCAAACCGATAAAAATACTTTCTAAATGTACCGATAATCGAATAAAATGCTTTATATTTGCAACCCCATTGAGCGGCAAGCCATGAATACCCCTACATAAAGCGATGCCTGACGCCACATCAGCCTTGGGATGATGTAGGCTTAGTTGGCGGTTAAGGTTGCCTTAACCCAAGGCTAAGGTCCGTTAACAATTGCGAGCCGCACGAGTGAAAGAGAAAATTAATAATTAATAATTCATAAGTAAAGAAATGAGCGTAAAATTTTACCAACCGGAAAATCAGGTACCTTTGGAAATGCATAAGGTACGTGTGGTACAGAAATTGAATCTTTTGCCCGTAGATGAGCGTCTGCGTGCCATCCAACAAGCAGGTAACAACACTTTCCTTCTTCAGAATAAGGACATCTATCTCGACATGTTGACCGACTCAGGTGTGAATGCCATGTCTGACCGTCAGACAGCTGCCATGCACGTGGCCGACGATGCTTACGCAGGCAGTGAGACCTTCAACCGCCTGAAAGCTGCCATGAAGGAGGTGTTCGGTGTGGACAACGTGCTTCCTGCCCACCAGGGACGTGCTTGCGAAAACATCCTTGCCGAGCGTTTCGTAAAGCCCGGTATGGTTGCTATCATGAACTTCCACTTCACTACCACCAAGGCACATGTGACACGTTGCGGAGGTGAAGTGTTGGAGCTGGTTCACAAGAAAGGTCTTGTTCCCCAAAGCGACGAACCCTTCAAGGGCGACTTCGACTTGCGCGAACTGAAGCGTGTCATCCGCGAAGTAGGTCCCGAAAAGGTGGCTTACGTACGTGTGGAAGCCGGTACTAACCTCATCGGCGGACAGCCCGTAAGTTTGGAGAACATGCTGGCCGTGGCCGACATCTGTCACGACTTCGGTGTGCCCAGCATCCTCGACGCATCATTGCTTCAGGATAACATCTACTTCATGAAGACCCGCGAGGCCCAGTGCAAGTACATGACTCCGAAAGAAATCTACCACCTCTTGGCCAACAAGATGGACATCATCTACTTCTCTGCCCGTAAGCTCGGTTTTGCACGTGGTGGTGCCATCATCAGCCACAACACCGAACTCATCAAGAGCATGATGGAGTACATCCCCTTGTACGAAGGCTTCCTCACATACGGTGGTATCGACGTACGCTCTATCGAATCTATGGCCGAAGGTCTCTATGAGTCACTCGACATGGATTACCTGAGCCACGGTCCTGAGTTCATCGCTTACCTGGTGAAGGAGTTGGACGACTACGGTGTGCCTATGATTAAGCCTGCCGGTGGTCTTGGTGCCCACCTCGATTGTCAGGGATTCGTGCCCGACATGCCTCACGACCAGTATCCGGCTGCTGCTGTTGCCACTGCCCTCTACATTGCCGGTGGTATCCGTGGTATGGAGCGTGGTACACTCTCTGAACAGCGCGAACCCGATGGTAGCGAGCGCTTTGCCGAACTCGAGCTGATGCGTTTGGCTGTGCCTCGTCGTGTGTTCACCTTGTCACAAATCAAGTATGTGGCCGACCGTGTGAAGTGGCTTTGGGACAACCGTGAAATTATCGGTGGCCTCAAGTGGGTGGAAGAGCCTGCCGTGCTCCGCTTCTTTTTCGGTCGTCTGAAAGAAATCGGACACTGGCAAGAGGAACTTGTCACCAAGTTCAAGGAAGACTTCGGCGATTCACTCTGATACTTTTGGCAGATGATATAAAAAAATAGAGACGTCACTTTCGGGTGGTGTCTCTATTTTTATAATAATGACAAAGTTAATTAGGTAAAAACCTTTGAGCGGCAAACGGGACTCGAACCCGCGACCCTCAGCTTGGGAAGCTGATGCTCTACCAACTGAGCTACTGCCGCATCAATTCGTGGTAGGATTATCTTTTTTCGACGGGCAAAATTACAAAAGAATGAGAAACGCACAAGGGTTTTCTGTCGTTTTTTTATCATTTGCGTCCCATTTTAAGTTATTTTTAATCATTTTGTCCACCTTTTTGCCTTTTATGGTGTATCTTTGTCGGCTGAATCGGTACAAGAAATAGACTTGTATGCTGAAAGTTTTTAAGATAAGAAAAGACAATACGACGATGAAAAGAAGATTGACATGTATGAGCCTGCTGTTGATGCTGGGCTTCGTGTCGGCTTTGGCGCAAGCAGAGCTGACTTTTGAAAAGACTACACACGACTTCGGTACCTTTTCTGAGGATGACCCGGTAGTGACCACAACCTTCAAGTTCAAGAATTCCGGTGATACCCCACTGGTGATTCATCAGGCCATTGCTTCGTGTGGTTGTACTGTACCCGAATATACCAAAGAGCCTATTGCTCCCGGTAAGAAAGGTGAAATAAAGGTGACTTACAATGGTGCCGGACGTTTTCCTGGAAAGTTCCGCAAGACCATCACCATACACAGCAATGCCGACAACGAACTGGTGCGCCTCTATATAAAGGGTGACATGACTCCGAAGGACATTGATGTGGAAAAGGAAGTGAAGAAAGCCGAACAGTTGAAAGAAAAGGCAGAATAAGTTGTTTTTGAGAGGAGGTCAAAAATCAATTTAGGCGCGGATTACGCGGATTTCGCGGATAAATTATACTTTTTCGTGTATAAATTTGAAATATAAATCCGTGTAATCCGCGAAATCCGCGCCTAAAATTTATTGACGCATTCCCCTCTTTGTTTTTTCCTAAAGCGTCAATATTGTTCCTTTGCGTTGGGGAAATCGCAACTTTTCACGTCTTCAACGTATCGGCCTATGGCACTGGTCATCACTTCGCTAAGGTCGGCATAAAGGCGGAGGAAACGCGGACGGAAACCATTTGTCATACCCAACATGTCGGTTACGACCAACACCTGGCCATCGACTCCACCTCCGGCACCGATACCGATGATGGGAATTGTCAGTTCGCTGGCAACGCGCGTGGCCAGTTCGGCGGGAATCTTTTCAAGCACGATGGCAAAGCATCCGGCTTCTTCGAGAAGATGAGCATCGCGCACCAACTTTTCGGCTTCAGCTTCTTCTTTGGCCCGTACGGTGTAGGTTCCATATTTGTTGATGGATTGTGGCATCAGTCCCAAGTGACCCATCACGGGTATGCCTGCCGAGATGATACGTTTCACGGTGGGAATGATTTCCTCTCCACCCTCGAGTTTCAGAGCATCGGCATGACTCTCTTTCATGATGCGGATGGCTGATGAGAGACCTTCCAATTCGTTACCCTGGTATGAGCCGAAGGGCATGTCCACCACCACCAATGCACGCTTCACACCGCGCACTACGGACTTTCCGTGGTATATCATCTGTTCGAGTGTGATGGGTAATGTGGTGACATTTCCGGCCATTACGTTTGAGGCCGAGTCGCCCACGAGAATCACATCGATGCCCGCACCGTCAACAATCTGTGCGGTTGTGTAGTCATACGAAGTGAGCATAGCAATCTTTTCGCCACGCTTTTTCATTTCAATCAGCCGGTGAGTCGTCACCTTGCGATTGTCGTCAGAAATATATCCTGCCATGTTGTCTTTTTATTTGGTTTATAATTTGTTTGTTCACTGTTGTTTATCTGTGTCTGATTCAACCCGTGGTTGAACCCTATTCATCCCATGGATGTTCTATAAAGAAGTGCCGACTGTATCACGTTCATTCCGTGCTTGTATGGCGGTGGGTGTTCATTTGTGGGTAAAGTCATCCCACACCTCGTCAGCCAAAGGGGCAATGCGTTCGGCTGGCAGTGTCGTAGCGAGTGCCACGACGTGCATACCGGCACTTCTTCCAGCTTGCAATCCGTGGAGCGAGTCTTCGAAAACGATACACTCTTCGGGAGTGCATCCGAGCTTTGAAGCTGCCGTGAGGAAACAGTCCGGGTCGGGTTTCGAACGGGTAAACATGTCGGCCGTAAGGATGAGGTCGAACAGTTCTTCCAGTTCGGGATGTTCGCGATAGGCATTGGCCATCTTCAGGTTGTTGGAACTGGTGACTATGGCTGTCTTCATCCCCTGTTGGTGCAAACGTGTGACAAACTCTCGGGCTCCGTTTATGTAGTCGAACTTCATGGTACGTTCAAATTCGTTCAGCTCCTCCACAATGCGGCTCTGCACGTCAGTCATGCCGGCAAAGTGTCCGTCGAAGATTTGTCCCAAAGTCTGCCCTTTGATTATCTTGTCGAAATGGGGAATTTCGGGATGATACCTCCTGCCCTGTTCTCCCCAAAAGATGCTGTACTGCGGTTCTGTGTCAACCAACGTACCGTCGAAATCAAACAACGCGGCTTTATAAATTAATGTATCCATATATACACAATTCTGTCCTATTTTAGAATCCGGCTGCAAAGTTCTATATAAAGTTTGGCTTTGAGTGTTAATTAAATGAAAAAAAATGTTTCAATTCCTTATAATCCTCCATTCAATATGTATATTTGTGCACAGAAAACTGAAAAGTGTGCAAACGGATTGAAAATATGACACCGAGTTTCATAGAATTGATAGAGCAAGGCATTGTCGAAAATTGGGACAAAAAAGCTTTGACTGACTATAAAGGAACAACCCTACAATATAAGGATGTTGCGCGGAAAATAGAAAAGATACACTCCATATTGGAACAGATAGACATCCGACCGGGTGACAAGATTGCCATTTGCGGGCGTAACAGTGCCAACTGGTGTGTGGCATTCCTGAGTATCATGACGTATGGTGCCGTGGTTGTACCCATTCTGCATGAGTTCAAGGCAGACAATGTGCATCACATTGTGAATCATAGCGAAGCCCGTTTCCTGTTTGTAGGTGACCAAGTGTGGGAGAATCTGGACGAGCGTCAAATGCCTCGTCTTGAAGGTATCGTGTCACTGAACGATTTCTCGTTGCTCGTAAGCCGTTCGGAAGAACTTACTTATGCACGCGAACACCTGAACGAATTGTTCGGCCGTAAATATCCTTGCCGTTTCCTCAGGCAAGATATTCATTGGCGTCGCGAAGAGAGTGAGGAGTTGGCCATTATCAATTACACCTCGGGCACTACGGGTTACAGTAAAGGTGTGATGCTCCCCTATCGCAGCCTGCTCTCCAACGTACAGTATTGCCGTCGCATGATAGGTATCAAGGCTGGCGACAGCATTGTATCGATGCTGCCTATGGGGCATGTTTTCGGCATGGTGTTCGACTTCCTCTATGGCATCACTTCGGGAGCACACTTGTGGTTTCTCACCCGTATGCCTTCACCCAAAATCATTGCCGAATCGTTTGCCGAAATCAAGCCACGCATCATCTCGTGCGTCCCCCTGGTGGTGGAGAAAATTTTCAAGAAGAACATTCTTCCAGGCGTCAACTCCAAGCTGGGCAAACTGATGATGAACCTTCCCATTATCAACGATCATGCCAAAGCTTACGTGCGTCAAGAGGCCATCGAAGTGTTTGGCGGAAACTTCATTGAAATCATCATTGGCGGTGCCCCCTTCAATGCCGAAGTGGAGGAGTTTGTGAAGAAGATTGACTTCCCCTACACCTTGGCATACGGAATGACAGAATGCGGCCCCATCATCTGTCACGAGCGATACGATGAACATCGCCTCGGTTCGTGTGGTATGGCTGCTGACAACATGGAGGTGAAAGTGCTCAGTCCCGATCCGGCCAACATTCCCGGTGAACTGGTTTGCCGGGGCATGAACCTGATGACCGGATATTACAAGAACCCCGATGCTACGGCTCAAGTAATCGACCGCAACGGTTGGCTCCATACTGGTGATATGGCCATCATGGACGCCGAAGGACACTTCTACATCAAAGGCCGGTGCAAGAACATGTTGCTTACCGCTTCAGGACAAAACATCTACCCCGAGGAGATAGAATCAAAGCTCAACAACATGCCATACGTGTCGGAGTCGCTCATTGTGCTACAGCTAGACAAACTGGTTGCCTTGGTTTACCCCGATGGTGACGATGCCTTTGCACACGGCTTGAATCAAACTGACCTTGAACGCATTATGGAAGAGAACCGCGAACTGCTCAACAAAGACCTTCCTGCCTATTCCCAAATTGCCCGCGTGAAGCTTCACCCCGAGGAATTTGAAAAGACAGCCAAGAAGAGCATCAAACGGTTCTTGTATAGTTAAGAGCCTCTCCAATTCATCATAAATCAAAGAAACCGTGTCATCACTTCTTGTCTATAAAGCATCAGCCGGTTCAGGAAAGACATTTACCCTGGCCGTAGAATACATCAAGCTATTGATACAAAACCCAGTGGCATATCGCAGCATACTTGCCGTGACCTTTACCAATAAGGCTACGGGAGAGATGAAAGAGCGTATCTTGAGCCAACTCTATGGCATTGCTACTGGTGACAAAGACTCCAAAGCGTATTTGCAGAAGATATGCGACGAATTGGGTATGTCGGCAGAAGCCGTACGCGAACGGGCTGCTGATGCCCTTACCAAACTGATACACGACTATAGCCGTTTCCAAGTGACTACTATCGACTCGTTCTTCCAGACGGTGATGCGAAACCTGGCACGCGAACTGGGATTGGGTGCAAGCATGAATATCGAACTGGACACAAGCGGTGTGCTTGACAATGCTGTCGATACACTGGTTGAAAGGTTAGACATCCATTCACCTATCTTTGCTCATCTGTTAGACTACATCAAAGAACTCATTGCCGAAGACAAGACGTGGGAAGTGATAGCCTCCATCAAGAAATTCGGACGCGACATTTTCCGTGAAGAGTTCATGGAACAACGCAATACTTTGCACACCAAACTCAAGGACAAGGATTTCATCCCCATTTACAAAAAACTGCTCAATGCCATGCAAAAAAAGGCGGAAGAGCCTTTGCAGGAGGTGGTCGATACATTCTTCCATCAACTGGAAGTGCGCGGACTTGACTACACAGTGTTCAAAGGTGGAAAGAATGGCATAGGCAGCTACTTCAACAAGTTGCGTAACAAGAAGTACAATGAGAAGGACATACGCAACACAACTGTAGAGAAATGCCTGCTCGACATCAACGAATGGCGGACCAAGACAAAGCCTAACCCGGCGCTTACCGACGAGTTCCTTACCGACATGCAAGCCCTGCTCATCAAAGCTGAGAATGAACGTCCGCAGGCCATACACACCATCAATTCGTGCAAACTTTCCCTGGAGCACATCAACAAGGTGAGCCTGTTGGCTGCCATTGATGAAGAGGTGCACACACAGAACGAACACAAAAACCGTTTCCTGTTGGCCGAAACCAACATATTGCTGCGCCAACTGATACAGGACGGGGATTCATCCTTTGTGTTTGAACGCATTGGTGCCAACATACGTCACGTGATGATAGACGAGTTTCAGGACACATCGCGATTGCAATGGAAGAACTTCCGCATGTTGCTCATCGAAGGTCTCTCACAAGGGGCTGACAGCCTGATTGTAGGCGATGTGAAACAGGCTATATACCGATGGCGGAGTGGTGATTGGGGAATATTGAACAATCTGCGCGGGAAGTTGGAAGCCTTCCCTGTGGTGGAGAAAAGTCTGACTACCAACCGACGGAGTGAAGAGGTGGTCATTACGTTCAACAACGACTTCTTTACCGCTGCCACACAGGTGCTCAACCGCCATCATCGCGAAGACCAGCCCACCGACTGTACTCCTTTGCTGGATGCTTACAGCGACGTGTGTCAGGACTTTCCCGAAGGAAAAGATAAAGCACAAGGCTATGTGAAGGTCTCCTTCCTTGACAACACCGATAGAATGACCTACGAAGAGGCAACCTTGCAATCCTTAGTTGATGAAGTGGAGCGTCTGACAACAGCCGGCATACCCACAAACAGAATAGCCATATTGGTGAGAAAGAACAAATTCATCCCCCTCATAGCCGATTACTTCAAGGCAGCTTTGCCACAAGTGAATGTGGTATCCAACGAGGCTTACCGCATGGATGCATCTCCGGCCTTGCATACGCTGATACAGGCTGTGCGTGTATTGGCCCGTCCGGATGACTTGATAGCCAAAGCAAATCTGGCTGTTCTGTGCCACACCGGAGACGGACCGTTCCGATGGGATAGTCTGCAAGCCGATCAGTTGGATGAGTATCTCCCTGTATCCTTTGTGGCTGAGTCGGAATCCTTGCGACGTATGCCACTATACGAACTGTTGGAAAGACTGGTAGAACTGTTTCAATTGCACGAAAAACCGGGCGAAGAGGCTTATCTGTTACCCTTCTTCGATGCCGTAACAGAATATCTGAACAACTATACTGCCGACTACGACAGTTTCCTTCGTTATTGGGACGATAAACTATGTAGCAAAACCATTCCTTCGGGCAATGTTGACGGACTTCGCATTTTCTCCATACACAACTCCAAAGGACTGGAGTTCCATACCGTACTCGTACCCTTCTGTAATTGGCAGATGGAAAACGAACAACCGGGACAGACCGTATGGTGCACAGCACCAACCGAACCTTACAATCACGTTGACTTGTTGCCCATCAAGTATGGGAACGAAATGAACAACTCGGTTTATCACGACACGTTCTTGAAAGAACGGTTGGAACTGTGGGTTGACAATTTGAACATCCTCTATGTAGCCTTCACACGTGCAACGGCCAACCTTATTGTTATGGCCAGACAGAAAGAAAAAGGTTTCAGTGTGTCAACTCTGATAAAGGAAACCCTCCAACAGATACGTCCGGACTATGAGGTGGACATGCCTTTTGAACGGGGCACAGTCAACTTGCCTCAATGCAAGGAGGAGAAAAACATTACGAACTTGTTGGTCCAGCGGCCGGCAAACCTTGGTGTGGCCTTTGAAAGTTATAACCGCCCGTTGGAGTTCCGGCAGAGCAACCGCTCGATGGCTTTCATTCAAGGCGAAAACGAGGAAGACAAGCAGGATTTGTACTTGCGACAGGGCCGGTTGCTACACCGCATCTTCTCTGCCATACGTACAGCTGACGATGTAGAACCTTTGATGCGTGAAATGGAGATGGAAGGCTTGTTTGGCTCTCATTTGGGAGTGAACGACGTAAAACGTATTGTGCACCATGCTTTGCAACATCCACAAGGGGCCGCTTGGTTTACATCGGAATGGACCCTCTTCAACGAGCAAGCCATCATCTATCGCGACAAGGAAGAGACTCATTTGCGTCGTCCCGACCGGGTAATGCTGTCGCCTGACCATCAGCACGTAGTGGTGGTTGACTTCAAGTTTGGCAAACCTCGTCTCGAATACACAGCCCAAGTAAGTGAATACATGTACCTGCTCCGCCAGATGGGGTATCCGCAAGTGGATGGCTATCTGTGGTATGTGTATAAAGGAAATATTGAGAAAATAGGAATAAACGATGAGTAACATTAAATGGTTCAAGGTTCCAAGTTCAAGGTTCAAAACCGTCTCTGTCATGCTGACGAAGGAAGCATCTGATTACGTGTGCTTGACAATTGAGTATGCTGACGTTTACAGATTCTTCACTGCGTTCAGAATGACAAAGCACCGCAAAAAGGAATGCAAGCAGCACATTCGTCTGAACTCTTGTAACTCCTGAACTCCTAAATTCATAATTCATAATTCATAATTAATAATTAATAATTTCCCCCATGACCTCCCCTTTCCTGAAATCCGTTGCCGAAGACCTTTATAACAAGGTTGGCAAAGACCTTTCGCGCACAGCCATTGTGTTTCCCAACAAGCGTGCCGGGCTATTCTTCAACCAATGGCTCTCCCAATGTACCGACAAACCGGTATGGACACCGGCCTACATGACCATCAGCGAACTGTTTCGTGGATTGTCCACTTTGCAAGTGGCTGACCCCATACGACTGGTGTGTACCCTCTACACCATCTTTTGCCAAGAAACGGGTAACGAGAAGGAGACGCTCGACAATTTCTATTTCTGGGGAGAAATGCTGCTGGCCGACTTTGACGACCTCGACAAGAACCGTGTGGATGCCGACCGCATGTTCCAAAACCTCAAGGAACTGCGACAGATGATGGATGACCATAGCTACCTTACCGGCGAACAGGAAGAGGCCTTGCGCATGTTTTTCCACAATTTCTCCATCGAGAAAGAGACGGAGCTGAAGGAACGTTTCCTTATGCTTTGGAATGTGCTTGGCAATATCTATCACCGCTTCAACGAGGTGCTTGAGGCGGATGGAGTGGCTTATGAAGGACAGTTGTACCGAAAGGTGGTTGAGGGTGATACCGACCTTGATTCACTTCCCTACGACCGATATGTGTTCGTAGGCTTCAATGTGCTCAATCAGGTGGAACACCGCCTTTTCACACTCCTTCAAGCTAAGGGGAAAGCCATGTTCTATTGGGACTACGATCTCCACTATGTGAAACACATGCAACACGAGGCTGGCGAGTTCATCCGTCGCAACCTTCGCGACTTTCCTAATGAACTCACTGATACACAACTGTTCAAAAACTTGTGCAAACCCAAGCAAGTGGAATACATTGCTGCCTCCACCGAAAATGCACAAGCCCGATACGTCCCCCAATGGCTGATGAAGAACCTGACGGAGAAAGAAAACGAAACGGCTGTTGTACTGTGCAACGAAGGCTTGTTGCAAGCCGTACTTCATGCTTTGCCTGAAATGGAGGTGAAGGCCCTCAATATCACCATGGGCTATCCGTTGAGTGGTACGTCCATACACAGTTTGCTCAATCTGCTGACCGAACTATATACCGACGGATACGATGCCCATTCGGGCAGATACATCTACCGCTATGTGTCAGCCGTATTGAAACATCCCTATGTGAGAAGCCTTTCAACCGAGGCCGAATCGCTCGAACGACAATTGACTGAGCGTAACCGGTTCTTTCCGTTGCCATCAGAGTTGCAGACAGATGAAGTGATGCAACTGCTTTTCCCTGCAGAAGGAGCAACAACCTGTACAGCCATGCTTGACCAGTTGCTGCGGGTCATCAATCAGGCTGTTACCCTATTCCGTGGCGACGACGAAACCCCGCAACAACAATCTGCTGACACACAACTCAGTCAGGAAGCTTTGTTCAAGTGTTACACCCTGATAAACCGTCTGAAGCGTCTTCTTGATGAAGGACTGCTTACCGTCTCAATGCCCATCATGGCCCGCTTGCTTACCCGCCTGCTTGCATCGCAATCCATCCCTTTCCATGGTGAACCAGCCATAGGATTGCAAGTGATGGGTGTGCTCGAAACGCGTAATCTTGACTTCCGCAACCTGCTTATGCTCAGTGTCAACGAAGGGAAATTGCCCAAGCAGGAAGGTGATTCTTCGTTCATCCCCTACAACTTGCGTAAGGCTTTTGGCATGACCACTGTTGAACATAAGAATGCCGTCTATGCCTACTATTTCTACCGCCTTATCCAGCGTGCCGAACACGTGACCATGCTCTACAACACCTCATCGGAAGGATTGAACCGTGGTGAAATGTCGCGCTTCATGTTGCAATACCTCGTTGAAAAAACTCCCGAAACAAAGTTGGAACGATATACCCTGCAACCTATGCAGAACATTAACCGGCAAGCAACCATCGAAGTGCAAAGCAATGAAGAGATTGTAACCCGTCTGCGTAACCGGTTTGGTGGAGGTGGCAAAGGAATACTTTCACCCTCAGCCTTGAACACCTATCTTGACTGTCCGCTCAAGTTCTACCTGCGCTATGCCTGCCACCTTTATGAAAGCGATGAAGTGACTACCGAGATTGACCCTTCCGTCTTCGGTAACATATTCCATCGGACGACTGAAATCATTTACAAGGAGATTCTTGGCAAACGTTCCGACGGACTCATTACACGTGCCGCTATCGAAGATTTGTTGAAAGACGAACTCACTCTGCGCGAAACCGTAAACCGTGCTTTCAAGGAAGAGTTCTTCTTGATACCCCTCGACCAACATGCCGAATACGACGGTCTGCAACTGCTCAACAAAGAGGTCATTACGGCCTACGTCAAGCAACTTCTGCGTCGCGATGCCGAACATGCTCCTTTCCGTTATCTGGCAGCAGAGTATGCCGTAAAACAAGCCGTAGAGGTAATCCCTGATGATGGCACTTCACCCTTTACCATCAATCTTGGCGGAAACATCGACCGCATGGATGAGAAAGATGGCACCCTGCGCATTGTCGATTACAAGACAGGCAAATCCATACAAGAGGCCCGCAATATGGAACACCTCTTCGATACCACTGTTGAGCACAGGCCGTATCATGTGTTCCAGACGTTTCTCTATGCAACCCTTATGTCCGAACAGTGCCCTGGCAAACCCATCACCCCTGCCCTGTTCTACATACAGAAGGCTGCCTCTGCCGACTATTCTCCCGTTGTGAAATTGAACAAGCAACCCGTAGAAGACTTCACCCCCCTTCGCAGTGAATTCAAACCTTTGCTTGACAAACTGCTTACCGAAGTGTTCTCGCCCACCACACGCTTCACACAAACCACCGTCGCCAAGCATTGCGAATACTGTAAATATGCCAATATCTGTGGCAGAAGTCAATAAAAATGTGTGCCATAAGCTCCCCTTTTCACGCAGCTGGCTGTGTTGGCCAATGCAGCCGGCTGGAATGAACAACACAGCCAGCTGTGTTGACCTACATAGCTGGCTGCGTGAAAAAGGTGGATTTTGTGCACTCTATTGTCTTATTCTGATTCATTCTGTAATATCTCTTTTATCTGTGCCATATTTCTGGAAAATATTTTCGACCCGCTTCGCAGGATTGGTGAAGAGCGGGCATAAATCGGCCCGCTCTAAATAAATTAAATAATCAAATGAATCGAATACGCTACGCTTTTATTCTGTGACAGGGCGAACGGAGAACCCGGAGTAGCCACGGCTGCCCCAATAGTACAAGTAGCTGTAACCGCTGCCGAAGCGGAGGTTGCACGCGTAGTTGCTGTTGCTCTCGTTCAACGTAGCAGACCAGTAGCGGCCGTCCGAGCCACGGTAGCAAAGGTCCGTATCGATGCGGTAGCCCGCAGCGGGCAAGAAGATACTGTTTCCGTTAGGCCCTGTCACTTTCATTCCTTTCACTCCGTTTTGCGTCGTCCATGTCCAAGTGCAATCTTCATCCAGTTCTTTCATTTCCTCCTTGGTCGGCATACGCCACTTGCTGCCCCATTTCACGGTGGCCACATCGTCGGAAGAGGTCAATGTAGTGCGGTTATCCACTGTACCGTATTCACTATCCGTACAGTACTTGGTCATCGTATCATCTGTTCCCTTGCACCATTTGTAAGTCTTATCACTATATTTACTCTTCGTATCTGTTTCTCCCCAATCATAATGGTCTCCGTAATCTTCGGGCTTGGATGCTCCCACGTTGCAAGTCGCCCATTTGACGGAGAGGCCGAGGTCAACGTAGGAGTGACCTTGTATAGTTCCTGTGGTTTGGTTATTTTCGTCATTAGTATTTCCTCCACCATTCGAGTTATTGTAACTGTCGTCCAAATCTATTTTGATATTGTAGAAATAGGCATTAAAATAAAATCTTTCACCGTTGTACTCAACAAAATAACGAGCTTTGAACTTTTTTACATCCTTTTCCAAATAGTACACCACATCCTCCAAGAGTTCCTGTTCACTGTCATCAAGTTTCTCTCCGTCATCTATCTTTTCTCGCAGTGCTATATATGAATTGTAATAGATGGCATATTCTGCAAACAGAATTGACATTACAAATGTCCGTGAACTGTTTCCTCCCATTTCACAATATGAGGTATATTCATAATCTCCATACCCATACTCAATTCCATACTTAAAAGTTTTACCAGGAAATTCCTTGCCCAATTCTGTATCAATTGTGAATTCTATACACATGTCTTCTTTGACATATTCATACGTAATGTCCACATAGTCTTTTATATTTGAAGAAATTTCCGCATTTTCCTCATCTTCTTCTAATTCTTGAGCTTTTCTCTTAACAAAGTCTTTGTCACTTTCAGTCATCCGCGAAGGTTCATAGTAACTTTCACTACTTGATACAAGCAAACCATTCCTATAAGTATAGGTATCCTGTCCGGATTTAAAGTTCAATCTCACCGTATTGCCCGATACACTGTAAGTGAATTTGTCAAATGATGTTTTCTGAGAATTTCCCAAACTGCTATCATAGTCTTTGATGACAGAATAATGGTAGCCAACATTATTATCCATAAAATAAAGTCTGTATGTATAACTGCCCCAAAAACCACCGTAATCGGTATCCGTAAAATCATCGACATCGTAATACTCCCATTTATACATTTTTAGGGTGTTCACCAAATTTTCTTCAATATCCGGCTCCGGGTCTGGTTCCGGACACGCTGCAAACATAAAACACATCATTACCAACAACAGGTTGGATGCTGCAAATTTAATTTTTCTCATAATTGAAACATTTTGGAACAGAAAAAAGGCGCAAACTATCCGTTACTCGCCTTTCAACAGGTTACCGCCAAGTGACCTAACTCATAACAAGCACGAATAGTCCACACCTCAGCGGTGTGAACTTCCATCTGCTTGTTCTCATGAGTCGAATGTTTGGCGGTATTCGTTGAAAGAGAACAAGAGCCAAAAGCTCAAAATCCATATTTCAAGTACCGGACAGAGACGCTTCTCCTGTCCCGGGTTTATACTACAATTTTTAATAATCGGGTGCAAATATAGCTATCTTTCGGCATACGGCCGCACGGAAAGGCGGAAAAAGGTGTGTTAAACTTTCTAAACGAACAAAAAAGAGCGCAAACAAAAACGGGTGCCGACGTGTTAAGATTTCGGCTCAGGTCTCTTATGAGTCTCTTATGAGTCCGAACAGACTCCGTATTGACTCCCTTTTGAGACTAATTGGTGAGAGGTGATGTATAACCCTTAAAATAGATTGAAGTATGGCAACAGGAAGTGGAATCATCCGGAAACTGAGAGGAAAGGTGGGTGACCTGGTCTATCGCATCCGTGACGGCGAACAGGTGGTGTCGGCCTACAACCCACAAGTGAGAAACCCGCGCACCGAGGCGCAGATGCAGCAACGGACAAAGTGGCTGAACGTGTTGGGCCTGTACAAGGTGCTGTCCCCTTACCTGAAGGAGGGGTTCGAAAACAAGCAGGCGGGGCGGACAGACTACAACCGCTTCATGAGCATCAACCTGCAGGCCGAGCCGGTGTATATCACGCGCGAGCAGTACGACAACGGAGGGTCGGTCATCGCCCCCTACGTCATCACACAGGGTTCACTGCCCCCCATCGAGATGACGGACAACGTGACGGACATAGTGGCCTCGTTCGGTGCCGACGATACGGTGGCGACGGTGAGCGAAAACCTGCTGAGGCAGAATGCGCGGCTGAGGCAGGGCGATGCACTGGTCTTCTTCGTGCTGGTGCAGACGAAGGTGGAGAATACGCCTGTGGCACGCGTGCACACGCTGAAGATTACGCTGGACCTGATGGACGACACGCTGCTGTCCGCCCTGAACACACCGTATCTGACCATAGCGGCCTCGGAGGGATACTTGGAGATAACGACCATCGGCGTGGTATATGCCGTGGCGGCGGTGCACACGCGGCGGAGCGACCGCCTGCTGGTCTCTACGGCGCGGCTGACGGTGTTGGGCGATGTGAACACCATCCTGTCGCTGCCCTCGTTCTCGGTGGCTGCCGGGTCGTTGGGCTACATCGGCAACGATGTCTTTCTGGCACCGGACAACATCGTGGGCATCTACGACGACGGCACGGGCGACGGCAGTGGCGACGACGACGATGACGACACCGGCGGAGACTCCGGCGGCGGAGGCACAGGCAGCAATCCGCTGAATGGGGGATAGCGATGGCATGGAAGGAGTATCCGTGTGTTCATTGCCCTTGTTGCTAAAAAACTGTGCGAAAAGTTTGCTCAATTCAAACAAATGCAGTACTTTTGCACCGCAATTGGGAGAGACAAGTCACGATTTGTCGGTTTTCATGAGCAAAAAAAGGATGGTTCAGTAGCTCAGCTGGATAGAGCAACGCCCTTCTAAGGCGTGGGTCGTGGGTTCGAATCCCGCCTGAATCACATTCATAGTGCGAAGGTTGAAAGAGGGTGAACATGCTATGCAAAATGGTACTGTTTTTCCTCTTTTTCTTTTAGAAACGTATTTTTTTAACACGAATATAAACATAAAAGAAAGAGAGAATTATGATTGGATTTATTATTTGGTTGGTAGGTCTTATCCTCACCATCAAGGCTTGCCTCGAAATCTGGAAATTGCCCGTTGACGGCGTAAAGAAACTGTTGGCCATCGTTGTGTTGCTCATCACCAGCTGGATTGGTCTCATCGTTTACTACTTCTTCGCTAAGGACAAATTGGCTGAGTGGTTGAAGTAAGAAAGAAACTCCCTATACACACATTTTTAGGAATAATCAGACAAAGGGGTTGTATCTGCCAAAAAACACAGATGCACCCCTTTTTACATATCCGCCCCTATCCCAAAGAAGATATAGTCATCCCTCCCCCATACACAATAATGAAGAATATACTTGTTTGCCTTGCCATGCTTGCGGCTACCCTTTGTGTGAAAGCCGAAAAATACTACATCCACCTTACCGATGGTCAGATATTGGGATATCCGAAAGAATTGGTGAAAAGCACTGAAACCAGCGGAGATGAATACCGTCTGACACTGTTGAACGATAGTGTGATCACTTGGAAAAAGACAGAGGTGAAAGCCTTCAGCGATGCACAACCCGTGTTCCCAAGGTTGACAGCACTCACCTTCAAGGATGAATTGAACGATGAACTGACCGACAATGTGAAGGCTACGCTCACCGATGATGGTCGGGCCATAGCTTCGGTGGCTGCTATCGGAAGGTATCTGACACCTACGTTCTCCGTAAGCCAGAGCGATGCAAAGGTATATGTCGATGGAGTGGAGCAAGTGAGCGGTGTGTCGCGCAGGAGGTTTGCCGGTGAAGTCACCTATACCGTTGCCATGCCCATGCACCAACAGCTTACAGCCGTAAAACTGACTGATGAAGTATGGAGCGAGACGGGTGTCACCACCGAGGAGATAGCCCTAAAGACAGACATGCTCTCGACCAACGCACCCACCAGCCAAGCAGGTGAAGGACTGGACATGATGCTCGACGGGGACCCCTCTACCCTATTCCATTCGACCTGGTCGCAAGACAAAGTGTATGAAGTGGATTTGAGCAAACAGGTGTATGTGCAAGTGGAATTGAAAAAAGCCATCAAAGGATTCCAGTTCTACTACATAAGCCGTATGGGTACAGACAGGTACAACATACAGGAATGGCGGATAGAAGCTTCGAACGATGGGCAGCAATGGAAGGAAGTGACCCTGTTGGACGAAGCAAACGGATTGCCCGTAATCGGACAAGGAATAACCTACACTTCGCCCGTCATCAACATGGATGCGGCATACTCCTACCTGCGATTTACCGCTTCGCGCGTAGGTTACAAGAATTATCTTTGCTTGAGCGAATTCCGACTTTATGAAGTGACCGACAACGGAGAAAACTCCACCCTGTTGCAACCTGCCACATACGCCTATCAGATGACCCCGATGGGTAGCCGGACGAAGGTCTACATTGACTGGTTGACGGAACAGGCAACTTCCGTGCCACGCATTGATATTGACATTGATGGAGGACTGACCGTGACAAGCAAAGACTATTACCTGAATGCACAGATAACCATACAGGGGCAAGGCGTATGGCCCGATTTTCAGGATTCGGTACAGATTAAAGGACGGGGAAACACCAGTTGGGACAACGCCAAGAAACCCTATCGCCTGAAGTTTGCCAACTCCGTAAAACCCTTCGGATGGAAGAAAGGAAAGAATTGGAACCTGTTGGCACAAGCCCAAACCGGCTCCATGATGTCAAACCCCATCGCCATGAAGATAGCCCGCATGGTTGATGCCGCGGCTGCTAACGACGTCATGCCTGTAGAACTGTACATGAATGGCAAATATCTCGGAAGCTATATCTTTACACAAAAGACAGGATTGGCTAATAACAGTGTTGACCTGGAAGACGAATCGCAAGCCTCATTCCTCGAATTGGACCGCTATTTCGACGAAACTTACAAGTTCTACTCGTCCAACTACGGTATGCCCGTAAATGTCAAGGAACCTGACCTTGCCGAAAAGGAAGAAACCATTCTCACCCTCACACAGATACAGAATGACTTCAATCAATTTGAAGGTGCCGTAAAGCAAAACAACCACTTCGAACGATTCGTTGATATGGACAAACTGGTGCGCTTCATGCTGGTCAACGAACTGGTGCTCAATACCGAACTGGGACACCCCAAGAGTGTATTCCTCTATCGCGAAAACCTCAACGACATGAACACCGCCTACACCTTCGGCCCCGTCTGGGACTTTGACTGGGCTTTCGGATACGAGAGCAACCGCAACTATTGTACCACAGGTGCAACCACTGGACTTTTCAACTTCCACACCTCCTCATCAGGAAACCGCTTCTTCTCAGCCCTGTGGAATACAAGCCCATGGGTGAAGCATCGCTATTACCAATTGTGGACAGACTTCATGAAGCTCCATTTGCAAGAGCTCCTCGACTATGTGGACGACTACTATGCTTTTGCAAAGCCCTCGTTCCTCAACAACCAGAAGAAATGGGGAGACGGCAATGGATACGAAACACGAACCGCACAGATGAAACAATGGCTCAGCCAACGTGCCAACCACCTTATGCGCGACATGGAGAAAAAGGGATACGGAAAAGAGCAGACACCCTTTACCTTCGGCGACCTGAACAAAGACGGAAACATGGACGAAACCGACGTGGACAACCTGCTCTCATACCTCTTGGGGAAGACTGTAGCAAACAGCTCATTTACCGAACAAGCTGACATCAATAACGACGGACGTATCTCTGCCACCGACCTCGCCTGGCTTTGTAGTCAGAAAACACACCACAACCCCATACAAATAGTTTCACAAACCATGTGGAGCCAATGGGACATGACCGACACCGAAAACTCGCAACCCGTCGCACTGAATGCAAGCGAAACCGAAGAAGGCAACACGTGGGAAATATCCACCCAGTTCACCAACAACCTTCCATACGTAGCACTCTGCATGGATTTCACCCTCCCCCAAGGCATCACCGATGTCACCATAAACAAAGGAAACAGAGCCAACAATACACACAATTTCGAAGGAAGGTTCCTCAGCAAGACCCTCTACCGCATCATTGGCTATTCACCTGCAAACCAACCCTTCGACAACACTGAAGGCACCCTGTTCGCACTCACAATGACCTCAGACGGGACATTGCAACCGGGCACATACCCCATCCAGGCAGGTCACATCAATTTCGTGAAAAGCAATGGCAACGAAGTGACCTTCAACGATGTGAGAACTACCCTTAGGGTTACTGCAAACCATATACATGAAAACCTCATCACTCCCCTTTGGCCTGCCGATATATATGACCTTCAAGGTCGCATTATCCGCCATCAGGCTACCTCTACCGACGGACTTCCCAAGGGCATATACCTCATCAATCATCGCAAGGTCGTAGTGAAATAAGAGAAAATAAATGGTGCATGAGCTATTTTAGTGAAAGGATTTTTGTCGTTATTTCAGATATTATAGCTATTTTTGCCCGATAAATATAGATTAACCTTAATGTATATATTGAAATTGTATGAAAAAGAATTTGTCGTTGCGCTTTTTTGGCACAGCTATAGCCATGTGTCTGACTATTCCAACCCTTGCAGATGAAGGTCAGGGAGGACGGAAAATTGTCAGTGTAGAAGATGTTCAGGTGGAATCACCCGTGGGCACGGTGCCCCGTTTGCCTTATCAGTTGTGGGTGACATATAGTGACCATACGGGAGAGTTCCGTCAGGTCAAATGGATGAACAGTGCTTTGGCTACAGAGCAGGAGATGGCAGATGCCAGCCTCTATCCGGCTGGTCGTGAATATGGTGTGAAGGGGTATATCTTGGGCGACCCTACCACCCCCGAGGGTTATCCTATCGAAGCGAAGGTCAAGGTGGGCAAGGATGTGTATGATGTCCCCTCGAAGAAGCCCGTGGCCGAACCTCTTCCGCTCGACCTTGTGACGGTGGAGGGAGAAAACCGCTTGACCAGTAACCGCGATTTGGCCATCCGTACGATTCTCAGTTGGGACGTGAGCCAACAGCTCTACAACTATCGCGACACGTATGGTTTGCCTACAGACGGATATACCGTAGCTGACGGATGGGACTCGCCTACCACCAAGTTGAAGGGACATGGCTCGGGTCACTACATGTCGGCTCTTGCCTTTGCCTTTGCCAGTGCCGACGATGCCTCTACCAAAGATGCCTTGCGTAGCCGTATCCGTCGTATGGTGGACGAGTTGCGCCAATGCCAGGAGCGTACGTTCGTGTGGAGCGATTCCTTGGGACGCTATTGGGAGGCACGCGATTTTGCCCCCGAAGCCGAGTTGCGCCAGATGAAGGGTACGTGGGAGGCCTTTGACCAGCATAAGAAAGAGTATGCCAAGTATGGATACGGCTATCTGAATGCCATCCCTGCCCACCATGCAGCTCTCATTGAAATGTATCGCCCCTACAACAACAACGATTGGGTGTGGGCGCCCTACTACTCCATCCACAAGCAGTTGGCCGGACTTATCGACATAGCCACTTATGTGGATGATGACGAGATTGCCGACAAGGCTCTTCTGATTGCCAAAGATATGGGTTTGTGGATTTGGAACCGTTTGCACTACCGCACCTTTGTCGAGACAGAGGGTACGCGCGAAGAGAGACGTGCCAAGCCGGGCAACCGTTACGAAATGTGGAATATGTACATTGCCGGTGAAGACGGAGGTACGGGCGAGTCCCTCTCACGCCTGTCGGAAATGGTGAAGGACAAGAAGGAAAAAGCCCGTCTGCTGGAGGCCGCCTCATTCTTTGACAGCCCTGCCTTCTACGAGCCTTTGTCAAAGAACATCGACGACATCCGCACCCGCCATGCCAACCAACACATTCCAAAGATTACGAGCGCCTTGCGAAGCTATCGGGGAAATGGGAACCCTTACTACTACAATCTGGCTTTCAACTTCTGGCAGATGATTCAGGGACGCTATGCCTACTCTACTGGAGGCGTGGGCAATGGCGAAATGTTCCGCCAGCCTTATACACAAGTGTTGAGCATGAACACCAACGCGACAACTGACCGCAACGGACAACCTTCTCCTAATCCGACATTGAACGAAACCTGCTGTGCCTACAACTTGGCCAAGTTGACCAAAGACCTGAATTGCTTCGACCCCGACAATGCTGCGTATATGGACTATTACGAGCGCGTGCTCTATAACCAGATTGTAGGTTCGCTGCATCCCACTCATTACCTGACGACCTATCACTATGCCGTGGGAATGAATGCTTCCAAGCCTTGGGGCAACCGCACTCCGCAAGAATCATGTTGTGGAGGTACGGGTTCGGAGAATCATGTGAAATATCAGGAAGCCGCTTACTTCACCTCCAAGAATACCCTGTGGGTAGGCCTCTATATGCCTACTACGGCTACGTGGGAAGAAAAAGGTATAACCCTTCGTCAAGAATGCCGTTGGCCGGCCGAACGTTCGGTTTTGCGCATAGTAGAGGGTAAAGCCAAGTTTGCCATGAAGTTGCGTGTTCCATATTGGGCAACCGAAGGGTTTGACGTGAAGTTGAACGGTCAATCCATCGCTACGCAATATCAACCTTCGAGCTACGTGGAGATTCCTTCACGCAAGTGGAAAGAGGGCGATGTGGTGGAAGTGATAATGCCCTTCACAAAGCATATCCACTATGGCCCGGACAAGATGCAGACGATAGTTGCAAATTCAGGAAAGACTGTAGCCACTCCGTCGGCATGGATGGGTACACTGATGTATGGTCCCCTTGCCATGGCAACCACTGGAATAGACGACTATTTGCAAGGAGATGTCCTTTTGGATTCTCATCTTGATAAGATAAAAGCCAATGCACCTACATCTGAAGAAGGTACATTCGGTAACCTCTATACGCTCACCTTTGACGACCGCACCTTTGTGCCCGACTATTATGCTGACCGCAACTCCACTCACTATCTGCGTATCCACATGACAGGTGATATGAAGCAATATGAATCGATGCAAATAGCGAACAGGCCGGCTCTTGCCGAATTCATCCAAGTGGCTGAAGAGCGTAAACAAGCACAAGAGGCATGGTTGGCAATGGGTGTGAAAGTTCCCGAATATGCACCTTGGGCACCTCGCGGATATGCAAATCTGATGACGGTATTGACTCAGGCAAAGGCTTTGCAAGCCGACGAATCTGCTAAGGCCAAGGATATAAACGACGTGGTGGCTTCACTTAATGCCGCCATCAACACCATGCGTCCGGGTAACTTGGCCGAGTTGGAAGATTTGAACGATCTGCTCGCCTTGTTGAAGAAAGCACGCGCCGAAGCTGCTACCCATCCTACCCCCTCATTGACCGAAGCCATCGATTATGCCGACATGGTGGTGAAGTACGTTTCCGACGGAAGTGGCACACTGGATATGATCAAGAATGCAGAAAAAAGATTGAATAATATTATCACAAAATGAAATCAGACATTGAAATAGCAAGAAGCATTGAATTGAAACGAATCAAGCATGTGGCCGACGAGACAGGCATCCCCCGCGAAGGGATTGAGAACTATGGTCGCTACATAGCCAAAGTTGATGGTAATCTGATAGATGAAAACCGGGTGAAGCAGAGCAACCTGATACTGGTGACGGCCATCACTCCCACCAAGGCCGGCATTGGCAAGACCACCGTCTCCATCGGTCTGGCTTTGGGATTGAAGAAACTCGGGAAGAAGGCCATCGTCGCCTTGCGCGAGCCCTCTTTGGGCCCCTGCTTCGGCATGAAGGGAGGAGCCGCTGGAGGCGGTTATGCCCAGGTGCTCCCGATGGAGAAAATCAACCTCCACTTTACGGGCGACTTCCATGCCATCACCTCGGCACACAATATGATTTCGGCCCTGTTGGACAACTATCTCTATCACCAGCAGGAGAACGGATTCGGATTGAAGGAGATTCTTTGGCGGAGAGTGTTGGACGTGAACGACCGCTCTCTGCGCTACATCGTCACTGGCCTTGGCCCCAAGAGCAATGGTCTCACCCAAGAGTCGGGTTTCGACATCACGCCTGCTTCCGAGATTATGGCCATCCTCTGCCTGGCCAAGGATGAGGCCGACCTGCGTCGTCGCATCGAGAATATCCTGTTAGGTATCACCCTCGACGACAAGCCCTTCACGGTGAAAGATTTGGGAGTGGCCGGTGCCATCACCGTACTGTTGAAAGATGCCCTCCACCCCAATCTGGTGCAGACGACCGAGGGAGGGGCTGCCTTTGTACACGGAGGCCCCTTCGCCAACATTGCACACGGATGCAACTCGGTGCTTGCCACCAAACTGGCCATGACCTTTGGCGAATACGTCATCACTGAAGCCGGATTCGGTGCCGACCTCGGTGCCGAGAAGTTCTACGACATCAAGTGCCGCAAGGCCGGACTCCAACCCAAACTGACCGTGATCGTGGCTACCGCCCAAGGCTTGAAAATGCATGGCGGGGTAAAAGCTGATGCACTCAAGGAACCCGATACAGAAGCCCTGAAGCGTGGATTCGGAAACATCGACAAGCACATCCGCAACCTGCAATCCTTCGGACAGACCGTGGTGGTAGCCTTCAACCGCTATGCCTCCGACACCGACGAAGAGGTCGAACTCGTGCGCCTCCATTGCGAAAAGGAGCTGGGCGTAGGCTTTGCCATCAACAATGCCTTTGCCGAGGGCGGAGCGGGAGCCGTTGACCTTGCCCAATTGGTTGTCGATAGCATTGGGAAGATTCCCTCTGCCCCCTTGCGCTATGCTTACAACGACGAAGACACCGTGGAAGAGAAGATTGAGAAAGTGGCCACCAACATCTACAAGGCCAGTATGGTCACCTATAGCACCACCGCCCGCAAGATGTTGAAGAAAATCCACCAGTTGGGTGTTGCCCACTTCCCCATCTGCATTGCCAAGACACAATACTCCTTCTCCACCGACCCCAAGATGTATGGCGTGGCCGACGATATGGAGTTTCATGTGCGCGACATGGTCATCAATCGGGGTGCCGAGATGCTCGTTGTCATTGCCGGCGACATCCTTCGTATGCCCGGCCTCCCCAAAGAGCCACAAGCCCTGCATATCGACATTCAGAACGGACAGATTGAGGGATTGTCGTGAGGTGAAAATAACGACACGATTATAGGGCGTGTCAAAAATGAATTCAGGCGCGGATTACGCGGATTTATAATTCAATTTATATCAAAAATGGTATAATTGTTTTATCCGCGTCATCCGCGCCTGAAAAGTTTCATGATGACACACCTTCATCATGGATGGCTGATGGCGATGGCTTTCACTCATACCTCTCCAAAGCATCATGCAACATAGCCTTCACCTTCTTCACCAGCCACTCGGGTTCGAGCACCTGCAATTGGTTACTGCGGCTCAACACATGGCTACAGAAGTCCGACGTGGCATGCATCCGCAATTCAAAGTCGGCAAACTCCTCCCCTTCGCCTATCTCGCGTTGGCTATGGTGTATGGGCAGGTCGCGCACGTAAAACCGTTCGTTGCCATGCGCCCTCACCACAATGTGCTCCGCCTCCGTGTCGTGGCTCAGCAATATGCCGTAGTAATCCCTGAACAGCTCCTTGGCACTGAAGCCGGCCGGCAAGTCGTAGTGCAAGTCGGTCAGCCCAATCTCCTTGATGCGGTCAAAGGAATAGATGCGGAAGTTGTCGCCCTCCATACTCTCGTCGTTCAATCGGCCGAACACATACCAGCGCCTCTTGAACAGTTTGATGCAATATGGCTCCAGCGTCACCTTTTTCACCTCGGTGTGTCCGTATTTCTGATACTCCATGCTCAGGCACACGCGCTTCTTCATCGCCTCTGTAATCTCTCCTAAGCGCCCGTATTCCGACGGGATGGATTCAAGCAAGATGCGGTCTTGAAGGGAAAGGCTCTCGCTCATGTCATTGCTCACCGACAGGGTGGATAGCATCCAGTTCTGCACCGAGTCCTCGGCCAATACCCCTTCGTTACCTATGTAGTATTGGTTATCACGGCGGTCACATTCGATGTAGATTCCGAAGATGTCCTCAATGGCATCCTTGTGCCGGTTGAAGGTCGAGCGTGCCAGCTCCACTCCTTCGCTCATATCCGTGTCGAGCCACTTCTTTTGTAACTCAGCGAAGGATATTCTCCCCGCCTTGCGTATGGTGTTCACCAACCAAATGTATTCCCTGAATTTTGCAGATGTTTTCATGGTGATTCAAAATAATGTTTAAATGTATATCAACCGCTTGCGAAGCAACCTCTCAACGTCCCAACCAATCAACGATGGCTATGGCTATGGCGATGGCTGATGGCTATGGCGATGGCTATGGCCTTCGACCTTAGACCTTCGACCTTAGTCCCTCAACCTCTCAACGCATCAACCTCTCAACGCATCAACCCCTCAACCCCTCAACGCATCAACGATATCATCCTTCTCAACTCACGCTCGTATTGCCCGGCATCGGTGAACACAATGCCCTCCATGCCCACGCGCCTGCCACCCTCGATGTTCTCCGCCCTGTCGTCCGCAAAGATGCACTCCTCGGGCTTCAGGTCGAACCTGTCGAATAGCCGGTGATAGATTTCCGCTTCGGGCTTGATCACCTTCTCTTCAGAGGAGATGATGTACCCGTCGAGCAGATTGAAAATCTCAAACTGGGCCATGGTCAGATACACCTTGCTGCACCAGTTCGTGAGTCCATAGAGCCTGTACCCTTCCGCCTTCAACCGTGTGAGCAGTTCACGCATCCCCTCCACCTCGTTGGTCACAATCTCAGGATAATGCTCATCGAAGAAGCGTATTTCCTGCTCAAACTCCCTGTTTTGGCAGATAATCTCCTCGATGATTTCATCCACCGGTCGCTCCTCACGGTCGAATATCCGTTGTATCTCCACATTGTGAAGCACCGGCGTAAAAGCCCGACACCTCTCTTCGTCAGTAATATATCGGCGGAAAAAAGCCTCGAAATCGTAATCCACGAGCACCTTTCCAAAGTCAAATATCAGGTTCTTTATCATGATTGGAAATCTGTTTAATGCAATAGTGCATGGTGCAAAGATAGTGATTTTTGTATGCGAAAAAGCACTTTTTTTCATCATTTTCGCAAAAAAGTTTCAGCTTGTCCCACGATTTGGGACAAGCAGCCGTTAAATTTGCCCACAAATTCATTTTTTAACATTAGTAATTATGAAAGCAAAAGACCTACTTATATTATTCATCTTGATTAAAAAATCAATTAATATTTGTTTGACTAAATCCTTTTATATACTTTTGCAAAAATAGCAAACACATGAGATATACCTTTCCTTTTGGACAACCGATAATACCGGTCAGACAAGTTGACAATGGACACTCAAAGAAGATGTTCATCCTTGGTGTTTATGCTAGTGCTGTACACGTAAAGTGGTATGGTGCAGATGGTAAACTCCGCATACGGGCAATGGCGGTAGCAAGTGAACCTGAAATCTTTTGGCGAGGGAATAATGAATATGTCAAAGAGGTGATAAGAAAAATCAACCTCAATCCGAAATACGGGCATCTTGAACCTGCCGATACAGCATTCAATGGACCTTCGGGCATTTGTCTCGACGAGAATTATTTACGTCCGTTAGGGTTAACACGTGATGATGTGTGGCTTTGCGACCTTCTTCCCGAGTCGCGAAAGAACAAGTCACAAGAAAAAGCATTATTCAAAACCTATGATAAGGAGGTTGACATTAGCTACAACTTTCCTCCCGTACCCAAATGTATTGCTGATGAACATAGAATCAAAGAGATTATAAGCGAATTAGAAAAATCTGGAGCAAAACGGATTATCTTACTTGGTGACGAACCTATAAAATACTTTTTATATCGCTTTAAGCCTAAGATAGGAAAACTCTCTTCTATTGAGCCTTATGGAAAGGAAGTAGAATTTTGCATAAATGGAATGCCCTATAATGCCTTATGTCTTGCCCATCCTCGCCAAACCGCCCGTCTTGGAAAGTCGAATCAGCTTTGGTATGAACGTCATAAGAATTGGATAAATAATATTAAAAACTAAGAAAAATGAGAAAAACAAATAATCACACTTACGAGAAGTCTGTAGAAGAAAGATTCAAACAGGAACATCCTAAGTTGAGTAAAATTATTGAAATTGCAATTAGTTGGGGACATGATTTTGAATACTATTATCCAAAACAACTGTGGCTTGAAAAAGAACAGATAAGTAGCCCATAATGCCAAAAGTGCTGTCATACGAAAACCTCCTATTTCTTTAATTGATTAATGATTTCTGATGCAAATTTAGGAGGAGCTTGTCCCAAATCGTGGGACAGTTGAAGACTTTTTTCAAAAAAAACAAGAAAAAGACGTTGTTTTTGCAGAAAAAGTAGAGGAAAAACGTCATTGTCCCCCAAAAATAGGAAGAAAATCGTCGTTTGAGAACACCTCTCAAGGCCCACCTTATTGTCCTTTTCTTGCCGATAACGGCAAAATTTGCTCTGTTTTTGCACCGAAAAGGGAATGAAACTTGCCGATAAATCAATTGTCCATTTGTCCATTGTCCCCCACCCTTGGGTGATAACAAGTGTCGGTTTAGGGTTATTGCAGGCTCTCGATTTGTCGGGAAATATTATCATGCTTAAACAGTATTTCTCATGTCAGAATTATGGCTGATTTTGCAAAATGTAGGAAACTATATCCACCATAAAGTGAATGAACTACAGTTGCTTATAGGGGTTTGAAAAAGTCATTAGTGATTAGATTTTTTTTGTGGACGGATGGAAATTTTTTTAAAGGTGGGACAAAAAAATAGTGTATTGAACCACTCAAAAGGGAGATTCTTTGGGAGGAAAGAGAAAACATCAAAAGCGTGACGTGACAATTCGTGACAATTAATTTTGGACATATATTCATCCTAAGAATATAAGCGTTATCATGTAAATATATTTTATTATTATATATAATAATAGTTTCTCTTTCAAGTGCAACAGAGAGGGTCAGATAGTATGCGTATTTTTAATTGTCACGAATTGTCACGTCACGTTCACAAATGAGGTAATGAGTATAGTCGCCATCGCAGGATGACAGAGACAGCATAAACAAAACCTTTATGTGAAAACTCCGCCAACTATTTTTTGCAATCATATGCTTGTCAATGCTTTACCTCTCGCAAAATGTTAATTTCAAATTGAGTGACACGAAAAGTTGCAAACCGCTCCTCGGATGTAGTATCTTTGCATTGTGACCGGTCAAAAACAAGGGGAAGAACGAGGAGTGAAGAGTGAAGAACGAAGAGTGAAGAATGAGGTTCCAAGTTCAAGGAGGGAGGTTGATACGTTGAGGGGGTTTATTCGTTGAGAGGTTGATGCGTTGAGAGGTTGAGGGAGTAAGGTCAAAGGTAGAAGGTCTAAGGTCGAAGGTCAAAGGTCAAGGGGAGCAGGCCATCGCCATCGCCATTCGCCATAGCCATCAGCCATCGCTCAAAAAAATGGCGATCCTCCACAGGGGAGAACCGCCATCTCTATCTGGTTGAGAGATTGAAGGATATTACTCGCTCCAATCCATCTTGCTCATGCGAACGTAAGAGGCGTAGCGTTTCTTGGCCATCTCTTCGCAAGCAGAGAAGAGGTCAGCTGCTTCTGCGGGGAATTGCTTCATCACAGATGCGAAACGTACCTCGCCCTTCAGGAAGTCTTGGAAGCCATCCCACTGAGGCTCCTTAGAGTCGAGTGAGAACGGATTCTTACCCTCAGCCTCGAGAGCGGGGTTGTAGCGCCACAAGTGCCAGTAACCGCACTGTACAGCAGCAGCTTCCTCGGCCTGTGCCTTACCCATACCCTTCTTCAAACCGTGGTTGATACAGGGAGCGTAAGCGATGATGATTGAAGGACCGGGATATGCCTCTGCCTCGCGGATGGCCTTCAAGCACTGAGCCTGGTCGGCACCCATGGCAATCTGAGCTACGTAAACGTAACCGTAGGTAGTGGCAATCATACCGAGGTCTTTCTTGCGAACGCGCTTACCTGAGGCAGCAAACTTGGCGATGGCTCCGAGCGGAGTGGCCTTAGATGACTGACCACCGGTGTTAGAGTAAACCTCGGTGTCGAGCACGAGGATGTTCACGTCTTCACCAGAAGCAATCACGTGGTCGAGACCGCCGTAACCGATGTCGTAAGAAGCACCGTCGCCACCGATGATCCACTGAGAACGCTTAACGAGGTAGTGGCTCAGCTCGGCCAACTTGGCGCACTTGTCGCAACCGTTGGCAACACCGGCTTCAATCATGGGTTTCAGCTTGGCAGCAGCAGCCTTAGAGGCTTCAGCGTCTTCCTTACCGTCAATCCACTCCTGAGCAGCGGCCTTGAACTCGGCGGGTGTGCAATCGCAAGCGATGGCCTCTGTCAAGATAGCCTCTACGCGGGCCTTCATCTTCTTGTTGGCAAGAACCATACCGAGACCGAACTCGCAGAAGTCCTCGAACAAAGAGTTTGCCCAAGCGGGACCTTGACCCTTCTCGTTGGTAGTATAGGGAGTTGAAGGAATTGAACCTGAGTAGATAGATGAACATCCGGTAGCGTTGGCCACGATTTCGCGGTCACCGAAGAGCTGAGAAATCAGCTTCACGTACGGAGTTTCACCACAACCTGAGCAGGCACCTGAGAACTCAAACAAAGGAGTAGCGAACTGAGAGTTCTTCGGGCTTTGCTTGATGTCAACGAGGTCTTGCTTGCTCTTCACGTTCTTCACGCAGTAATCCCAGTTGGCAGCTTCGCCGAGCTCGCCTTCCAGGGGCACCATCTTGAGGGCGGGGCCTGTCTTGGGGAAGCCGGGACATACGTCAACACAGTTGCCGCAACCCAAGCAATCCATCACGCCTACCTGCATGCGGAACTTCATACCCTTCATGGTGGCAGGAGCCTTCACTTCGATAGTAGCGGCGTTCAGACCTGCTGCCTCGGCCTCGTCCATAACGAACGGACGGATACAAGCGTGAGGACAAACGAAGGCACACTTGTTACACTGGATACAGTTCTCGGGCTCCCATGTAGGAACGAAGGCTGCTACACCGCGCTTTTCGTAAGCGGCAGTACCCTGAGGCCATGTACCGTCTTCGATACCCTTGAAGGCAGAAACGGGGAGCAAGTCGCCATTCTGAGCGTTGATAGGACGAACCACTTCGTTGATGAATGCGGGATCGTTGTTAGCCTCTTTCTCTTCAGCGGGGAGGTTGGCCCAAGCGGCATCAACGGGGAGCTGCTTGTACTCGCCACCACGGTCAACGGCTGCGTAGTTCTTGTTCACTACGTCTTCACCCTTCTTGCCATAAGACTTCACGATGAACTTCTTCATCTGCTCGATAGCGAGGTCAACGGGGATAACGCCTGTGATGCGGAAGAAGGCGCTCTGGAGGATGGTGTTGGTGCGGTTACCAAGGCCGATTTCCTGAGCAATCTTGGTGGCGTTGATATAGTAAACGGTGATGTTGTTTTCAGCGAAGTACTTCTTCACGTTGTTGGGCAAGTTAGCTGCCAACTCGTCGCCTTCCCAAATGGTGTTCAAAAGGAAGGTACCGTTCTTCTGAAGACCGCGTGTTACGTCGTACATCTTCAGGTAAGCCTGTACGTGGCAAGCTACGAAGTTAGGTGTAGTCACCAGGTAAGTTGAACGGATGGGAGTGTCACCAAAGCGGAGGTGAGAGCAGGTGAAACCTCCTGACTTCTTGGAGTCGTAAGAGAAGTATGCCTGGCAGTGCTTGTTGGTGTTGTCACCGATAATCTTCACTGAGTTCTTGTTGGCACCTACAGTACCGTCGGCACCAAGACCGAAGAACTTGGCCTGGAACATGCCTTCGCCACCCATGGCGATCTCTTCCTTCTGAGGAAGTGAAGTGAAGGTAACGTCGTCAACGATACCGATGGTGAAGCCGTTCTTGGGCTGGGGCAAAGCGAGGTTCTCATATACAGAAAGAATCTGTGCAGGAGTAGTGTCGTTAGAACCCAAACCGTAGCGACCACCCACGATAACGGGAGCATCAGCCTGTCCGTAGAAGCACTCCTTAACGTCGAGGTAAAGAGGTTCGCCATTGGCACCGGGCTCCTTCGTGCGGTCGAGAACTGCAATGCGCTTAGCAGTCTTGGGCACAGCAGCCAGGAAGTGCTTGGCAGAGAAGGGACGGTAGAGGTGTACGCTTACCATACCTACCTTTTCGCCCTGAGCGGTCAGATAGTCGATAGCCTCGCGAGCGGCCTCTGTAGCAGAACCCATGAGGATGATAACGCGCTCGGCGTCTTCAGCACCGTAGTAGTTGAAGAGGCCATACTTGCGACCTGTGATTTCTGAAATCTTCTCCATGTACTCTTCTACGATAGCGGGTACGTTTTCGTAGTAAGTGTTGCATGACTCGCGGTGAGCGAAGAATGTATCGGGGTTTTCGGCCATACCGCGGGCAACGGGCTTCTCGGGAGTGAGGGCACGATTGCGGAACTCAGCCAAAGCCTGCTGGTCGATCAGCGGAGCGAGGTCTTCGTTCTCGAGCATCTCAATCTTCTGGATTTCGTGAGATGTGCGGAAACCGTCGAAGAAGTTCAAGAAGGGCACGCGGCTCTTGATGGTAGCCAAGTGAGCTACACCGGCCAAGTCCATAACCTCCTGTACTGAACCCTCGGCCAACATGGCGAAGCCTGTCTGACGACATGACATTACGTCCTGATGGTCACCGAAGATACAGAGGGCATGAGAAGCCAATGTACGGGCTGACACGTGGAAAACGCAGGGAAGGAACTCACCGGCAATCTTGTACATGTTAGGAATCATCAGAAGAAGACCCTGAGATGCGGTGTAAGTTGAAGTCAGAGCACCTGCCTGAAGTGAACCGTGAACGGCACCAGCGGCACCACCTTCAGATTGCATTTCCTGTACCAGGACAGTCTCGCCGAAGATATTCTTGCGGCCCTGTGCTGCCCACTCATCTACGTATTCTGCCATAGTAGATGACGGAGTGATGGGATAGATAGCTGCTACTTCGCTGAACATATACGAGATATGAGCGGCAGCCTGATTACCATCACACGTGATAAACTTTTTTTCTTTAGCCATAATCTAATATAAATTGATTAGTAAATTAGTTTATTATTTATCTATTATATCCTATTATATATAAATTATCATTCGTCTTTTTTTTTCGTTTTCGCAATGTGTCGTAAGGGACACACACCATCACCATCAATCAATACAGGAATCCGAACAACCATAGGGGGATTTGGTTTCCATGCCCTACGGCTATTCTGTGCAGGGCGTAGTAATGATTGGGATTGTTCTTTATCCGATACCCTTCGGTGCAGATGCGGAACTGGTATTTGCCATCCACCAGGAAGGACATGCCCTTTTCTCCCTTGTTCAGTTTGTGGTCTTTCCACAGGTTGTTGAGGAAGAAGGTCTCCAACACATGCTGCTCTTCCACCTTCACGGGATAGATGCTGTACATCAGGCAGGTGTTGTGCATCATCACACGAGCGGGCTTCTTGGGAAACTCGTCACCGTTGGCATAAACCATGTTGATGAGCCGTGCATCGGCCAGATACTTGATGTAGTTCATTACTGTGGCGCGGGATGTCTGTATGTCCGTAGCCAATTGGCTTACGTTGGGCGCTACGGGGCCTTCTACGGCCAGAAGGTAAAGGAGCTTCTTTATTTTTGAAAGGTATTTCAACTCGATTTGCTTCAGCAACAGGATGTCCACTTCAATCATCATGTTCATGGTCTTCAGCAGATTCTCGGAGAAGTTTCTCTTTTCCAAGAAGAACGGATAGAAACCATGGTGCAGATAATCCTGAAAATGCTCCATCGGGCGCACTTTCGGAAGGATGCTCTTCACGATGTGTTCGTGGTTGTTGAGGATTTCGTCGAGCGTATAGGCAGGGAAATTATTGCCTGTCTGCAGATTCAAGAATTCACGGAAGGAGAATCCTCGCAAATTGTAGGATTTTACAATGCCGTTCAACTCGGGATTTTCCTCCTTCAATCGCATGACCGATGAACCTGTGAAGACTATTTTCAGGCTCGGATAACGGTCGTAGCAAAGGCGGAGTTCGTGACTCCAATCGGGTTGCTTGAACACCTGGTCAATCAACAATACCCGTCCACCACGCTTTTGGAATTCGCCGGCAAAGTCAGCTATGCCACGGCCTTGGAAATAGAAATTGTTCAGATTGATGTAGAGACACGAACGGTCGGTGCCGAATTTTTCCTTGGCGTATTGCAACAAGAAGGTGGTCTTTCCCACACCGCGTGTCCCCTTGATACCTATCAGGCGGTCACTCCAATCAATCTCGTCCATCAAATCACGGCGGACAAGGGACTCACTGATGTGTTCAATGAGGTAATTATGTGTACGATAAAAGACTTCCATTCCTTCTGTTTTGAACCTTCGGGCTTTAATTCGGTGCAAAGGTAACAAAGATTCCATAAATTGCAAAGTAGAGATAGCAAAATATTGAACTTTTTTTTATCTTTGCACCATCTTTATGGAAAATATCTGCTATAAAGCCCTTTTTTCATGGCAAAGACGTACATTTTTAACCCCGATAGTGACTTGGCACTGGCCAATGGCGATGCCAATTATCTGCCTCCACGTTCGGCCAGACGCATGGCGGACGACTTGTCGCTCTTGCCGGCATGGTATGCCGACGAGGGAGACGCAGTGCTTATACCCAGTAGCGATGTGATCTATTATTGGAGCAAAACTTTATCAAATAATATTCTCCGCTCTGAAATAAAGTTGGTTACGAATAAAGAATCGCTCCCTTCTCAGCCACTCTCCCCTTGGGGATGGAATGCGGCACTTGTCAAACAGATGAAGGTGCGTGGCCTCGGTGACGAACATCTGCCAAGCGTGGAAGAGATGGAGGCATTGCGTGCCTTGTCGAGCAGGCGGATGGCGGTGGAGGTGCTGAAGGCCCTTATGCAAAACCTCTCAGACACACATCGTTTGATAGGGGAAGCAGCTTTTTGCGTAACCGAAGAGGAAATAGTTCAACAAGTGACCTCATATCCCACTACGATGCTGAAGGCTCCGTGGTCGAGTAGTGGAAAGGGATTGCGCCGTGGGCAAGGCGAATATGCTCCTCCGTTGAGTGGATGGTGCGCACGGACACTTGCTCAACAAGGGGCGGTAGTGGTGGAGCCTCTCTATCGTAAGGTAAAGGATTTTGCCATGGAGTTTTATTCGGCGGGCGATGGCGCTCCGCTTACCTTTGTCGGTTATTCAAGATTTGTCACGGATGCCAATGGCTCGTACGAAGGCAATCTGTTGATGGCGGACGAGGAGATTGAACGTGAATTGAGCACATACGTCTCTCGAGAGGCTTTACACTCTGTACGTGCAATGCTACAAGAACTTATTGGCGAACGTATCGGAGCTGATTATCGTGGATATGTTGGAGTGGATATGATGGTTTGCCTTGTAAAAAGGGAGAATCAAAAATGGGATATGTGTCTTCATCCGTGTGTGGAAATCAATTTACGGATGAATATGGGTGTGGTGGCTCACATCTTTTACGAACGATATGTGGCCAAAGGGTGCCGAGGTCGCTTCGTGGTTGACTACTACCCTACTCCCGAGGCTTTGCGTGAGGCACATCGCCAGCGGATGGAAGAGGCGCCTCTCCAACTCTCTCCCGAAGGACGCATCTGCAAGGGATACTTGCCACTCACACCCGTCGGACGCGAGACGCAATATCTTGTGTGGGCGTTGATAAGTGAAGAATGAAGAACGAAGAGTGAAGAATGAAGAACGAATAATCATATACTAAATGAAGAGTGAAGAATCATAGTGTTCATACTATTGGATTCTTCACTCTTCGTTCTTCACTTTTCACTTTTTATTATTCACTTGCAATAGGCACGGTAAAACTGAATGTCGAGCCTTCGCCGAGGACAGATTCAAGATAGACATTTCCTCCATTCTTGATGGCAAAATCCTGGCAAAGCAAAAGGCCGAGACCTGAGCCTTCCTCGTTGTTGGTGCCATATTTACTGAAGTGTGTGGCGGTGTGGAAAAGTTTGGCCTGATCTTCTTCGCTGATACCGCATCCGAAGTCGCGCACACTGATGCGGGCAAAATTGTCTCCGTCCCTTTTTACCGATACGAGAATCTTGCTTCCTTGGTTGCTGAACTTGATGGCGTTGCTCAGGAAATTGCGGAGCACGGTCTTGCACATGTCAATGTCGGCAATCACATTCAGTTTTTCACACTCGCCCACTTCGATGGTGATGCCTTTGGCTTCGGCCACCATGCGGAAGACTTGGATGACGGACACCACAATTTCGTCCACTTGGAAGCGTTGCGACACGACGTTCAATCTTCCCACTTGGCTCTTTGTCCACTTCAACAGGTTGTCCAACAGGGCAAACACCTCTTCTGATTGAGTATTTACCATGGAGAGCATACTGAAGGCCTCTTCACCGATGACTTCGGGCGAAGTGGATTCGGTGAGCATGTTCAGCACCATCTTCACCGTGCTCATGGGTGAACGCAGGTCGTGGGCGATTACCGAGTAGAGCTTGTCGCGTCCGGCAATGGTGCGTTGCAACTCTTCGTTTTGCTGGAGGATGATGCGCTTGGCAGCTACCAACGAAAGCTGGTATTTCACGCGCACGATGAGCACCTCTTTATTGAAGGGCTTCGAGATGAAGTCGCTTCCTCCCATGCGGAAACCGCGCACAATGTCTTCTGACGTGTTCAGTGCCGTCAGGAAGATGATGGGTATCTCTTTTGTCTCCGGATCGTTTTGCAACACTTGAGCCACTTCGTATCCGGTCATACCTGGCATCATCACGTCGAGCAGAATCAGGTCGGGCTTTTCGTTGCGCACCTGTTCGATGGCTTGTTCGCCATTGGATGCAGTGACGATATTGAACTTTTCGTTCGTAAGCATGACCTTCAGCAAAAGGACATTGGGCATTACGTCATCTACTACCAGAATCTTATAATCGGACGGGTTGATGCTTACCGTCACCGTATTGTTCGTAGCCATAGGAATCAGATTTTGTCAATGATGCTGCGGAAGTATTCTATCATGTGGCCCAATCCTTCGTCCAATTGCACCTTCGGCTCCCAATCAAGCACTTTTTTGGCCAATGAGATGTCCGGCTTGCGTTGGCGCGGGTCGTCGTGTGGAAGGGGTTCAAAGATGATTCTTGATTTCGAACCGGTCAGCTTGATGACCTTTTCGGCCAGCTCCAGCATGGTGAATTCGCCAGGATTACCAATGTTGATAGGGCCAAGGAAATCGTCGCTCGTGTTTTCCATCATCCGTATCATGCCTTCCACCAGGTCGTCCACGTATTGGAAACTACGCGTCTGTTTTCCGTCGCCATAGATGGTCAGGTCTTGTCCCTTGAGGGCTTGCACCACGAAGTTCGACACCACGCGTCCGTCGTGAGCCAACATACGGGGGCCATAGGTGTTGAAGATGCGGATGATTTTTACCCTCACTCCGTGTCGGCGATGATAATCCATGAAGAGGGTTTCGGCACAACGCTTGCCCTCGTCGTAGCACGAGCGGATACCTACGGGGTTTACATTTCCCCAATACTCTTCGCGTTGCGGATGCATGGCCGGGTCGCCATAGACTTCGCTGGTTGATGCCTGCAAGATTTTGGCATTCACGCGCTTGGCCAATCCTAACATGTTCAGTGAACCTACGACGGCCGTCTTGGTCGTCTGTATGGGGTCGTGCTGATAGTGGATGGGCGATGCCGGACAAGCCAGATTGTATATTTCGTCAACTTCTGCCCAATAGGGATTCACAATGTCGTGACGCACCAATTCGAAGTTGGGACGACCTATCAGGTGCCAGATGTTTTCTTTACTTCCTGTATAGTAATTGTCCAGGCAAATGACATCGTGTCCTTCGTTTACCAAGCGTGTGCACAAATGAGAACCGATGAAGCCGGCTCCTCCGCTCACTAATATTCTTTTCATCAGACAAATCTTAGATTTAACAAGTTCAAAAAAAATCAAGGGCCGGATGGCCTTTTCGGGCATTCGGCGGAGCAAAAGTAAATATTGTTTTTGTTTTTTGCAACTTTTTCCGATAGAAAAGCGTATTTTTGTAGCGTAAATTATAATAAGGTACAGAATGAACGACATTTTTTCCTATCCTACGGTGCTCAGTGTGGCCGGCTCGGACAGTGGTGGCGGAGCGGGTGTGCAAGCCGATGTAAAGACTATTTCGGCATTGGGAGCTTATGCCGCTACGGCTATAACGGCCATCACCGTGCAGAATACTTTGGGCGTACAAGCCGTGCACCCCGTGCAGGCTGATGTGGTGGGTGCTCAGATGGAAGCCGTTATGTCCGACCTCGCGCTTGATGCGGTCAAGATAGGGATGGTCGGCGATGCTCCTGTCATTCGCGCCATTGCCCGCCAACTTCGTCGTCACCCCGTGCCGGTGGTCATTTGCGACCCTGTCATGGTGTCCACCAGTGGTCATCGGTTGATGAGTGGCGAAGCCATGGAGGCGCTCGTTGACGAACTTTTTCCCCTTTGTACCCTGATTACTCCCAATTTGCCGGAGGCCGAAGCATTGTTGGGGCGTCGCATCCGTACTTCCGACGAGATGGAAGGTGCCATTTACGACCTCTGCCAGTGGGGCACGTATGCCGTCTTGTTGAAGGGCGGACACTTGGAGGGGGAAGTGATGGCCGACTTCTTGCTGATGCCTGATGCCGACGAACCCCTGGCCTTCCAATCGCCCAAGGTTGATACACCCAACACGCATGGCACGGGTTGCACCCTCTCGTCGGCCATAGCCGCCCTTGTGGCACGAGGTCACTCTTTACCCGAAGCCATCCGTCAAGCCAAACAGTATGTGAGCGAAGCTATCCGACAGGGTGCCGATGTCCGCGTGGGGCATGGCCATGGGCCTTTGAATCACTTTTTTTCTCCCCTACCCTTAAAAAAGTTTTTCCCAACGGAGGGGAAAAAACTCGCCGGCATTCAAGATAGACATGAGGCGACATCAGGCCAAGGTTAAGCTTACCTTAAGTCAGGGTTAAGGTTGCCTTAAGCCAAGGTTAAGGTCTTTAAACAATTCTATCTTAATAGGGACAAGAATGGGCAAAAGGGACGAAAAATAGGGGCAAGGCTTCCACATCTCAATAATTATGAGTACCTTTGCGCCCGATTTTCAAATTTATTAAGTAAAAATAGAAATATGAAAGCGTTTGTATTCCCCGGTCAAGGGGCCCAGTTTGTAGGCATGGGTAAAGACCTCTACGAAAACTCAGCTTTGGCTAAGGAACTGTTTGAAAAAGCGAATGATATCCTCGGATATCGCATTACCGATATTATGTTTGAAGGCACTGACGAAGACCTCCGTCAGACAAAGGTGACCCAACCTGCCGTATTCCTCCACTCAGTAATCTCTGCCCTCTGCATGGGCGACGATTTCAAGCCCGAGATGACCGCCGGCCACTCTCTTGGCGAGTTCAGTGCATTGGTAGCAGCCGGTGCCCTCTCTTTCGAAGACGGATTGAAGCTTGTTTACGCTCGCGCTATGGCTATGCAGAAGGCTTGCGAGGCTCAGCCCTCAACCATGGCCGCGGTGATTGCCTTGGGCGATGACAAGGTAGAGGAAATCTGCGAGCAGGTTACCCGCTCGGGCGAAGTGGTGGTAGCTGCTAACTACAATTGCCCCGGCCAGATTGTTATCTCAGGTACTATCGAAGGCATCAACAAGGCTTGCGAACTGATGAAGGAAGCCGGTGCCAAGCGTGCCCTCCCCTTGAAGGTGGGTGGTGCTTTCCACTCTCCGCTGATGGATCCCGCCAAGGTAGAGTTGGAAGCCGCTATCCAAGCCACTCAGTTCAACACTCCCAAGTGCCCTGTTTATCAGAATGTGGATGCCCTTCCTCACACCAGCCCCGAGGAAATCAAGGCTAACCTCGTTGCCCAGCTCACCGCTTCTGTGCGTTGGACACAGACGGTTAAAAACATGCTGAACGATGGTGCCGACGATTTCACCGAATGTGGCCCCGGAGCTGTGCTTCAAGGACTTATCAAGAAGATTGACAAAGAAGCTAATGCTCACGGCATTGCGTAAAGAATACTAATTTTTCAGACGCGGATGACGCGGATAACGCAGATAAAAAGGTTTTAAGTTCAACAGAACATAATTGATTGAACCTTGGACAAAAGAAAATCCGCGTCATCCGCGTCATCTGCGTCTGAATAATGAAATGAACAGATAATGCAAAACAATAAATTCGTCATTTACCAAGTCTTTACCCGACTTTTCGGAAATAATAATACACGCCTCACGCCCAATGGCGACAAGGCCGTGAACGGATGCGGACGCATGGCCGACTTCACCACCAAGGCATTGGAGGAAATCAAGGCCCTGGGTGCCACACACATCTGGTACACAGGCATCATCGAACACGCTACACAAACCGACTATCGCCGATATGGCATTCGTCCCGACCACCCCGCCGTGGTAAAGGGTAAGGCTGGTTCGCCCTATGCCATCAAGGATTACTACGACGTTGACCCCGACCTCGCCACTTCGGTGCCCGAGCGCGTGAAGGAGTTCGAGAACCTGGTGAAGCGCACCCACAAGGCAGGCTTGAAGGTCATCATGGATTTTGTGCCCAACCACGTGGCGCGTCAATACGCCTCGGATGCCAAACCCGAAGGTGTCATCGACCTCGGCGAGGAAGACAACAAGGATTGGGCCTTCTCCGCGCAAAACAATTTCTACTATATCCCCGGCACCAAGTTGGAGGGACACATCGACCTCGCTAAAGATGCCACCGAGCCTTACATGGAGTATCCCGCCAAAGCTACGGGTAACGACCGGTTCGATGCCTGGCCCGACGTGAACGACTGGTATGAAACCGTGAAGTTGAACTACGGAGTGGATTACCAAGGCGGACGCACCTGGCACTTCGACCCTATCCCCAATACATGGATGAAGATGCGCGACATCCTCCTCTATTGGGCCTCCAAGGGTATCGATGGTTTCCGTTGCGACATGGCCGAGATGGTGCCTTGTGCCTTCTGGGGATGGGTCATCCCGCAGGTGAAGGAGCAATATCCCGACCTCATCTTCATTGCCGAAGTGTATAATCCGAACGAATACCGCAACTACATTTGGGGCGGGAAGTTCGATTACCTCTACGATAAAGTGGGCCTCTACGACACGTTGAAGGCCGTCACTTGCTATGGCCAGTCGGCCTCTGCCATCACCGGATGTTGGCAAAGCCTTGAAGGTATTCAGATGAACATGCTCAACTTTCTCGAGAATCACGACGAGCAACGCATCGCTTCTGACTTCTTTGCCGGAAATGCCGAGAAAGCCCGTCCGGCCATGATTGTCAGTGCGTGCATGAACGCCAATCCCGTGATGGTATATTTCGGACAAGAGTTTGGCGAGCGCGGTATGGACGAAGAGGGATTCAGCGGACGCGATGGACGCACCACCATCTTCGACTATTGGACGGTAGATACCATCCGTCGTTGGCGCAATGGAGGAAAGTTCGATGGCAAACTCCTCACCGACGAGGAAAAAGCCCTCCAAGCCTTCTACACCCGTGTGCTCAACCTCTGCACCTCAGAGAAGGCATTGGCCGAAGGCACTTTCTACGACCTCATGTATGCCAATTACGACAATCCCCGCTTCAACTCTCATCGCCAATACACCTTCTTCCGCAAGCTGAAGAAGGAGCTTATCCTTGTGGTGGTGAACTTCGACGAAGCACCTGCCGAAGTGGGCATCAACATCCCCGCCCATGCCTTCGACTTCCTCGAAATCCCTGCCAAGGACACCATCAAAGCCACCGACCTTTTGACGGGCAAGCGGGAGGACATCGCCCTCTCTCCCACCCTCCAAGCCTCTACTCACGTTGATGGATTCAGTGGCAAGGTGTTGAAGGTGAAGTTGTAATTGTTTCAGATTCATAGTTTAAAGTTCAAGGAAGAGGACCAAAATGAATAACTCCTTTTGGTCCTTTCTTTAATTCTGTAGAAAAGATTCTTAGCCTTCAGACTAAAAGCTTGATACCTGTGTCTTATACTGATATAGGTAGACTTTTCTTCAACACGACTTTATTTTTCCTCATTAGCATACGATATTCCATTTTATTTCCCTATATTTGCACCGACAATATAGTATTATTACTAAAACCGATGTAGCGATGGTATATAACAGCTGACTATATTCATGAAAAAAATGTTGTTTTTTGCCTTGCTATTATTATTTTCAATATCTTCATGCTCAAATGGTCATACAGAAAAACAGAATTCAACCGCTCCGGAAATAAATGAAGAAGTAAACAAGGCTAAAGAATCTTTGAAATTTGAGGCTGAAATTTCCAATAAAATTCTTGCAGGTAAACAAATAGATGTGATGACCCGTGCGGATTCAGTTTTTTTTGATGGAAAGAATTTGGTTTATACATACGAAATTGATGAAAATTACGCAACTATAGAGCAATTGCAGAAATACCAAAAGGAAACGATGGAAAAATCGATTAGAAACGCTTTAGAAAAAACTCCTCAAGTTGCTGGTGTAAAAGAAAATTTGATGAAAATAGACGGTAAAGTTATATATAATTACGTTGGAAGTTCATCTAAAGAAGTTCTTACAATAGCAATCGGATTCTGATATTTTTTCTGTTTTTTCATTTGGAAAGCATTTCCGTCTGATTATCCATACACTAAAGTTTTGGCTTTTATGTTCTTTTCTATCAGTTTCATTATGCTCTCCTCACATTTCATCATATTTGGCCCTCATGGGGCAATTCGGACATTTTTCTCATATTCTACCTCTTTGCACTACGGCTGAAGTTTACCATCATGACACCACCGAAGACCATGAGGGCGGCAAGCACCTTTTGCCAACCGAGGGTGTCCATGCCGAGGCAGATGCTGATGGTGGTGGCGATGATGGGTTGCACGTAGGAGTACATGCTGACCAAGGTCGGGCGGATGCGCTTCTGTCCTACAGGGATGAGGAAATAGGTGACAAAGGTGGCGCAGATGATGAGGTAAGCAAGCTCGGAGAGGAAAGTGCCCGAGAGGGCGGCATAGTTGATGGTGGCTATCTCGTGACCGGCAAAGGGAAGTGACATGAGGGTAGAGAAAAGAAATATCCACTTCATGAACGTGACCACCGGATAGCGGGCAATGAGGGGTTTGAAAAGCCCCAAGTAGAGCGAGAAACTGAGGCAATTGGCTATGATGAGCAGGATGCCCACAAGGCTTGTCTGACGCGATGCATCGGAGACACTCACACTATTGAGGATGAGGAAGATGATTCCGAAAAAACTGATGGCCACACCGCCCGCTTTGCGCAGAGTGATGGGTTCTTTCAAGGCAAAGGCGGCAATGAACATCGTCAGGATGGGCGAGATGGCGCTCACGATGGAGCAATCCATGGGAGTGATGTCGGGGATGGCTATCAGGAAGGTTATCTGTGTGAGGAAGAATCCGAGGACGGAGGCAAAGAATATCTTCACAAAATCCTTCCGCTCGACCTTTTCGCCAGAGGTGAACAGGGAGATGAGCCAAAAGAGCAACCCGGCACCGATGGAGCGCAAGCAGAAGAGCGCCATGGGCGAGATGAGGTGGCTGCTCGTCAGGTCTTTACAGACGATGATGTTGATGCCAAAGATGGAGTATGCAATGAAGCACGCCAGGTGGCCGAGTAGTTTGGAGTTCATGAAAGTCTTTTTTAGGAGTTCAGGAGTTTCAGAAGTTCAGGAGTTCAGACAATACTTCTGCTTGCATAAAGCTTACCATAATAGCAAGACTATTATCTGAACTCCTGTACTCCTAAATTCCTGAACTCCTCTTTATATTACTTTGCCAACAATTCCTTCACACAAGCCGAGATGGCGCGTCCCTCGGCACGTCCGGCCAATTGCTTGGTGGCTACGCCCATCACCTTGCCCATGTCTTGAGGGCCTGCGGCACCCACTTGTGCAATGATTTCCTTCAAAGCGTTGGCCAACTCCTCGGCACTCATCTGTTTGGGCATATAGCCTTCGAGCACACACACCTGTGCCAACTCGTCGGCGGCAAGGTCGGCACGTCCCTGGCCTTCGTAGATGGAGGCTGCATCGCGCCCCTGCTTGGCCAACTTCTGGATTATCTTGAGAGCTGCTTCGTCGGAGAGCTCGTCGTTGGCTCCCGGAGCCGTCTTTGCCTCCAAGAATACTTTCTTCACATTGCGCAAGGTCTCCAAGCGCACTTTGTCACGGGCCTTCATGGCCTCTTTGATGTCGTTGCTGATTTGATCGAATAACATGTTATCTACAAGTGTATTTATTAGTATTTAGAATTATATTCATCTGTTGTGGAATTTCTATCCTTGTCTTCCTTTTTGCGGTCTTTTTCCTCGTCATCGAGTTCGCCGGAGACAATTTTATATTCAAAATAGTCATCCATTCTGTCTTCAAAATCGTCCATCATAAGCATATTTATTATGTTGTTTTACAGGAGTAGATAGGGTCCACCTCACTTGTTCCTCTTCACAAACCCCACCTTCAGGTTGAGTTTGAAGTAATAGAGGTTGTTTTCGCGCTCAAGATAGCCATATTTGTCCTTGTCGAGCGGCCCTTTCTCCAAGCGTGTGTGGTTGTAGAGGAAGTCTTCAAACGTTTGTCGGTCGGCCTTGTGGTAACAGATGGTGCGACCTTCTGTGTCGGTGTAGATGAATCCCTCCACGGCCGAGTCGGTGCCATTGTACAACTTGGCAGGGCGCATACCCATGGCCAGTGCCAAGAGGAACTGTTTCACCTTGAACTCATAGAAGCGGTGCTTGGTGATGAGTTCGGTCTTTATCTTCAGGGGATTGATTTCCTTGATGCGCTCAGTCAGTTCGGGGATGCGTGTGATGCCCTCGTAATACATGGTGCGCAACATCTCAGCCGCAATGCGTGGAAAATGAAGGTCAATCATCAGCAGATTGCTACGGAAGACCTTATCGGCCACATCGTTGTACTTCAACACTCCGCCCATACGCTCAATCATCAGCATACGGTCGAGCACTTCGTTGGGCGACTCCAACCAATTGATTTTGTTTACCGTAGGATTGGGGAAACGCACGCCCGTCTGTTCAAACTTGATGTTGGCCGTACGTCCGCCATCGAGCAGAGGAATCATGCCACCCAAGCGTGAGTATGAACGGAAACCCACGAGCGGGGCATCCACACTCCAAAATGCCACATAGAAGTCCGTACGGTCGTCCGTCTTGGCCTCCAGGTTGTAGATGGCCACGGCATCGAGAAACTCCTCCACTCCGTCGGGCGAGGTCAGTTCCTCTTCGCCTCCGCCCTGCTTCAGCATGTCGCCTACCAGCATTGCCACGGTAGCAAAATCTTCGCGGGGAAAACGTTCGTCTCTACCCTCTCCTGCGATGTGGATATTTTCACCTTCAATAATATATCGTCGTGTGCCGTCGTGCTCTTCGCGTTGCACCATGGCCACGGTCAGTTTCTTCTCTTCGTCGGGAGTACCGTCGGCTTTTCCTGCGCACACATAGCCATCGGCCAGCAGGCGGAAAAATGCGTACAACTCGCTCCAGTCACGTCTTGATGCTTCGAATGCCATATTCCTCTTATATCTTAGTTCATATTGTGTGCAAAGATAGTGCAAAAATCTGTGATTATCCATGAAATCGTTGGTTGTTTCGTCGATATTGGATATTTTTGCAGAGAAAAAGACAAAAGGACTTGATTATTTTAGACAAAAGAACAAAGAATATGGAAGAACCCATTCTCAACGACCACAACAAGCAGGAATATCCGCCCAGCCATACGGCCGAGCATCTGTTGAATCAGACGATGATAAGGATGTTCGGATGCGAACGTTCGCGCAACGCACACATCGAGCGCAAGAAGAGCAAAATCAGCTGGCCATTGCCCGAATGCCCTACCGAAGAGCAGGTGCAGGAGATTGAGCGACGGATGAACGAAGTGATTTCGCAAGGCCTGCCTGTGACGTACGAGTTTGCCACACGCGACAATCTGCCACCCGAGGTAGATACCAGCAAGTTGCCCGACGATGCCAGTGCCACCCTCCGACTGGTGCGCATCGGCGATTACGACGTGTGTGCCTGCATCGGTGCCCATGTGGAGAATACACGCGAAATAGGCACCTTCAAAATCAATAGTTGGCGCTACGACGAGCACGGAGTTTTCCGCATCGTGTTCAAATTGGTGTGATTTTGTCAGGAAGGAACGTTTTCTTTTGTTAAATCTCCGGAGCGGGGGTGAACCTAATGGCCTGTTTGTCCATTTATGTGGATGAATGCCGAAAGCCGGTTCTGCCCCGCTTCGCTTGTTCATAGATGAGCAAATGTACAGAACCTACCACGATTGAGGGAGAGCCGGATGGCCAAGCGTGACACCAGTTCTCCCCTTCATTTGAAACAGGCGGTAAACGTGGGGATAAGGACGGCTGAGGCATTCGTCAAAAAAAGATAACAGATTGTTTAATTAAATTAACAAAAAGGAGAACAAGTTATGATGCCTATGAAGCGTAATGCCGGACAGAACTGGTTGCCCAGTATTTTCAATGATTTTTTCGACACCAATTGGGTGATGAAGGCCAATGCCACCGCACCGGCCATCAATGTGATGGAGACCGAAAAAGCCTACAAGGTGGAGGTTGCCGCACCGGGTATGTGTAAGGATGATTTCGACATCCACATCAACAAGGACAACGACCTGGTGATTACGATGGAGAAGAAATGCAAATGCACCGATTGCGGATGCGACGGAAAAGATGGCGGGAAGAAGGAGGAAAAGAAGCCCGACGAAGAGAAGGAGGCACGCTATCTGCGTCGCGAATTTTCGTACAGCAAGTTTCAGCAGACCCTTATCCTCCCCGATGATGTGGACAAGGAAAACATCTGTGCCAAGGTCAGCGACGGAGTGCTGAAAATCAAGTTGCCCAAGATGAAGCCACAAGCCAAGGTCGAGAGTGTGCGTAGCATTGAAATCAAGTGATGCGTTTGTCCGAAAAAATAAACAAAAAACAGTCGCATGTCGTCCGTATGCGGCTGTTTTTTATGTAAAGATAATTGTTCTGTTTTTCTCTTATAACACTCCTGAGCGTACGCGGCTCAGAGTCTCGGGGCTCATTTGCAGGAATGACGCAATGTGCACCAGCGGGGCACGTTTGATGATTTCGGGGTGTCGCTCCATCAGGAGGCGGTAGCGGTCGTGTGCCGTCTCGAAGCGCATGTCATCGGCTTTCTGTTGCGATACGAGCAACGAGTATTCAAAAATTTTCCGATAGAGCAATTCCACTTCGCGCATCTCCTCGGTGAGGCGGTAGAAGTTCTCCTTGCTCATGCGCCAGATGATGGATGGTTCCAGTGTCTCGGCCATCAGGCGGGTCGGCTCTTGGCGCAGATAGCTCTCCAGGCAGATGACCACATTTCCCTCGTAGGAGATATGCTCGGTCAGGTCGCGCTTGTTCTTATAGTAGAATTGGCGTACCAGCCCCTTCTCCACATAGTGGACATAGTGGGCAATGTCGCCCTCTTTGATGAACACTTCGCCCTTGGCCAGCTTCATCGGCTCCATTATCAGAGACAATGCCTTGGTGGCCTCGGGTGACAGGCGTCGGTATTGTTCGGTGAACTGTTTGGCTATTTCGTATCGTCTTTCCATAGGGCTTTGGTTTATGAATTATGAATTTGTTGTCAAGAGTTCAGAAGTTCAGACGCAGACAATTGGTTTCAAGTTCAAGGTTTCAAGTTCAAAGTTTCAGGTTCATGCTATCTCTGTCATTCTGAACGCAGTGAAGAATCTGTGAACATAAGCAGAAGTTATTTATGCTGACGTTATCAGATTCTTCGTCCTGTCGTCCTCAGGCGGGTTGTTGAGGACTGTGTCCGAAAAATGACAAAGATAGCATTGGTGAAAATTTCAAAAGTAGGTCCATTAAAATTGGACACCCTACCTTAAACCTCATTAGTCCAGTTTCAGCACGGCCAGGAATGCCTTCTGTGGCACTTCCACGTTGCCGATTTGCTTCATGCGCTTCTTTCCCTTCTTCTGTTTTTCGAGCAGCTTGCGCTTACGGCTCACGTCGCCACCGTAGCACTTGGCGGTCACGTCCTTGCGCACCTGCTTGATGGTTTCGCGGGCAATGATTTTGGCACCGATGGCAGCCTGTATGGCGATGTCGAACTGTTGGCGTGGAATCAGTTCCTTCAGCTTCTCACACATGCGTCGGCCGAAGTTCTCGGCATTGTCGAAGTGTGTCAGTGTCGAGAGGGCATCCACCGGCTCACCATTGAGCAGGATGTCCAGCTTCACCAGTTTCGAGGGGCGGAAACCGTTCATGTGGTAGTCAAACGATGCGTATCCCTTGGAGATGCTCTTCAGCTTGTCGTAGAAGTCGATGACGATTTCTCCCAAGGGGATGTCGTAGAAGATTTCCACACGGTTGCCCGAAATGTACTCCTGCTTCACCAGTTCGCCACGCTTGCCCAGGCAGAGGGTCATGATGGGTCCGATGTAGTTGGTGGTGGTGATTACCGAGGCACGGATGTACGGCTCCTCGATGTGATCAATCAGGGTGATGTCGGGCATACCCGAAGGGTTGTGCACCTCTTTGCAACCGCCCTGTTTGTCAAATATCTTGTACGAAACGTTGGGTACTGTCGTGATGACACTCATGTCAAATTCACGGTCGAGGCGCTCCTGGATAATCTCCATGTGCAACAGGCCGAGGAATCCGCAACGGAAGCCGAAGCCCAGTGCCACCGACGATTCGGGCTGGAAGGTCAGCGAAGCGTCGTTCAGCTGGAGCTTTTCGAGCGAAGCACGCAAGTTTTCGTAGTCCTCTGCCTCGATGGGATACACACCGGCAAACACCATGGGTTTCACCTCCTCGAATCCATCAATGGCTTTGTCACAGGGGCGTGCAATGTGGGTGATGGTGTCGCCCACCTTCACCTCCTTCGAGGTCTTGATACCCGAAATGATGTAACCCACGTCGCCCGTGCGCAATTCGTTGCGGGGCACCATGTCCATCTTCAATACACCGATTTCGTCCGCATCGTACTCCTTTCCAGTGTTGAAGAACTTTACCTTGTCACCCTTGCGAAGCACCCCGTTCGTAATCTTGAAATAGGCGATGATTCCGCGGAAAGAATTGAACACCGAGTCGAAAATCAGCGCCTGCAAGGGAGCCTCTTCGTCGCCTGTCGGGTGCGGCACACGCTCCACAATGGCCTGCAATATCTCTTCCACACCCATACCCGTCTTTCCCGATGCGCGGATAATCTCCTCGCGTTTGCATCCTAGCAAGTCCACGATTTCGTCCTCCACCTCGTCGGGCATGGCGCTGTCCATGTCACACTTGTTCATCACGGGGATGATTTCCAGATCGTGCTCCAGCGCCATGTACAGGTTGCTGATGGTCTGTGCCTGCACACCCTGCGACGCATCTACGATGAGCAATGCCCCTTCGCAGGCGGCAATCGAGCGCGACACTTCGTACGAGAAGTCCACGTGTCCCGGAGTGTCAATCAGGTTGAGTATGTATTTTTCCCCCTTGTATGTATATTCCATCTGTATGGCGTGGCTCTTGATGGTGATGCCTCGCTCCTGCTCCAGGTCCATATTGTCAAGCATTTGTCCCTGAGTTACTTGGATGGTGTTGGTGTATTCAAGCAAACGGTCGGCCAAGGTTGATTTTCCATGGTCGATGTGTGCAATGATGCAGAAATTTCTTATCTTTTTCATTGAAAATGCAAATTATCCTATTTATCAAGTTGCAAAGGTAGTAAAAAAAAAGCATTTTTTAGAGCCTCTTGGGACAGATTACACAAAATTTTTTCTCTCTTCCCTCTTTATTCTAAGGTGAAAGTATTCTTTCTGTTTAAAAAATATTTACCTTTGTTTGTGGATTTGTGAAGTGGTTTTACCGCTTTTTGTGTCCTGTTTTATTATCGCTATTTGTGCGTTTGTTGATTGAATGATTTGACTGATTTTGTCATGCAAAAGATAATAATCCGCACCGCAAAGGGATGGCTCAAATTTTTATACGAGTGCTTGAAGAGGGGCATTGCCGATGAAAAATTTTTGGTGGACGGATGAGAATTTTTTAAAGGGTGGAGCAAAAAAATGTGTATCGAACCACCAAAAGGGGAGATTCTTGGGAGGGAAAGAGAAAACATCAAAAAGCGTGACGTGACAATTCGTGACAATTAATTTTGGACATATATTCATCCTAAGAATACAAGCATTACCATGTAAATATATTTTATTATTATTATA
>JAFXDG010000066.1 GCA_017521285.1 Bacteroidaceae bacterium | reverse complement strand
GACGGCAAGTTTACTTCAACTTACCGATGTGTGGCTGCTGCTTCGGTCAAGGGTATAGCACCGACCAATACGAACTATTGGCAGATAATGGCACAAGGCAGCAAGGGTGATAAAGGAGATACGGGAGATAGCGGTGAGAACGGAAAGGCTGGCGACTACTACGAATATCGCTATGCGGTCAATGGCTCGACCACCAGCGCACCTACATTGAGCAACACAAGCCGAACCCCAAGCGGTTGGAGTACGACCGTCCCAGCCGTCGGAACGCTGCAATACCTTTGGTTCACGGTAGCCAAAATTTCGGGCGCAGACAATACGCTGCTTTCAAATTGGAGTACACCGCAAAGGCTCACACCAAAGGACGGAGAGAAAGGCGACAAGGGCGACGACGGCAAAAGTCCTGCACTTGTATTCAGAGGAGAGTATAAAAGCGATGTTACCTACTACGGCAATCAGTACCGTGTCGATTGTGTAAAAGGTAGCGACGGGGCGTATTATGTGGCTCGCATTGACGCTGGAGAGTTCAAGAATGTAGCACCTCCCGGAACATCAAAATGGAACTCTTTCGGGGCTGTGTTCGAGAGTGTGGCAACAAGCCTATTATTAGCGGAGAACGCCAATATTGCAGGTTGGATTTTCCGCAACGGACGAATGGAAAGCCAAACAACGGATTCTTCGGGCAACCCTATGGCATACCTTGACGGAACAAAAGGAGAGGTTCGTTTGAAAGGAACAATCCAGCACTCAACGGGAACAAAAGGTAATTATTCGGATGTTGATTTGTTCAATTTACCTGCGAGAACGACAGTTATGTCAGATAGCGTAATTTCAATGGGTTACGAAAAAGAAGATATTGGAAAGCGTTGTCTATTAACAAACAACTCGGCAATAGGTAGTATGGGATATTACCGAATACAAACCCGAAAATTTGGTTGGAACGGGAATACAACATATTCGGGAGAAAGCGAAGTGTATTTGATAGCACCGCAGGAAACGATTGAAATGACCTGTTTTGAACTACCGTCGGGAAGTAGCGTCATCGGATACACGGTTGAAGCTGGCGGTTATTGGAAAATCACAAACAGATACCATAAGGAACTTGCGCCAGTCGTTGCAATGGGTAAAGTTACAAACAGCTCAAGCGGTGCTACTATATCGGGAAATTCTATCGCTGGAACTGATTTCAGCGTAAGCCGTAACGGAACAGCCGACAACAACGGACTTTACACAATCACGCTTCCCAAGTTTTTCCAATACGCATCTAACCTTTTGGTAATGCTTACGGGTATAGGCTACGTGCAAGGCTCAACAACTTCGCCAACAAAAGCGACTTTGATTAGTCAGAGCGGACGAACACTCACGGTTATGGTGTCAGACGACACTTCGCAAAATGGAGGAAGTTTTGAGTTTGTCATATATTCGTTTGGTGGATATTCTATTTAGTTAACCATTTGCCCCGAGGGAAAATCACCCCTTCGGGGCATTTTACACGCCCGAAACGATTATCATATAATCACTTTTGTATATCTTTGCAGTTGAAATCAATTTAATAAGGCGTATGAACGAAGTACAAGGAGTAACAGAGATTGCGGAAGGTATCAGCAATTTCGGGATAATGGTAGTGATTTGCGCTGCCTTCATTGTCCTATCACTGCTAATGTGGGTAGCAATTTTCAAATGGTTCAAGAGTATCATTAACAGCACTATGGAACATAATGCAAAAGTTATGAACGAACTCTTGGAAACTACAAATGCTCAAAACGAGTTGCTGAACGACATCGCAGATGGGATGCGTCCTGCTACTCTTTTACAGATTAAGAACATATCGAACACTTGTTTTGACTTGGCTGTAGAACGGGTGTGTCGTATCATCAAGAAGGTTCGCGAGGAAAACAATATCGTGAACAAGGAGGCGACGCGGGCAAAGGTCAAAACGCTTCTATGCAACCTTCACGAAGATAGAAACAGCCGTTTCGACAATCACCGTTACCGAGGGAAAACATTAACGCAGTACACCTCGCCGGAATGGGTTGATTGGGTTGCGGAAGTTGTGGAGCGTGAGGTGTACGCCGAGACACAAAACAATTCACGAGCCTTCACTAATGTAGAAGCCGTGTACGCCAAAATTCGCCTTGATTTTTACCACCGTCTAAATGGATAAAATATGAAAATCTTAATTGACAACGGACACGGCGAGAACACGCCGGGAAAGCGCAGCCCCGACGGGCTGTTTCGCGAATACAAGTATGTTCGTGAGATTGCGGAAGAGATAGAACGCGAATTGATTGCGAGAGGCTACGACGCAGAACGCATAGTGAAGGAAACCGTAGATGTTCCTTTGTCTGAACGCTCGCGCCGTATCAATGAGATTTGCGGAAGGCTTGGAACGGCAAATGTTATCCTTGTTTCAATACACTGCAACGCGGCAGGAAATGGCGAAGAGTGGAAGACTGCTCGCGGCTGGGCTGCTTACACGAGCAAAGGTAAGACAAAGGCAGACAAATTGGCTGATTTCCTTTACGAAGCTGCCGAAAACAACTTTCCCGGTAAAACGATACGAAAGGACTGCCAGGACGGCGATCCCGATTGGGAAGAGAATTTCCATATGCTGGCAAAGACCAAATGCCCTGCTGTGCTGACGGAAAACTTCTTTATGGACAATCAAAAAGATGTTTCCTACCTTCTTTCGCTGGAAGGCAGAACCTCAATCGTCCGCGCTCATATCGAAGGTATCATCAACTACATTAAATCGGTCGGAAAATGAAAAAAGAGTTGTGGAATATCTTTGTATATGTCTTGATTGGCGTACTGCTGTGCCTCAATGTGTTTCAATGCAGCCGAGGTACGCAAGGGAATTTGCCGCCCGGTTCCTATACAGACACGCTGACCGTGTATGATACCGTTCGCGTTGAGATACCAGCCCCGAAAGACGAAAAACCGCTGGGGAGCGTAACTGCCAAATTGCCCGTTAGTGTTCCCAAACAGACCGAAAACGAGCGAAAATTGCAGGAAACCGTTCAAATGTTGCGTGATAGTTTAGCAAATTACGGTAAAACCGTTCCCGACCATTTCGAGGAATTGAGCGAAAAGGTAACACCCGACAGCGTGAGCGTTGAGATACCAATAACGCAGAAGGTTTACGAAACAGACCGCTACCGAGCCGTTGTCAGTGGCTACAAGCCGAGCCTTGACGACATATATATATACCAGCCTACACAGATAGTCCAAGTAAAGAGCAAGCCCAAACGCTGGGGAGTAGGAATACAAGTTGGTTACGGCGTAACCTTGAAGCAAACGCCACAATTCAGTCCGTATGTTGGTGTGGGCGTTTCTTACAATTTATTTCAGTTTTAGAGTTCGTGTTTGGGGATTTTTTGTACCTTTGCACTGTTGTTGTGGAACGGAGCAGAAATGTTCCCGCCCCGAGAAGCCCGGTTCGCTATTCTTGACCGGGCTTTTTTCGTGCGTTTTCGCCAACGAAAATTTCTGTGGCAAGGAAGTTATCAATTTGCTCGCAATCGTTGCGAGAACGCAAAATTTGAAAAAAATAACTACTTTTTTCCGTATAACACCCAATCTATCACGCGTCGGTTGGCTTCGTCCACTTTTTTGCGGTCAAAATCAATATAAATATCAGTAACGGTATTACCTCCGTGACCGAGAGCGGCGGCAATAGTTTCCTTCGGAATTTCGAGTTCAGCCGCCAGCGTCGCCCAAGTATGACGCGCCCAATATGTTGTGAGGTTCGGGAACATTGCTTTGCTGTTCTCGTCGCCCTCAATTACGCCAATCTCTTTCAGTTGCTTGTTGAGCATACCCGTATATGAGCGATGCGTTTTGTGAAGGTCAAGAACATTTATCAGATATTCCGTTCCTTTGTGCTTGTTGATTATCTCCAATGCTTCCGGCTCCACCTTTATAGAATATAGTCTATTTGTCTTGGAACGGTAGAACTCAATCCTGCCGTTGGTTATTCCTCGGAGTTTGCACAAGTCAATTATATTGATACCGATTAGCAGGAAAATGAGTTTGAATATATCAAGAGCCTTTTCGGTGTGTTCGTCCGTTGGTGCATTGAACAACATACGGAGTTGCTCAACGGTAAACGAGCGTTTGACGGTTGCGACTGGGCGAATTTTGAACCTGCGGAACGGGTATGCCTTTGTTACTCCGTCGTCGATAGCCTCGTTGAATACGGCGCGAATGTTTCTGAAATGAACATTCCTCGCGTTCCTTGAAGGCGAAGTTTGGGAAAGATATGTATCGTAAGAGGTCAGCCACTCTTTCGTTATGTCCTCAAAAGTCAGTTTGTCGAAGTCTTCGCAGAACTGCCCCAGCCGACGATAGGTGTTCATATACACAAACCGAGTGCTTTCCTTCTTGCTCTCCGCAAATTTCAAGAAGCGTTTGGCGAATAGCTTTTCCTTGCCGTCCTCCTGCTTTTCGGGAGATAGTTGATGCAATATGTGCCTTTTTATGTCAAGTGCGCTCATATTGCCTATTTCCCCGCTTTCCGTCAGTTTTAGAACCATTGTATCAATATCAAGCATACGCCTTGTGATATAGTTGTTCAGAAATAGGCGGTTGGGGTGATTGACGACTTTGCCTGCCCGTTTGTCCCATTGAGAAGGGAGCAAAAGAACATTCAGCGATATAAGAGCCGTTTCCGACTTCTTGTTTATCGCCACTTTCAGAGGTGCTGGATTACCGCTTTTTACTGCCCTCGTATCTAAATATAATTTCGTCCGCGCCATATCTTCATTGCAGTCTTTTTGCAGTTCTCATTCAGCAAAAGTAATCATAAATCAGCAATAATGTGCGAAAAATCATCGCTTTAACATTTCGCCATAGAATTATTTACGCTGGATAAAAACCTTGATTTAGATGTGATTCGCTGATTATTAGCCCATTTCGCAGACAGACGGCAAAAATGCTTTTCTTTTTATTTGCTGTGCTGCAAAGATAAGCCAAAGGGCTGACTCTCCTAGCGAGAATCAGCCCATTTTTTTCGCGTGCGCACGACGAAAAGCGTTTTTGAGATTTAGCGGACAACAATAATAAATTGTAACCGTTCGGGTATAATCATTAAAAAATCCGCGTCATCCGCGTTGTCTGCGTCTAAAAAGTTAATTATGACATGCTTCCTTTATATTTGCACACCTTCGCCTAAAAGATTGAATGGTGCCCCCTTATCCTTTTTCTTCATTTTACCTCTTTCTTTCACATAAGAAAAGACTACTTCTAAAGCGCAAAATAAATCGGATTTTATTTTGTTCGTATCTACCTTTGCACTATCTTTGTCCCATGAATTGGTTCCCAAAAGACTAATTTGTCCGAGGGATTAAAAGGGAATCGGGTGGAAATCCCGGACAGACGCGCTGCTGTGAACCTCTGAGTCGTCTTGATAGATAGACTTTTAGCCACTGACCATTTGTTGACACGTACCGAATGTCGGGAAGGCATCAAGGCGAAGGGGAAGTCAGAAGACCTGCCATTCATCAAAGACTGTTTTCACTCGCGGAATAAGGAAGACAGTACGAAAAACATTTTTAATATCATCGAAAGAACAAAAACGTATGATTCAAACCGTAGTGAAGCGCGACGGACGCATCGTCGGCTTCAATGAAGAGAAGATTGCCACCGCCATCCGTAAAGCCATGCTGCATACGGATAAGGGGGAAGATATGCACCTTATCAGTCAGATAACCGACCATGTGGCTTTCCGTGGCGAGTCGCAGATGACCGTGGAAGCCATTCAGGACATGGTGGAAATGGAACTGATGAAGAGTAGCCGCAAGGATGTGGCACAGAAATACATTGCCTACCGCAACCAACGGCGCATAGCCCGTAAGGCCAAGACACGCGATGTGTTTCTGGAAATCATCAACATCAAGAGTAACGATGTGACACGCGAGAACGCTAACATGAACGCCGACACACCGGCAGGCATGATGATGAAGTTTGCCAGCGAAACGACCAAGCCTTTCGTTGATGACTACCTGTTGAGTGATGAAGCCAAAGAAGCTGTGCGCAACAATTATCTGCACATACATGATAAGGATTACTACCCCACGAAGAGTCTGACCTGTATCCAACACCCATTGGACCGCATCCTGTCTCACGGATTCAGTGCAGGACACGGTGAATCGCGTCCGGCCAAGCGCATCGAGACTGCCAGCATTCTGGCCTGCATCTCCATGGAGACAGCACAGAACGAGATGCATGGCGGACAGGCTATCCCTGCCTTCGACTTCTATCTGGCTCCCTATGTGCGCAGCAGTTTCATCGAGGAGGTGAAAACTTTGGAGGAATTGATGGGACAAGATTATTCACACTTATATAATAAGGAATTAGAGGACTATCTGCAGTTGCCATTGGATGGATTGGAAGGCGAAGAGCGCATTCTGCAAGCAGCCATCAACAAGACGGTAACGCGCGTGCACCAGGCAATGGAGGCTTTCATCCACAACATGAACACCATCCATTCACGCGGAGGAAACCAAGTGGTGTTCAGTTCCATCAACTACGGAACAGACACCAGTGCCGAGGGACGATGCATCATCCGCGAACTGCTGAAGAGCACCGAGCGTGGGGTGGGCAATGGTGAGACAGCCATTTTCCCTATACAGATTTGGAAAAAGAAACGTGGCGTAAGTTATCTTATCGAAGATCGTAACTACGACCTCTATCGTCTGGCTTGTAAGGTGAGTGCGCGGCGATTCTTCCCCAACTTCCTGAACTTGGATGCCACCTTCAACCAGAATCCGGCTTGGCAGGCAGGCGACCCGAAACGCTACGAACACGAGGTGGCGACCATGGGATGCCGTACCCGTGTGTTTGAAAACCGTTTCGGCCCCAAGACTTCCATTGGCCGTGGCAACCTCTCTTTCTCGACCATCAACATTGTCCGCTTGGCCATTGAATGTATGGAAGTGGAGAACAAGGAACTGCGCATTTCGCAATTCTTTGCCAAACTGGACAACCTGTTGGAGGTAACAGCCCGCCAACTGCACGAACGTATGGAATTCCAAAAGACAGCTTATGCCAAGCAATTCCCTTTGCTGATGTCTGCTTTGTGGTTAGGTAGCGAAAACCTGAAACCGAATGATACCATTGCTTCTGTTATCAACCAAGGTACGCTGGGAATCGGTTTCATCGGATTGGCCGAATGCTTGGTCGCTTTGATAGGCAAGCATCATGGCGAAAGCGACGAAGCACAACAATTAGGACTTCGTATCGTCACCTATATGCGCGACCGTGTGAACGAATTTTCTGACCGCTATCAGCATAACTACAGTGTATTGGCTACGCCTGCCGAAGGGTTGTCGGGCAAGTTCACTCGTGGCGACCGTAAACAGTTTGGCCAGCTGCCAGGCATTACCGACCGCGACTACTACACCAACTCGAACCATGTGCCTGTTTACTATAAGTGCAGTGCCCGTCACAAAGCCGAAGTGGAGGGGCCGTATCACGACCTGACCCGTGGCGGACATATCTTCTATGTGGAGATGGACGGCGATGCCACCCACAACCCCGAAGCCATCATGCGCGTGGTGGATATGATGGATGCTTACAACATAGGCTACGGGTCGGTGAACCACAATCGTAACCGTTGTATGGATTGCGGCTATGAGAATGCCGACGCTAACATGGATGAGTGTCCCCGTTGCAAGAGCAAGCGCATCGACCGCCTGCAACGCATTACCGGCTACTTGGTGGGAACTACCGACCGATGGAATGCCGCCAAACTGGCCGAGTTGAACGACCGAATCATTCACGACCTGAACGGAACACAGACATGCTTGCCGTTCTCCGAATAGTGGAAGACACGATGGTGGATGGCCCGGGTATGCGCACGGCTATCTATGCAGCAGGGTGTACCCATCGTTGCCCGGGCTGTCATAATCCACAATCGTGGGACATACGGGCGGGACGGGAGATGACAACCGATGAGATTCTCCGTCCCATCCTGACCGATCCCTTTGCCGACGTCACCTTCACGGGAGGCGACCCTATGATGCAACCTGAAGGGTTTACGGAACTGGCCCGCGCCATCAAAGAACGGAGTGCCAAAACCATCTGGTGCTACACGGGTTATACCTACGAAGCACTGCTTGTCATGCCTGCCCAATGGGAACTGCTCCACTACATTGATGTGTTGGTGGATGGTCCATTCATTCAAAGTTTGCGCGACGAGCAACTCCGTTTTCGAGGAAGCAGCAACCAACGATTGATAGATGTGAAACTGTCATTGGAAAAGGGTGCGGTTGTGTTGTGGGAGTAGATACAGGTCATCAAGTCCTTTCTTTGTCCGTTTATCAGGCATTTTTGTCTGTATCTGTTTATTTTTTCTCTTTTAAGTTTAATATATCGCGCAAAAACGTGTATCTTTGTGCGCGTTACCATGAATTATTCAACTTTCGCAAGTATAAGAAGTTGCAGGAGTTCAGACGATAGTTTCGGCTATACTTAACATGACGTTCAAAGCAATTGTCTGTAACTCCTGAGCGAATCGAAAACTCCTGACCATACCTTAGTGTAAGAATCAGAAGAGATTTTCGACTGACCGAAGGGAAGTAACTCCTGAACTCCAGAAAGTTGAGCTTGAGAAACTTAAATGAATAATAATATAACAAACCCATAATGAGAAGAAATAAACTGTTTGTAAGTGGCCTGTTGTTGGCATTTGCCGCTCTGGCCCAAGCACAGGCTCCTACGGAATGGCCTGTAGTAGAGACTGAAGCACGCCCTGCCGCCCGTTGGTGGTGGATGGGTAGTGCCGTTGACAAAGAGGGACTGACCCACAATCTGGAAGCATACGCTGAAAAAGGAATGGGTACAGTGGAAATCACTCCCATTTACGGTGTCATTGGCAACGAAGCCAACGACATTGACTACTTGACCCCGGAATGGATGGACATGCTGAAGCACACGATGAGTGAAGCTGAGCGGTTGGGTATGAACATTGACATGAACAACGGTACTGGATGGCCATTCGGTGGTCCCGAAGTGAGCATTGAGGATGCTGCTACACGCGCCTTGTTCCAGACCTATACCGTTCCGGGTGGACAGGCATTGGACAAACCCATCGTTGTGAGTGACCGCAAACAGAAGGATGTGGCTCGCTTGGGATGTCTGATGGCATACGGCCCCAATGGAAAGATTGTAAACCTAACCAAAAAGGTGTCGTCTGATGGAACGCTTAATTGGACAGCACCTGCTGGTGGTGAATGGACGGTGATAGCCCAATTTACCGGCAAGACTCTGCAAAAAGTGAAGCGTGCCGCACCCGGTGGAGAGGGATATGTAATGGACCACCTCGATAAGGGAGCTGTCAAACGTTACTTTGCAAAGTTTGACAAAGCTTTTAAGGAAAACGGTTTGAAGCAGATTCCTAATAATTTCTTCAATGACTCTTATGAAGTGTATGGTGCCGACTGGACTCCCACACTGCTGACTGAGTTTGCCAAACGTCGGGGGTATCGGTTGGAAGACCATTTCCCTGAATTTCTCGATGAAGCTAAGGGCGAAGCCCGTACCGATGCTACGGCCCGTATTGTGAGCGATTACCGTGAGACAATGGGCGAACTGCTCTACGAAAACTTTACCCGTCAGTGGACTGAGTGGGCACATAAGCATGGTAGCCAGACGCGTAATCAGGCACATGGTTCACCCGGCAATCTCATCGATCTTTATGCAGCTGTGGATGTACCTGAATGTGAAGGTTTCGGCCTTTCCAATTTTGGTATCAAAGGACTCCGTCAGGATAGTATCACCCGCAAGAATGACTCCGATATGTCCATGTTGAAGTATGCTTCATCAGGAGCACACCTTACGGGCAAACCATTTGTATCTTCCGAGACCTTCACTTGGCTGACCGAACATTTCCGCACCTCGCTTTCACAGTGCAAGCCTGACATTGACCTGATGTTCCTCTCGGGTGTGAATCACACTTTCTTCCATGGAGCCACTTACACGCCGAAGGGCGAAGCCTGGCCGGGATGGAAATTCTATGCTTCGGTCGATATGACTCCTACTAACAGTATCTGGCGTGATGCCGGTGCTTTCTTTGACTACATCAGCCGTTGCCAGTCGTTCCTCCAGATGGGACAGCCCGATAATGATTTCCTTGTCTATCTCCCCGTTTATGATATGTGGAACGAACAGCCTGGACGAATGCTCTCTTTCGATATTCATGGTATGCACAAACGTGCACCCAAATTCATTGAAACAGTGAATAGCATTATGTCTGCCGGTTACGACGTAGATTATATCAGCGATAATTACATTCGCTCAACCCGTTGCGAAAATGGTCTGTTGAAGACCGTGGGCGGTGCCAAGTACAAGGGCATCATTATCCCCGCCGTGAAGCGTATGCCTGTTGATATTCTTCAGAAACTCATTGCTTTGGCAGAACAAGGTGCAGAAATTGTTTTTGTTGGCAATTATCCTGAAAGTGTGCCCGGTTACAGTGATTTGGCCAAGCGTACTGTGCAGTTTGACAAACTGTTGGCCCGTCTGCCCAAAACTGACTTCGGTAAGGTTGAGGCGCAACCGTTGAAAAAGGGTAAAATTATCACAGGTAATGATTATGCACAGACCCTTGCGGCTACAGGTGTACAGCCTGAGGAAATCAAGACAAAATATGGTGTGCAGTACATCCGCCGTACCAACAAGGATGGATACCACTACTTTGTATCTTCGTTGCAACCTAAGGGTGTAAACGGTTGGGTAAAACTTGCTGTGCCCGCCAAGTCTGTACTTTTCTTCAATCCGATGACCGGTGAAGTGGGTAAGGCCGAAATGGAGATAGCAAAGGATGGCAATGCCAAAGTATATATGCAGTTGGAATCAGGCGAAAGCTTGATTATAAAGACCTTCAACGATATTGACGTGGAAGCCAAAGACTGGAATTCATGGAGCAAATACGGCTCTCAGAGTTTCTTGTTGGATTCAGGTTGGGCCTTCATGAAGTTCATCGAGTCAGAACCGGCTATATCTCTTCCTTCTCCCCTCGAAATTGGAGAATTGCGCTCATGGACAGAAATAGGAGCAAAGGAATCCGGATTTCAAGACAATATGGGAACCGGACTTTATCAGGTGAGCTTTATCATACCGTCTGACATGAAACCCGACAATTGGATGCTCGATCTCGGTGATGTGCGCGAAAGTGCCCGTGTCCGCATCAATGGACAAGAGGTGGCTACATTGTTTGCTGTGCCCTTCCGTACGTTGGTAGGTCAGTATCTGAAGCCTGGTAAGAATGTTCTGGAAGTAGAAGTAACCAACCTGCCCGCCAACCGTATTGCCGAATATGACCGCCAAGGAATCAAATGGCGCAAGTTCAAGGACATCAATGTGGTAGGTATTAACTACAAGAAGGGCGGTTACGAGCAGTGGCAACCCGTACCCAGCGGATTGCTTGGTCCTGTGAAGCTGATTCCGTTATCAAAAGGTTGGTAATATAATGAATGATGGCCCACGAATGATGCAGATAAGATGGAGGGATGCAAAATGGTGGAGAAATATCAGTAAAAACCATTTTGTCTGTGTCATCCGTGGGTTAAAAACTGAATCATGAAAAAGACTCGTACTGTATATATTCTCTTTGGTCTTGCCTTGTTAGGGCTGTTGGTCTTCTTCTGCTGGAAATATGTAAGTGGCGAGAAGGTCAGTTCCTCTTCGTTGCCTTTAGTCAAGATTACCATTCCGGATGATGCCGGACCTGTGGTGCGCGACGTGTGGACAGAAGATTGCAACGTGCGCATTTACGACGCTACAGGTTGGAGTGTCTATAGCTCTACATACGCCAAGTTGGAAGGACGGGGACATTCAACTTCAGACAAGCCCAAGAAACCTTATAATATCAAACTGGACAAACAGGAGTCATTCTTCGGGTTACCTGCCCGTGACCGTTGGGTGATGTTGGCCAATTTTTTTGACCATTCTTTGATGCGCAATGCTTTGGGGCAAGAGATAGCCCGCCAGACATCGCTGGCTCCGACAACCCCTCAAGGGCGCTTTGTGCGTGTGGAGGTCGGAGAGGAGAATCAGGGTCTTTATTATATGTCTGAGCGTGTATTGGATATGGTCGATGATGAAACGGTCCTTTTGGAGTTCGATGCGTACGCTCTCAACGAAGATGAATATACATTCCGGACCCATAGCGGTCTGCCCGTGTCAGTACGACATCCCAAGAAACTCTCGGCCCCTTTGTTCGAAGCTGTGCAGGAGTTGGTCAATCGGGCTGATGCCGATCCTGTGAACCATATCGATTTTGATACTTTTGCAGACTATTATTTAGTGGAGGAGCTTTGTCAGAATGGTGAGTTGAACGGCCCGCGCAGTTGTTTCATGCACTTTCTTCCTGACGGCCGTTTGGCTGCCGGTCCGGTATGGGACTTTGATTTGGCCTTTATCCCCGTAGGTGTGGATTCTGGCAACGACCTCCGTCCTTTGCGTAAAGCTCACATGCCTGATGTACGTCTGCTTACGGCTGATTCACTGTACAACCGTCAAGCGTTGTGGTACGACCGTCTATTACAAGATTCTTCTTTTGTTGCGCATGTAAAGAATCGTTGGCAACAACTGAAACCCCGTTTCGAAGGGCTGACGGCCTACATTGACAGCTTGGACAATTTGATTCGTCCTACCGCTATCCTTGACCAACAGCGGTGGAATCACCTTGAACCGGCTCGTTTCGATACTTGTACTACTTATTCCTCTGCCTTTGCGACTTTGAAGGCCACCTATCAGAACCGTCTTGTCAAGCTCGATAGCATGATGAAGCAGTTGGATGAATGATACATTTGTCCAACTTTAGAAATCATTTACAAAGAAAGGAACAACGGGCAATCCTTCTGAGTTGACCAAATTGGGTATAGCCGTTTCGTGCCAGCCCAATCGAACTTGGGTCGGTTCGGAATGTCCATATACTCTTACTTGATTCTTGCTGATGATTTCGGCCAGTGCCGGGCGGAAATCGTTCTTGTCTGAAGCCAGTTCAAACCAACTGAGCAGTTTGCCGTCGCCCGTTTTCAATCCCTCGCCACAGTGGTCAAAAGTGAGGATTATCTCCTGTCCGTGCTTTTCCCAACTTTTGATGCGTGGTCCCGACCACAGGATGGAGTCGCGCCCGTAGCTCTTGGCCAACGCTACGCGGGCCAGTCGGTCACCCACCTCCCATTTGTACGAGGGGTGGATGTCGCGCAGGTCGTCCACCAGGTCGTTCACTACGATGTACTCACTGTTCGGTATCTGTTCCTTGGCATCTATCTGGCTCTGGCGGAACAAGGGCAATGCTTCGGCCGTGACGGGGCCTTTGGCGTTGCGGTGCATACGGTCAGAATAGATGTGTGAGGCCAGCAGTACGTAGTAGAAGGGAACCTCGGGTAGTCCGAAGTCCTGTCGCCATCGCTCGGCCATCAGTTGGAATTTGCGGACGTAATCCCTGTCGTCGATGGCACAATTGTTCTCGCCCTGATACCACAGGATTCCTTTGATGCCGTAAGGGATTAGGGGGCGTACCAGCCTGTTGTACATGTCGCCCGGCCGCACTCCCTGTATCATGCCGTTGTTCTCTTTCAGGATGTCGGCAAATATGGGGAAACGCCCATTCTCATAAGCCTCTTTGGAAGTCCAAGCCTCGATGCGTGTGCCACCCACTGCAGTGGTGATGATGCCTACGGGTACATCCAACTCCTCCTGTATCTTCTTCCCGAAGAAATAGCCTGCGGCCGACACGTTGGGCAAGCTTTCGCCATCGGCCACCCGCCAACCACTCTTTCCCCGCCGGCTGGGAAGGAATACGCGAATCATCTCATTGGCAGGCTTCTTCAGCTCTTCTGCAGCCAGATCGGTTCCTTTCTTGGGAGGGGCAAATTGGGGGAGCAGTCTCATGCGGTACTCCATGTTCGATTGTCCGGCGCAGAGCCACACCTCACCGATGGCAACGTTGTCGAGCACCACGGTCGTGTCTTTTGCTTCGATGGTGAGTGTGTGCGATGCGTTGTCGGCAGTCATGGCCGGCAACATCACTTTCCATTTCCCTTCGTTGTCTGCTCGGGTCGTCAGTTTCCGTTTGCCGAAAATTACTTTCACCCGCTCACCGGGCGAAGCCGTTCCCCACACGGGTACGGTCTGTCCCTGTTGCAATACCATGTTTGATGACAGTACGTCGGGAATCGAGAAACGTACCTGTTTTTTCACTTGTGCCTGGCAGGCAGGCCATAGGGCTATCGCCAAGAAGAGAGCCAATAACAGTCTTTTCATGATAGTTCTGATAGGTTTTATATGTAAGATGGTGCAAATATAGTGACATTTTACAAAAAAACAGCGTAATTCTTGAAACAAAACATGCGTGCTCTTTGTCATCTCCTTATCGACAAAGTAAAAAAATGTGTGTTTATGGAAAAGAAAAGACTGACCGCAGCCAACGGGCGTCCCGTGGCCGACAATCAAAACATCCAGACAGTGGGCCCGCGTGGACCTGTCACCCTGCAAGACCCTTGGTTCTTGGAAAAACTGGCGCACTTCGACCGCGAGGTGATTCCCGAACGGCGTATGCACGCCAAAGGTTCGGGAGCATACGGCACCTTTACGGTGACGCATGACATCACGCGATATACCCGTGCCTCCATCTTCAGCGAGGTGGGCAAGCAGACGGAGTGCTTCGTGCGCTTCTCCACCGTAGCAGGCGAGCGTGGGGCTGCCGATGCCGAGCGTGACATCCGTGGCTTTGCCATGAAGTTCTATACCGAGACGGGTAATTGGGACTTGGTGGGCAACAATACACCCGTCTTTTTCCTGCGCGACCCATTGAAGTTCCCCGACCTGAACCATGCCATCAAGCGCGACCCGCGTACCAACATGCGCAGTGCGTCCAACAACTGGGACTTCTGGACCTCCCTGCCCGAAGCACTGCATCAGGTGACCATTACCATGAGTCCGCGCGGCATTCCCCGTTCGTACCGCCACATGCACGGATTCGGAAGCCATACCTACAGCTTTATCAATCGCGACAATGTGCGCACTTGGGTGAAGTTCCACCTGCGCACCTTGCAGGGCATCGAGTGTCTGACCGACGAGGAGGCCGAGGCCATCATTGCCAAAGACCGCGAGTCGCACCAGCGCGACCTCTATGAGAGCATCGAGCGTGGCGACTATCCCCGTTGGCTTTTCCAGGTGCAACTGATGACCGAGGAGCAGGCCGACCATTACCGCATCAATCCCTTTGACCTGACGAAGGTATGGCCACATGGTGACTTCCCCCTGCACGATGTAGGCATCCTGGAGCTGAACCGCAATCCCGAAAACTATTTTGCCGAGGTGGAGCAGGCAGCTTTCAATCCCATCAACACCATTGATGGCATCGGTTTCTCGCCCGACAAGATGTTGCAAGGCCGTCTCTTCTCCTACGGCGATGCCCAGCGCTATCGGCTTGGTGTCAACCTGGAACAGATTCCCGTGAATCGTCCGCGCTGTCCCTTCCATGCCTACCATCGCGACGGTGCCATGCGGGTGGATGGAAACTACGGAAGCACCATTGGCTACGAGCCGAACAGTTTCGGTGAGTGGAAGGACAGTCCCGATATGAAAGAGCCGCCCTTGAAGGTAAGTGGCGCGGTGTACAACTACAACGAGCGCGAGTACGACGACGATTATTACAGCCAACCTGGCGACCTCTTCCGTCTGATGCCGCCAGAAGAGCAACAGCTCCTGTTCGAGAATACCGCCCGTGCCATGGGCGATGCCCACCTCTTCATCAAGCAACGCCACGTGCGCAATTGCTATCGGGCCGACCCCCGCTATGGCGAAGGCATAGCACGTGCCTTGGGCATCGACTTGGTGGAGGCGCTGAAGGAATGAAGAGAATAATAGGCGCGGATTACGCGGATTAACGCGGATTTGTTTACAGTTATAAATAATCCGTGTAATCCGCGCTTAAAAATAATTCTATCTCTTCTTTCCAAACAATCTGAATCGTATCTGGCTCTTCACCGTCAGTTGGTGGTCAAGGTGGTGGCGGAAAGGCTTCTCCCAAGCACGGCGGGCGGCATACTCCACACCGAAAGAAAAATCTGGGAAGATACGGAAATGAGCCTTTACTTTCAGTCCGGCTGACCAGTGGTGGAAGGTGAAATCCTCGTTCCATGGAGCAGGAATCTCAGGGTCAGGAGTATGGATGATGCCGACTTCGGGGTCGTAACGGTAATTCCAATAGTCATTCACCCCATGGTCCCATTGTTTCCATGCCATGGTAGGGCCGGCACTCAGTGTCAGGCGCTTGATATTCCACGAATGTAAAAGGTCTATCTGACAGACGGTGCTGTTTTCTCCCATATCTCTTCCACATCCTATTCCATCGACGGACCAGCCGACCGACCCTCCCAATGACACCATACGGTTGTTGCGATAGGCATACTCAAAACCCACTCCCAATCCCATAAGGAGAGTTGCTCCACCCGTTTCTGCATAAGTGTCGGCTTGTGGCACATACGTCCAGTGGTGGGTGTAAGCATTGCCGAATAGTAAAAGGTTGACGTTCCCCTTATAGATGTTGTAGTCCGAAGGTTTCTTTTCCTTCACGGGCTTCTTCACCACCGTTGTGTCCGGCTGGTAGTGCATATACTTCTCCTTGTTTTTCGACAAGAACCACAGAGCCGGCCGGTTGCGGTTGAGTGCAGCCCGTTCCTTCACGGTCATCTGTGCCTCTGTGGCAATCGGAAGCAGGCAGAACAGCCCTAATACAAGGCAAAACCTGCCGATAATGTTCCTCTGCAAAATTCTCTTCAATGCTTTCATGGTCGTATCGTTTAGTAATCCGCCACAAATGTAGGCAATAATATCCTGTTGGCAAAAGATTTACGTGGGAATCTTTGTGCTTTAACAATTGGTTTCAGGAATACAATACAGAACTTTGCGGTATGAGAAGTTTTCCGAATGGTGGTAAATCCGAACAAGACTTAACAGACCTCCCAGTACCAGCGCAGAAGTACTGGAGTACTGCCGAAGGAGTACCGTAGTACTTGCGTGGTAGTACTGCAGTACTTGTTAAGAAGTACTGGCTTTAGACTAAAGCGTGGCTGATTTTCCGTTGTATTCTATTCGTTTTCCATTGGGCAGGATAGCTATAATTCTGAGTTTGTCAAAATCATAAGATTGGTTTGTGGGTAGTTTGAATGTAGTGTTATGTGACACCCCCACGAGAGTGTTTTCATTGAAGACTTCAAAGGCAACGATGCCTTGACTGTCCGTTATATGAATAGTCCCTTCATTGTTGTACTGGACATTTCCTGTCATGGGAGTTTGAGGATGTTGATAAAGGTGCAGATTCTTGTCTGTAAGGAATTCTACGGCATCAGTCAAAAGGGGCAAATGAAGTGAACTGATTTCTTCGTTTAGCGTCTCTATGTCCCGTTGTGTAACGGATAAAGTATCAGTTCCGTAG
>JAFXDG010000065.1 GCA_017521285.1 Bacteroidaceae bacterium | reverse complement strand
GTAAGAGTTCCTTCGTGATGCAGCTTGCCAAGATGCTTTGTGGTATCGGCTCCGTGCTGTATGTCTCTCTTGAGGAAGGTGTCGGATTGTCTATGCAGAAGCGTCTCGAGCGTTTCAAGATGAACGAGGTTCAGGGTTCATTCCGCATCATAACTGATGGTGATATAGAAGAACTGGGCAAACGACTGGCAAAGCCCAAAAGTGCCAAGTTTATCATAGTCGATAGTTATCAAGAGGCTTATGAAGCGGGGTGGGAATATCGACTTACTGTAGAACTGATAGAACGCTTCACGAAGAAGACATTCATCTTCATCAGCCAGGAGGACAAAGGAAAGCCCCTTGGCAAACCAGCAATCAGACTGAAGTATAAGGCTGGTGTAAAAGTTCGCACGCAAGGTTATCGAGCCTATTGCCAAGGACGATATGCCGGTCTGGTGGGTGCTTATTACAGCATCTGGGAAGAGAAAGAAGTTGAAGTTTATAATACGCTAAAAGATGGAGAAGAGACTGAAACGGCGAGCCAACCTGCTTTATATGCTACGGAAGAAGGGAGTTCGGTGCAACACCAAGGCAAGAGAGATATACTTCGCCTACGACAAGGACCCGATGAAGGTCATACAGATAAGGCGACTATGTAAGGAATTCAAATTTAATATCCAACTAACAATAGAGTGATGTATGGGAGTTCTTGAATATTGCGCTGGAAAAGAGTTGTTCCAGTTGCTCGTTAGAAATGAAGATGCGCGGTCTGTTGTCGAGGAGTGGGTCGCTCGGCGAATAGAAACGGATTTGCGAATAAGGAAGGCAAAGACAAGAGGCTACAGAGTAATAGAGACAACAGATATCTTGTTTGCGAACTACGTGCGAACACACTATAGAGATTGTAAGGTGAACATTAAAAAGATTTGACTTATGGCACAAGAAGTAACAAATTTTGCACGCTTTTACGCATCGTTCAACCAACTGCCCTATAGCGGTGACCGGGAGAGCTTCAAGCGTGAGATTGTAAGACAGTACACTTGGGGACGCACCGAGAGTCTGAAGGAGATGACAATTGCAGAGTACAATGCTTGCTGTGAAGGTCTGGAAAAGCTGACTGGTAGGAAAGAAGAACAGAAGAAGAAACGAAGCAAATGCCTAAAGCTCATGCAAGAGCTTGGCATAGATACAACAGACTGGACTCGCATCAATTACTTCTGCCAAGACCAACGAATAGCCGGGAAACTTTTCGCCAGACTGAAGAATGAAGAACTCGATGCGCTTGCCGTCAAGCTTCGCTCCATCCAGCGCAAAGGTGGACTCAAACAGAAAAAAGAAGTTAAACCAACGGGTGAAATAACCTACTTGATTCCAATCGGTGAAAGCACCCCAAAATGTTAATGTTATGAATAATGGATTGAAAGCACTGAAACATCAGGCAACAGAAGCCTCCCTTACCATGGAGCGTGATGAAGCGGCACAGTTTTTCAGCGAACTTGCCGACTGGGCATATGCCCAATATGAAACAATGTCAATCAATGACGAGTGTGAAATGCAAAACTATGATGAAGACTAACCAATAAAAACCCAATGACAATGAAAGAGATTTTGAAAAAGGTAGCAATGTATTTTACCAACATTTTTTATGTGGTGCTGGTAGCCCCAATCATTTTGGTTAAGCTGCTATTAGACCCAGTGCTGAATCTGATGATAGCGCTTGTTTACGCTATATTGAATGACTTTGATAAAGCGTCGAAAGTACTTAGTGATGTAGCTGACAAATTTGAATAACCACAAAACAACCAGTATGGAAGAGAACAAAACAACTACCGTTGAAATGACGGCTGAAGAGCAGGCACAATTCGCTGCCTTCAAAAGAGAGCAAGAGAAAAAGGCTGCAGAAGCCAAGGCGCAAGCAGAGCGCGAGTCGTACAAGAACCTTGTTGATGAGGAGATAGAACGCTCTATCCCTGTGCTGGTAAACATCAGCGAGCAAATAAAGGAAGGCAAGCAGAAAGTTCTGGACAACTTCAAGGCAATCCTTGATATGAAAGGCGAACTGTTCAAGACAAAGGTCAAGGATGACCAGCGCAGCCACACTTTTACCAACAGCGAGGGTAATAAACGCATCACGCTGGGTGTGTATGTTACCGACGGGTACCGCGACACCATGGAGGATGGAGTCACTATTGTGAAAGAGTACATCTCAAGCCTTGCCAATGACGAGAAGACCCAGGCCCTTGTAAGTATGGTGCTGAAACTTTTGGCCCGCGATGCCAAAGGCACACTGAAAGCGAGCCGTATAATCCAGCTGCGCAAGATTGCAGAAGAAATGGGTGCCGAGGAGATGCTGAGAGGTGTAAAAATTATCGAGGAGGCATATCAGCCCGCAATTTCCAAACAGTTCATCAGAGCGGAGGTCAAGACTGAGAGCGGAATGTGGAAACCTATTCCGCTTGGAATGACAGAATCATAAGCAGTAACGATATGATACAGGAAATAGACAAATTACCGAAAATTGCCTTGTGCCGCAAATGTCGCGGTACCGGTAAGGTTCAAGACCAGGAAACTTTAGAGGAAAAGGTTTGCGACCAATGCGATGGCAGCGGCAGGGTGACCGTCAGTGCTAAGATGATCTTAGACATACGACCATACCACCCCAAAAGTAATAATCTCTAATCAATACTAATCAATGGCCAAGAGGCGTGGAGTAAGTTATCAGAAGAGAGTAACAGACATAAATAGGATATATGACGAGTACGCAAAAAGAGGACTCCCGAACAGGGAAATCTGGCGTCGGTACATATATCCTGTATATGGTATATCCGAACGTACCTTCTACAATATTCTACACGCGTCGTGTGAGCCGAAGAATGAAGTCCCTGAGGACATGCAATTGTTTTTTGATTTCGACTATGGCGACAAATGACATGAAGCGGATAATCCGCAACATATTCAAGGATGTCAGACTGGAGTTATCGGATGAGTTTGACCGTAATTTTGAGCGGCAAAGCTTCTTCTCGGAAGCGTGGCAGAGACGCAAGAGCCCGACTCGTCCCAGTGGCTCCATTTTGATTGATACAGGCAAACTCCGAAGAAGTATCCACAGCAGATCTACAGATACCAGTATAACGTTCTACTCCGACCTCCCTTATGCAGAGATACACAACGAAGGCGGCGAGATAACCGTGACGGAGAAGATGAAGCGTTTCTTTTGGGCCAAGTATTATGCAACCACAGGCTCATTCGGGCGAAAAAAGAATGGAGAACTGAGGAAAGATAAGCGCACCATCCAGTTGAGCGGAGAGGCTGAGTTCTGGAAACACATGGCCTTGATGAAGGTTGGCAGTAAGATTACAATACCACGTCGACAGTTCCTGGGCTACTCGCCCGAAGTTGAAAAGGCTGTCCGTGAGATTGTGGAAGAGAATTTGGAGGAGTATTTCAAAAGTGAATTCAAGTTATGAGAAAAGAGTTGTACAAAGCCCTGTGTGACCGACTGAAAAGCATAGGCGAGATAAAGCACTTCGACTTGTGGAATCGCAATGTCGAGTTCATTGAGCAGGAGGCTTTATGGGAGCGTCCTGCAGTATTCATTGAGATATGTCCGATAACTTGGGAACCCAAGGTTGGTGCTAATGCGATGAGAGGCAGTGGTCTTGTGAAGCTGCACATAGTGACGGACTGGAAAGGCTCTGCCGCAGATGGTAGTCTGTGCCAGGAAGAAGCCCTGTCTGTGTTTGACTATTCGCGGAAGATTCAGGAGTGTATCGATGGACTTACCGGGGAGGAGTTCCATAGTCTGCATTTGGCTGAAACCCATACCAATCACGACCATGAGGAGATAGTGGAGAGTATAGAAGTCTACAAGTTGCGCTGTGTGCGCACTATGTAGTCCGTGTTCAAACAAAAAGAGCGTCCTTGGCATTTGCCCGGGACGCTCTTTTTTTTACGTTAGAACGGCGGTAAAACGCCTTTAGGCGGCGATGTGATGTTGCTCATCCTTTTGGGTGTAGAACATCATATCCGTATAGTGGGCATTGTAGTTCATTGTGGCATTGAATTCCACCTTGCAGCAGTTCCGGAAAGGGTTGCCTACAGTAGGGTTTTTGCCAAGCCAGTCGCAAAGCTCGATGATGGATGATTTGTTCGATGTGAAGTATATGAACTGATGCCCGGCAAGGATGGTAAGCACATCGAGGTAGTCGGCCATCTTCCAGTACATGTTGTATGTGCCGACTTCGGTACTCAAGTAAGGCGGGTCAACCAGGAACACCACGTTCGGGATGTCCTTGTATTGTCTAAACACCTCTTTGTAGTCTGCAGAGACAATTGTGATGCCTTCAAGATAATCCCCGGCAGACGGATAGTCGGCTTTACGCAGATTGTTATATAGAGCCTCCTTTTTCATTTCGGGGATGCTCAACTTGTACTTCATCGAGAACATAAGAGCGGAGGATACAGTGATGAAGTCTATATAACCATACTCTCGCTCTTCCTGTTCCAGACGGGCAAATATGAGGTCTCGCTTCTCTCCTTTGATGCAGCTGTGCTTCGGCATATCGCCCACGATAGCACGCAGGTCAGCGAGTAGGACATTGGTTCGGGGTATGTTCTCCAGGCGAAGGCGGTAGTTGTCGAAGTCATTATATACGACGGTGGCATTTGGTTTTTGGCACTTGGCGATGTGGGACAACAAGCCCGAACCGCCGAATAGATCCACAAAAACGGTGTCTTCGGGATATTGCTCAAGAACCTTGATGAATTCGCGTGCGAACATACGTTTTTGCCCCACGAATGGCAGAGGGGCTGACAGATAGTTTTTTCTCATTTATGTGTTTAGTTCAAATTTTACATTGTCGTTGCCTCCCAGCAGCGACTCGGTTTTCTCTATGTTGTTTTGGTATATGTGTACATTACCAAGGAACAGCGTGATTGATTTCAAAGGTAGGTCTATCTGTCGTGCCATAAGGTAGAGGTGGTAAATATCTGCAGGTAGTCCGAGGTTGGCATCGGAACTGCGCTGGTATGCTGACACGACCAGCTCTCCCTCGTCGATCTGGAACTGTACCAGACTCAAGCAAGGCGCCTGATTGCTCTCGGCATTGGTGGCACCAAGGAACAGAACATAGTTCTTGCTGTTCCGCTTCTCTCTGTTGATTTTTTCCAACAGTGGGGGAAGTTTCTCAAAGTAGGTTGGATAAGAATTGACCAGGATAGAACCGCAGTAGTCCCACCAATTAATGCCGGCATCGCGGTACCTCTCTACGTTGCGCTCACCTTGCATAAACAGCTGGAGTTCGGAACGGAGTTTCTTGCGTGCAATGCCGTGCCCCTCGAAGATGTCGAGCAGGTCTGCAGGGGACAATGACAGTTGTTCATTGAGCAAGTAGCGGATGTTCCCCTTCTTGTTCGTTTGTGTCTTGCCATTGACAAGCACTTTGTGCAGGATTTGATGATACTTGTTCATAGCCGTACTTTTGAAATTATGGACAAAGGTAGTACGGCAAACCCTAACAGGGTCCCTCCGTCGATGACATTACACTGCAGAAAGTTTGCAGTCGGTTTTGAATCGTCGAATAAGGTCGTACACCTTTCGTTCGCTGATGGTGTACTTGTCGGCAAGCGTGGCCACAATGTACGACACCTTTTCGCCTTGGGCAACCAATGCCAGGTACTCGTTGAAGAGGTCGATATATTCCACATCCTCCATTCTTATGCCTGCCTTCTGGAATTTTTTCAGCAGTTCTTTATTCAAGTTTAGTATCTCAATTACTTTCATTAGTCAAAAATTTACTATCTTTGTGCCGTCTCACTTATTTATGTGCTTCGGCACACCGCAAAAAATATCACCCGAAAAAGGCGAACGTGGGTCTATAGCCCCCGGTCCCGCCTTCTTCGGGTGTTGGTGTTAATAAGTAAGTGAGACGACTGATTAACAGGCCGGGGGCTTTTTTAATACCCACCCCCGATGGGTTGTTCTATTCTCGGTATGGTTCCAAACTAAAAGCGTCCTTTTGAGTCCAACCGATATCAAGTTTCTCCTGAATATATTTGATTGACTGCATATAGAAGTCTGTGAGTTCCTCTACTGTGTGGAATGTGTGATAGCATGGCACATCGTCCGTACCGAATTTGAACTTGACCGGCAGCGTAGCACCATTCGTCTGCACAGCGAGGTCGTAGGCCGCTTTGTAGTTGAACTGGTTCTCACTTGACAACCATATAGGCATACCGTTCCATTGGAAACCGGTGAGGATTGCTCGGTCGGTCTGCTCGTTAATCCAGTTGACAACAGTCTGCTTTATCTCGCCCTCTGTGGGCTTGTGGTCGAACTCGGTCTCCATATAGGTGACAATGCCGTCCTGGTGCTGCAGCACATCCCAGCGGATACGCCATTTGTTTTTTACAGGGTGTACACATTCAATTAGTTTGACTCCTGCAGAGCCTTGAATTCTTCTCATACTTTGAATAATTGTGTGCGTCTATGTGAAGACGTACTTTGTTCTACCTTTGCCGAAGGTCTCCGACTTGATTGTGGTCTCAAACGGGAAGCCGTCGGGCATTTCACTCACTTGCTGGAGGATGTTCTTCATCTCCTCCGAGTTGGTAAAGAACTTCTTTTGCTTGCCGTCTATCTCGATGGCTACTACACATCGGTCTTCGCCTTGACTGGTCTTTACTCCGGTCTCGAAGTCTTTGACTACAATGGGAAGGTTCACCAACTCGCGGATGCTTACCGCCTCACCCGCAAATCGCTTCTTGCCGTCTTCGGGCTTGTAAGCGACATTCAAATCCTTAAATGATTTCATTTCTTTGCCTGTTAATTTATTAAACAACCTATTACAGTTGGCGTGCTTTGCCATTCCGTAGAAACTTGCTATCAAAACACGCCGCCTTTTTCGACTTTTTACCTCGTGCATCTTCCGAGCAAACTTCTGCTTTATGCGCTTGCGTAGTCGCACATGGTCGGGATAGATGACATATCCCAGGAAGTCAATGCCCTGACTTACGGGGAACACGCGCTCATTGGCTTTCACCTTGAGGTCTATCTGCTGCAGCAGGCCGTGGATGGTGTCACGATTCTGCCACAGTTCCGATTTCGTGCCGCCGAGTATGACACCATCGTCACAGTAGCGGTAGAAATGACTGATACCGTACCTGTCCTTCAGGTAATGATCTAAGTAGACAGACAGCAAGAGGTTGCCTAAGCCTTGCGATGAGCGCAGTCCGATGCTGATACCTTCGGGCATCATGCGGACAAAGCTGTCGAGCAGACCGATGAGTGTCTTGTCCTTGAACAGTCTGCGGACACAGTACATTACAAAGTCCGGCTTCACATTGTCATAGAACTTTGAGATGTCGAACTTGTAGCAGTACTTTGTTCCTTCGGGATCATCTTTGAGGTCTTGGCGAATGTACTTCATAAGGTCGTGCATTCCCCGTCCCTCGATACTTGCGGATGTCGTACGGATGAACCGCTTCTTCATGTGCTTGTCGACAACAGCCATTATAGCGTGTACTGCTATGCGGTCTTTCATTGAGAGGATTTGAATGCGGCGGAGTTTGCCACCCTCTATTATCTCTCTCTCGTGATAACCGCTGACACGGAATGAACCGTCGGCAATCTGCTTGGTCAGTTCTTGAATGACCTCTTCGCGATGCGCAAGAAGATAACGCCCCTGGCGGCAACGCTTGCGCTTTTTGCCACGGAGTACCTGGTTGAACGACTCCGAAATGTTGGAGTAGTCCACAATCTCCTCGATGATGTAACCTTCTCTTCGCATACTGTCTGTTATAGGCACGAGCCTTCCTTCCTTGGGTCCAAGTTCTTCGAATCCGTCGGGACCTACCAAACTCTACCCGTCGTTCAATTTTTCAGCTTTCCAGTCCTGTGACTGCTGTTGCTGTGGCTTGTTTCCCTCGGCACCGAAATAGGGATACATCCCTGCCTCTGTACGCCGATTAATTCATTTGGTTGTTTGCGAGACGGGACCCGATATTCGCGTTCGTATTCGACGAATCGTTATTCGCGTTCGCGTACGACACACCGCCATTCGAGTTCGCGTTGTTGTTCGAGCGGTAAACCACACGGCTTGTGGGAAACTCCACCATTTCGGGTGCAAAGTTACGGAATTAACGCGAACTATGAGACTGCCGGTTACAAGAACAACCAAAGAATGGCGGCAGTGCCACCGCCGGCAATGGTGGTAAGCCAATCGCCCCAGTCCCAATAGCAACCTCTCAACTTGTCCTTGAGCTCAAGGCAAGAAGCAGCTACTGCTGCCGCATAAATGGCTGTCCAGGGGGTCAAGGCAAGTAACCCTACAAAGAGGCCCCCGATAAGGTGCTTGTAGCGGTTGCTATCTTTCAGAAATGAAATAAATTTGTCCATAATGTTTGGATTTGAAAAAATGTTGTTATCTTTGCATGCATAAGCATTGAAGGAATGGCAAACTGGCATTTGAGTCCTAAGCGCCGCCTTTGGTGCTTTTGCTTTTTATACTATGTCATTTACTGAATACAAGAAGTATGAGATATAAGTTCTACCATTGTTGTAATGCTCAACCTTCTTTGCTACATTTAGTCTTACCCATCTACCATTCACCTGAACCTTGAAATAATAGAAGTGCTCTATATTGTCCGTTCTTGGGTGTGTTAAAGCTGAATTATCAATATACTCCGCATTTTCAAGATAGGTGGCCAAATCTTTCAGATCTTCTTTTGATAGAATACGTGTTCTGCCGAATGTGTCAGCAAAAAGATGCTTGTTTCCTTCTTTTGTGAATCCTACATTCAAACGCCCCCCTTCAATAGTTTTTTCTACTTTCCGACCCAATAGAGGCTTCATTTCGTGCATATAGTGTGTCCGTTCAATCGCTGTTTGTGATTTGGTTCTGTCGCCAACACACTTCTGCAGTATTTCACAAGCTGCACAAAGTTCGTTATCCGGGACAAATGCCAATTTCAGTTTGCCATTTGCGATATCGCAATCTTTACACCTACGAATGGTATATGGGTTGTAGTCGGGCATGGCCTTACCCTCCTTACCTGGGTTGAATCTGAAGATGCCTTTGGCGTCCTTGCCTGTGCCGAGTTCTCCAAGGGCAATTGCTTCATCGTGCGCTGTTGTCGGGTACTTTGATTTGCGCACCTGGACAACGGTGCAACGGCAGTTCCATCCATTGGGTGGGTAGAATTCCTCCCAAAAAGAATCTGAAGGTGGCAGGGTTATACCGTGCATCGATGCGTGTTCCGGGCGCACCTTGCCATCGCCGGCTGTCCTGTACTGGAGGTTGTAGCGGTCACCGTCCTCCATAAAGCGCTCCCATTTGGCAGCCATCTCTGCAGAGGACTGCACGAAGTTGAATTCGGCGCGGAGATAGTTTTGGTTGTACGTTTCGTCTATCTTTCGGACATCGTTCAAAAACTGTTCGAATGTCTTTCTATTGCCGTTCTCATCGAGCAGAGATGGGAATGCCTCGTTCAGTTCGTGGAATGTCTTCATTCCGGAGAAGATGTAGTTTGAACGTGTGAGCCTCCTGCGCATAATGTCGGACATCTCAACCTTCTCGAATGAACTGTCCAAGACCTGTGCGTGTGTGCCAATGAACTCCTGAACCTTTGGGGTTTCCAGTAATTCAACGGTGAACTGTGCTCCCTCCTGATTAAAAACAGCCTTCATCATACCGGTGAAGAGGTCTGTCATCTTCTTTTTTACCTTATCCTCCATCTCCTTGCGCCCGGCAATGAATGGGAGTGGCTGACCGTCAAGCAGTGTTGCATACCTTTGGTGCAGCCCCACATAGTCAGTGGGGCTTAATCGAAAAAAGGGCGTGCGTTCTTTTGCTTGCCTTTGGGCTTCTCCTCATCGTCCTCGTCCTCAACAGCTTCACCGGTTGGAGCGATGGGGGCAACCTGGCGACGTTCGCCAACAGGCATACTGTATTTCTCGGCAAAGTATGTCGGGTCTACCTCATAGCGGTCGGCAATCATTGTCTCATATGCCACCTGTTGCTCTGGGGTATAGTCAACAGCGTCGTCCCACTCAAAACGCAGTCCCTTGATGGGGAATCCGTGTTTTACCATTCGCGGGATGAGTTGGTTGTTGACAATATCGCGCAGCATATTGCGGTCACTCTCCACAAGGTTCTCGAATACCTCAAGATGGGTTTGTGACTGTGATAGACTGCTACCGTCCTCAATGGTCATAGTCTGGCCGATGATGAGCTTTGAGAGTTCCGAGTTCGCACGATCCACGCGTTGATTGTATACATTGTATGCGTCGCCTTTGGCTGACTCCTTGAACTCTATTTCGGTTTCTGTTGTGGTGACCATTGAGAGTTTTGTTCCTGAAGCATCAAGCATACTCATCAGTTGGGCGTGCTCTTTGGGGTCGCGTGATGTTGTCCTGGCAATGCGCATAGGCATACCGAAGATTTCACCGAACGTGTCCCAGAAGCCGAGCATATTCTTCTTGGCGATAGTCTGTGTAGCTGCCTTGAGAAGTAAGCCCAGTTCATCGGGTTGCCCTGCTTCGATGAGCCAATCACTGAATGGCGGCTCGCGATATTCCGTTCCTGATGTCCAGTCCATACCAAGCTGTGATATAACACGGCCATACTCCGGGATGACGTGCTTGCGTGGCAAGAGTGTTACACCGTTGTAGCAGATGCAACCGTCACCGTCTGTCGTGATATCGCCAAGCTCAATGAGTGAGTGCCCCCAATATATGGAGTCGAGAGCGTGCTTGAGCAACTGCTTGAACCAGGACTGATCGAAGTAGTGCTTCGCCTCTTCATTCTCCTTACCTTTGGCATCCACCAACTTGAATGCCCGTGACATGACGAACCCCTTGCGCTGCTCGATACAGCCCGATAGGTGCAAATCAATCAATGTATCGCGGTAAATGTCGTAGAGTCGTTGCCTGTTCGGGTTATCTACATTAATCGCCATCTGCCAGGCGTGGCGCCAGTCCTGCATATCCTGGCGTGTGAGTGCTTCCGTTGTCTTTTGAAGCTCCAAGATAACCTTGCGCACACCCTTCTTGTCCCCCTTGGCAAGGTAGAAATCTCCATGTGGTGTGTGTATGATGTTGTCGGGCTTGGAGAAACCCTTAATTGAATCCTTGAATCCCATAGTTACCAGGTGTGATGAAGTTGTGGTTGTGAACTGAACAGCGTAGTGCCACCTGCTGTGTTGCCGTCCTCATCGATGGCGAGAGGCAGGTCAGGGATAATCTTCCCAGCCTGTACCCCTTCCAGCCACTTGATGGCACGCTCGTATCGTTCCTTTCGTATCTCTGAACCCATTTTCTGGGGCATTGCCGACACCATGTGGTAGAGTGCTATGTCGCAAGCATACATTACCAGTTGTCGATTGCGATGTTCCCCCTCTGTGGCGAATACTGCCACACAGTCATATTTGGGGCGTAGGTATCCCGATATCTCTTCGATGGCTTCTGCTTCCGCATTGGTGCGGTTTGCTTCATCCGTCTGGGTGATGACCTTGAGTGCTGTGTCCCCTATGACAACCTTGTAATCTTCCTCTGTGATGAACATATAGCCTCCTTCCTATTTGGTTATGAACAGGGCGGACTTCTTAATGTCCTGTATGGTTGTTCCCTTGCGGAACCGCTTCTTTGCGATGAGTTCCTTGAAGGTCTTTTTGGGTGCGACCTTCAGACTTCCGTTCATATACACCACGAAGTAACGCAAGCCTGTGAGCTTTGCGAGTTTGATAGCCTTCTTTACGGCACGCTTGTACTTCCAAGCGAAAATAAGTCTCTTGATAAACTGTATCATACTACCATATATTTTTAGATGTCGGGCGGGACCCGAACATCGGTTTGAAACTCTCTTGTCTTGTGTTGCGTTGCAGGTACCATATAGCCCCTTCATCAGCGTCGGGTGCGTCGTCATGAACACGACTCCCTCGCTCGAGTGATAGTGTCTGTTCAATGCCGACCTGCATATCCGAGGAGTCTTTCAGCGCCTCGTTGTAGAACACGAAACCGCGCTCCCATAGAGGTGAAATCGCCTCGATACGCTGTATCTTCTCTGGTTTCTTACGTTTGTCCGGTAGAATGGGTAACTGATACCCTCGTAGATTGCCCTCCGTTGTAAACTCATCAAGAATGATGTCCTGCATGAAGTTCGCTTCCATAAAGAATCGTACCGACACGTTTTCGGGGAGTGATTCGTAGAGGTTGTATAACCAGCGGACCATTCCCGATACAGTGTCTTGCCGGACATAGCAGTCTATCATGTGGAGTTCGTTACCAATCTTACCCCATAGGCGTGAAGCCTTGTAGTCGTTTGCTGTCGTGGATTTGAACGATGGGTCGGTATAGCATACAAGCATCTCGTACTTGTGCAGTGGCAGCACCTTCTTGTAGCGTATCCATTCGTAGCGGAATATGGTTCCATCCTTGATAGGGTTATGCATCATCTCCTTCTGCCAGGAGCGGTAGCCCATAAAGGCAGCAGCTTCCTCTGCCTCCTCTTTGCTCCACTTCTCTTTCCATATAGGTTCACCGTCTTTGTCCACTGCCTTGATCTCAGACACATACACACCCTTTGTGGCTGCGATGTTCGCCAACACCGAGTTCTTGGATATCAGGTTTCCTACCATAATGAAGCGACCACGACCTACATCAAGCGCACCGAACAGTGCTTCTTTCACCCAGTCAGTCAGATCGTGAACACGCTTCTCATTACGGCAAAGTTCATCATCATCCAAGTCATCGATGACAATGTAGTCCGGGCGAGCTTCCTTGTACCTCAAACCGCGAGGTGACTGACCACGACCACGGGCAAAGAAAGCGACATCGGACTGGGTAACGAATTGTCCCTCCTGCCAGTTGCCGACAGCCTTCTGTTCACCGAAATCGGCGATGATTCGCTGGTTGAATTCCAACTCTGCCTGGATGTCGGACAACAGACCGATGGCACTCTCCTCGGACTTACCTACAACCACCATCACATTGATAAGCCTCTTGGGCTGGAACATCAGCCACAGGGGAAGGAATATGTCAAAGTGAGTTGACTTGGCGTGTCCTCGCGGCCACTTGAATACAGCCTTCAGGTTCGGGGTGTTCTTGACCTTGAGTGCGGCACTGTTATGGAACGGTGCGTTGTGAACGGTTCGGATCACCTCTCCCGTAGTTTTGTCCCGTAAGGTCAGGAAGTGTGGAAAGTAGTATTCGCAGAATGCGGCATAGTCCTTCTGCAGCCGTCTGATACGCTTGTCCTTCTGTGATGGCGTTTCATTTACCAATGAGGACAGGTCTGTGAGGGACTGGACATGCTTGCAGTGTTCCTGCCATTCGGCATAACTCTTCTTTAATTCACTGAGTCCAGTCATACTACTTCAATGTGTTTGTGCTCATCGACTCGATGATGTATTTGTCCTGATACTTGTTGATTGCTTTGAGCAACTCGGGCGTAACCTCTGGGTCTGTCTGCGAACGGTACTCCATCCAACGGCTGAAAGCCATAAATACATCAATGGCATCTACGACATTGGCCTTCTTGTCGAGTTTTTCAATGACTGATGATAGTTTTGCAAGCTTGTCCCCAAGTCCCGATATCATCATTGGGTCTTTAGATGCATTTACTTGCTCGATGAGTTTGTCTATGGTGAGGAGGAGCTTATTTACAAGTTCCGGGCGCGTAATCTGTTTTGCAGCTCGCGCCTCCTTCCAGCCGTCAGCAGTACACCACTTTGATACAGTGACACGCGATACTCCTACCTTGTCGGCGATTTCAGTCTGCTCCATTCCTGCAAGGTATAGCGAGCGTGCCAACGATTTCTTTTTTTCCAATTCTGCCTTTGTCATATATGAAAAGTTAAATGTTGAACAACTGGTGCAAAAATGAGGGGTTTCGATGGCTTTACCAAAATAGTATGCAACCGTTTCACAGATGTGTGCAACCGTTTCAGACTATTTTGGAAGGCAAAAAAAGAGGGCTTAATATTGCATCGCAAAGGTGGAAATGCCACCTTCCATTTTTTTGAAAAAAAAATATATGAGCAAACGAGTACGAATTTCAAACAACAGCCTGAACAGTTACGGAACGCGCGTGCTGACATCAGGAATGAATGTTGAGCAGTACTGCCGGAACCCTGTACTGCTTTATCAGCACGAGCGCGGACAAGTCATCGGGTATGTCAAGGACCTGAAGGTTGAGAATGATGAAGTGACGGGAGAACTGATGTTCGACTGTGCCTCGGAACTCTCGAAGCGATGCAAGAAACAGTATGAGTTCGGAAGCCTACGTATGGTCAGTGTCGGCATCGACATCCTGGAACTCAGCGATGACAAGCAGCACCTTGTGCAAGGTCAGACCTCCCCGACCATCACCAAGAGCAAACTCTTTGAGGTGTCGCTTGTGGATATTGGTGCCAATGACGATGCCATCGTGCTGCAGAAAGATGGAAAGCGTATCACGCTTGGCAAAGACGGAGAGTGTCCTTTGCCCTTACTCAATAATAACAATTTTCAAAACCCAGAGCAAATGGATCAGAAAACCTTAGCCTTAACATTAGGCTTGCCGGAGACGGCAGACGAAGCTGCTATCAATGCAGCAATCGAGGAACTGAAGACCGCCAAGGCGGAGAACACAGACCTCAAGAAGAACAATGAGTCGCTCGTCCTTGAGCGTATTACCAATGCTGTAGACAAGGCCATCGGTGAGAAACGATTGGCTGCTGACAAGAAGGACCAGTTTGTCGAGCTCGGCAAGAAGATTGGTCTTGAAGAGTTGCAGAACGTACTTGCAGCTATGACACCCCAGGTGAAGTTGAGCCAGACTATCGGCCACCAGGGCGGTGCTCCTACAGGTGCACCTGTAACCTATTCAAGACTGAGTGAGGTTCCTGCAGACAAGATTCTCGAGCTTCGCGAGAAGAATGTTGCCGAGTACAAGCGTCTTTACAAGGCAGAGTACGGCATCGAGTGCGAGATTGAGGATTAACAGAGTACAAACCAATAAAAACAAGAAGACAATGAAAGCAATGATTTCAATGCTTATGGCTGTCCTGTTCAACGCATTTACAGGAGCAGCATTCGGTGCGGTAGTCGGTATTAGCCCTGTGGCAGGTGCCCTTGGTATGAATGCCCTTTCCGCAGTAGTAGGCACAGCAATGCCTTCGGGTGTGATGCGTGCCGGTGTTCTGAAGGAGATTTGGACAGGTGAGATGGTGAAGGCCCTCCGCGAGTTTCTCGCTGGCTCCTGGCTTGAT
>JAFXDG010000001.1 GCA_017521285.1 Bacteroidaceae bacterium | reverse complement strand
GCGGTAGATATGCTGTTGCAGTTGCGCTACGGTGAAGAGGTGCAGGCACGGTATGACATCCGTCCGAGTGAATATCTGCCGATGTTGAAGGAATTGTTGGAACAAGAGAATCCGGCCTTGGCTGAAAGGCTGGATAGGTGCGGACTGGAGCGTAAGAAACTGACCATGTGCTACCTGATAGCTCTCGGGTTGGATGATGTAGAGATGATGTCCCGTGCGGCTTGTCTCTCTGTCAATTCAGTGAAGGCTTATCATCGGGAGTGTAGGGAGGTGGTAGAAGCCCCCTCCAACTCCCTTAAAGGGGGAGAGAAGAACGAAGAAAGACTCTCCCTAACCCTCCCTGTGAGGGAGGGAACTAAATTACAGAATCCTCCAATAGTAAATAGCAAGAACTAAGAGTGTAGAAGTGACGCTACGCTTAGGAGTGTAGATGAATGTGCTGCTTGCATGGATTCTTCATTTGTTCACAAATCCTGCCAATGACGAATAGTCAAAGCCCGTTTCCGTAGCAGGAGTATCTACAACTCCTCCTCTGTTCATAGAGGAGGGGGACCGCCGCCCGAATAAGAATGGCGTACGGTGGAGGAGTTCCGTTGGATTATTCGCTTTTTTTTCAACTCCCTCACCACTCGCCCACAGGTTTTTGGGGCGGTGGTCCCCTCCCTCTATGAACAGAGGGAGAGTTGTGGTTACTGCTGAACCTCATATACTTACGCCTTGAATTAGTGCAAAAACAGGGTACAACAAACTGGACACCCTATCTTGAACTTTAAACTTTGAACCTTAAACCTTGAACTTTAAACCTTGAACCTTAAACCTTGAACTTTGAACCTCGAACTCTTAGTCTCAACCTATCATCATTTGTGTGTAACCGGAGCTGTAAGAAGAGAATAGGAAAGCGTCCCTGTTCAATCAGTGCTTCATTGGGTTTTCAATCAGTACTTCGTTAGGTTTTCAATCAGTGCTTCATTAGGTGCTCAATCAGTGCTTCGTTAGGTGCTCAATCAGTGCTTCATTAGACCTTAATGAAGCACTGATTGAAACCGCCCCCATTTACAACACGACAAAGGTTGCAAATGCGGACGATAGGACGAAGAATCTGAAATCCTCAAAAATCGGGAGCAAATCCTTTCAAGCTAATTTATAGAACCTCTCATAAAAAAAGGTGCATCCGACATTCATGTGGATGCACCTTTACTTTGTCAGAAAGGGAGTCATTTCTCCCTCTTAGGGTGTTTGCTTGTTACTCAGCTTTTTTGGCAGCTTTCTTTGTTGCGGCCTTCTTGGGAGCAGCCTCTTTCTTGGCCTTGGGAGCGGCTTCTTTCTTTGTCTCCTTCTTGGCCTTAGCAGGTGCGGGAGCCAGCTTGGCAAGTTTGGCCTGCAGCTTGTCGTTCTCCTTCTGCAGCATTTCCAACTCTTCACCCTGATTCTTGATGGTGGTCAAGAGGGCGTTCAGTTCCTCGTTGTCCATCTCTACGGGATAGAGTGAGTTCACACGGCTGATGAAGTCGCCCAAGATGTTCATATAGTTGGTGAAGGCATCGAAGGGAGAATCGTAGATACCACGGTTCAGCCAGATACCAGTCTGCTTGGTGGTCATGAAGCGGAAGTTGTTTGAAGCCTGCATGTAGCTCCAGTCCTGCTTGATGCGGCGGTCGGTACAGATGCGTACACGGTCGGCCACGCTATAGAGCTTGTCGAAAGCTTCGCGCTGCATCACATTACCCAGCCAGCAGCTGATGTCGCGCTCTTCATCTACCCAGCTGAGGGGGTAGGGTACGTCAATCTGGTCAACAGACTTCAACTTGCTGATAACCTCAGAGGGGGTAGAGAAGGTGATGCCGCGTTCCTTGGCACAGGCGGGCAGAGCCTTCATGAACTCCAGAATGTTGCTTGACAACGGCTGGCTGATACCCAGTGCGGAGAGTTCCATGAAGATGTTGAATACCTGCTCTTCTTCGGGCATGTCGGCAATCCATCCGATATACTTGTCGGCAAACAAGGGATATTCGTTCCACTCGCTGTTGTTGAAGCGGAGGCTGATGTCGTCAGAGAGTTTGAAGTCGCGGAGGAGCAACTTCAACTTGTTGTTGTAGGCGCAGTGATAGAGGTAGTGCGGACTCTTCCATCCGAGCACGTGCTTGGCACCCTCGGTGAGCATACCCTTGAAGCCCATGTCGGCCACCATGGCACCGATTTCGTTGCTGTAAATCAAACTGCTGTTGCGGAACACCTTGGGGTCCTGACCGAACATCTGCTTGATCTTCTTGCGCATGTTCTCCACATCCTCGCGGAAGCACTCTTCGTTGGCCAATGCTGACAGACCGTGAGAATACGGTTCGCACAGGAATTCGCAGCAGCCTGTTTCGTTCAGCTCATGCAACAGTTCGATGACACGCGGAGCATACATCTCCAACTGCTCGAGACCCACACCTGAGAGTGAGAGAGCTACCTTGAATGCACCTCCGTTGTTCTTTGCCATTTCAATAAGTGCTGTCAGCGAGGGGATATAGCTACGTTCAGCAATGTCGGTGATGCTACGTTCGTTTTCGTAGTCATCGTAGTAGTAATGGTCGCGACCGATGTCGAAGCAACGGTAGCGTTTCAGATGGATAATCTGATGTATCTCAAAATAAAGACAGATAGTTTTCATTGTTTATTGTTTTATTTATTTATTTTTTCTGATTAACTCGTCATAGATGGCACGATGGCGCAAGCCCACCTTTTCCCAGGTTATCTGGTCCACCTCCTTGATACCTTCCTCTTGCAGATACTTGAAAAGCGAGGGGTTGGTGCAGATGGAGTAGATGGCATCGGCCATGGCATTGATGTCCCAGTAATCGACCTTGATGACATTTGTAAGGATTTCACCGCATCCCGACTGCTTGCTGATGATGGAGGGTGTACCACACTGCATGGCCTCCAACGGTGCGATACCGAAAGGCTCGGATACGGACGGCATCACGAACACATCACTGTTCTTGTATGCCTCATATACCTGTTTGCCCTTCTGGAATCCGGGGAAGTGGAAGCGGTCGGCAATGCCACGCTCGGCAGCCAGATTAATCATGGCATTGAGCATGTCGCCCGAACCGGCCATCACAAAGCGGATGTTGCGTGTGCGCTGGAGCACCAGGGCTGCTGCTTCCACAAAGTATTCGGGTCCCTTCTGCATGGTGATACGTCCGAGGAAGGTGACAACCTTCTCCTTCGGATGCTCCACGCGGGGGATGTCCTGAAGTTCTTGTGACAGGGGATATACGGCATTGTGCATGGCCACACACTTGCGGGGATCCTGATGATACTGGTTGATGACTGTCTGGCGTGTCAATTCGCTCACGCACATGATGCAGTCGGCATGGTCCATACCATCCTTCTCGATAGAATAGACGGTGGGGTTCACCTTACCGCGCGAACGGTCGAAGTCTGTGGCGTGTACGTGGATACAGAGCGGTTTGCCACTCACCATCTTGGCATGCACTCCGGCAGGATAGGTCAGCCAGTCGTGAGCATGAATGATGTCAAACTCCTGCTGACGGGCAACCACTCCGGCAATGATGGAGTAGTTGTTGATCTCCTCATGTAGGTTTTTCGGATAACCACCGGCAAACTCCATGCAGCCGAGGTCATTCACATGCATGTATGAGAAGTCTGCATAGATGTGGTCGCGGAAGGCATAGTACTGCTCAGGCGTAGTGTAGCTCTGGAGGCGTGACTTCAAGTAGTCGTAGTTCACGTCGCGCCATACAATGGGCACTTGGTTCATGCCGATGATGTTGAGGAACTTCTCCTCTTCACCTGTCGGTTTGGGCAGACAGAAGGTGGTCTCCACATCGCCCTGCACACTCAAGCCTTTTGTAATACCGTAGGAGGCTACGGCCAATCCACCAAGGATTTTGGGAGGAAATTCCCATCCAAACATTAATACTTTCATAGTCAGGTTCCTCCTTATATTATATATTATACTTATTCAATGTGTACAATGTTCTCAAGATTTCGGCCACATTCATGGCGAAGGATACCGCTCCACGTCCCTTGAACGGCGGATTGCCGTCGAACAATTCAGGAATAGAGCCTACGCAGTGTGAGTTCATCTCGGCTTCGTAGCCAATCAACTGGCGCTCTACGAAGGAGAGTCCGCTCATCTTGTAGATGCACAGGTATGCCTCGAAGTAGAATCCTGCCAGCCAAGGCCATGCGGTACCCTGATGGTAAGCATAGTCGCGCTGGTTCTGGGGACCTACGTAGTTGGGGTTGTAGCCACCACTCTTGGGCGAAAGGCTGCGGAGGCCCTTCGGAGTGAGCAGTTCCTTGGTTACGATGTCCAACACACGTTTCTTCTGATGCGTATCCAGCGGGCTGTAGTCGAAGGCTACGGTGAATATCATGTTGGGGCGAACGCTCCAGTCCATCATGTAGCCGTCCACATAGTCAAGCAGATAACCGTATTCGTTGAGGAATGTCTCCACGAACGAGGGTTTCACCTTCTCGGCCATCTTCTCCAATGGTGCTGCTTCTGCAGAATTGCCTTGTTCCGTCATCATCTTGGCGACAAACATCAGGGCATTGTACCACAGAGCATTCACCTCCACCAGGTAACCCGTGCGGGCTACTACGGGACGTCCGCCGGCAGTAGAGTTCATCCAGCTTACGGCCTTGTCCGTGCCGTTGGTATAGAGCAGTCCGTTCTGATGCAGGAACAGGTTGGGATGTTTGCCGCTCATGAGGTAGTCCATGATGTCCTCCATCAGTTGGCCGTACTTCTCCCAACATTGCTTGGCACCCACCATCTTGGCATATTGTTGCAGGGTCCAGATGGCCCACAGGAGAATGTCGGGATGCTCCATTTCATATACTTTTGCCTCGCTCGGGCGTTCGTTCATCCAGTCGTTCAGAGCTTCGCGTGCTGTCTCCATGGCATTGTGGAATTCGTCCAGTTCGCCTACGGCCAGGGTGAGACCCGGCAGACTGATGAACATGTCGCGTGCGCGGCATTTGAACCATGGGTATCCGGCCAACACATAGTTGCGCTCGCCCTGCTTGTTATGGAATTGGTGGGCTGCATTTACCAGACAGTGGTAGAAACTGTCGCGTGGTGCACGCACCTCGACTTCCTTGTCGAAGGTTGTCTTCAGTGTGCGGGTTGTGGTCGGAGCCACACCACCAGAGAAGACGATGCTTTCGCCTTTCTTGATTTCCACTTCAAAGTATCCGGGTACGTACAGGTCTTCGTTGAAGGCATATCCGCGCTCTTGTTCCTTGGGATACTCGATGCCGCGATACCAGTCGGGCTGGAAGTGGAACTCGTTCTTCTTGTTCAGCTGCATGAACAGTTCGGGATAGCCCGGATACATGCAGGTTTTGATACCATTTTCCACCAACTGGTAGTCGCGGCTGGCCTGACTGTTCTCGTGTGTGTATTGGCGTACACTACGGAATGCCAGGAAAGGACGCAGTCTCAGTGTGGTGGCCGAGTGGGCTTCCATCAGGGTGTAGCGGATGAGGATACGGTTCTCGTGGTGAACGAAGAGTTTCTCTTTCTTCAGCACCACACCGCCTACGCGATAGATGGTTGTAGGAACTTTTTCCCATTCAAATTCACGGATGTACTTGTGTCCGTTGGGGCTGTAGTTGTTTCCCTGATACTTGTGGAGTCCCAGGTTGAACTCTGCCCCATGCTGAATCACCGTTTCATCCAAACTCGACAGTAACACGTGGTTCTCGTCGTCCATCTCGGGGATGGGGATGACGAGCAAGCCGTGATACTTGCGCGTGTTGCAATCCACGATGGTAGAGCAGTGATAGGCGCCAGACCGATTGGTGCGCAGAATCTCCCTTTGGAGGCTCTCTTCCAAGTTGGTCATCAGCGTCTTGTCAAATCGCAAATAACTCATAGTTTGTCTATTATTTTAAGGTTTAATAAATGTAAACTTTTTTACGCCGAATATCTTAGCGGCTCCCAAAGTTACACCTTATTTTATTAAGCAGCAAAAAAAAAAGGGAAAACTTTAGATTTTTCCCTTAAAAAAGCATTTAATGTGGCTCCTCTAAATTTGCTTTGCCGGAAATTCGGGCTTTAGCCAACAAATTTTTGTTAGCAAAGCTGAATCGTAGGCTTCAAAATGGATGGATATGTGAGGTCTTGAATTCTTCTGTGCAAACAGTCCGAATGGACATAAAAAAAGAGGGTGAAGTCAAAATGGATTTAGGCACGGATTCCACGGATTAACACGGTTCTGTTTTATCCCCGAAAGGGTTTGACTTATCCGTGTAGTCCGCACAATCCGTGCCTAAATCTATTACATCAAGAATCCGAGCAGGATACCAGCAGCTACAGCCGAACCGATGACACCTGCCACGTTGGGACCCATAGCGTGCATGAGCAGGTAGTTGGTGGGGTCGTATTCGAGGCCGACGGTCTGGCTGATACGGGCCGAGTCGGGTACGGCTGATACACCGGCATTACCAATCAGCGGATTGATGCGCTTATGCTTCGGTAATATCAGGTTGAACAGTTTGACGAACAGCACGCCCGATGTGGTGGCGATGACGAACGACAAGGCACCGAGGCCGAAGATGAGGATACTGTCGATTGTCAGGAACTCGCTGGCTTGGGTGGAAGCACCTACGGTGACACCGAGCAGGATGGTGATGGTGTCAATCAGCGGGCCACGGGCAGTCTCGGCCAAGCGGCGTGTCACACCAGATTCTTTCAGCAAGTTACCGAAGAAGAGCATACCCAACAGGGGCAGGCCACTCGGTACCAGGAAGCAGGTGAGGAGCAGGCCGACGATGGGGAAGATGACCTTTTCGGTGTGTGAAACCTTGCGCGGGGTCGGCATACGCATCAGACGTTCTTTCTTCGTTGTGAGCAGGCGCATGATGGGTGGCTGGATAACCGGTACAAGGGCCATGTAGGAGTAGGCACTTACGGCAATGGCTCCCATCAGGTTGGGGGCAAGTTTCGAGGAAAGGAAGATGGCCGTCGGGCCGTCAGCTCCACCGATGATGGCAATTGCACCTGCCTGACTTGGCTCAAATCCGATGGCCATGGCAATCATGTAAGCACCGAATATTCCGAATTGGGCGGCCGCACCAACAAGCAGCAGTTTGGGATTGGAGATAAGTGCCGAGAAGTCGGTCATGGCACCGATGCCCAGAAAGATGAGCGGTGGATACCAGCCGGAGGTCACACCTTGATAGAGGATGTTGAGGACGGAACCTTCCTCATAGATGCCGACATTGAGTCCTGCTTCCGTGTTGAACGGAATGTTGCCGATGAGGATACCGAAACCAATGGGGATGAGCAACATCGGCTCAAACTCTTTGGCTACGGCCAAGTAGATGAAGAACAAACCTACGAGAATCATGATGAGATGCCCGGTGGTTGCATTGGCAAAACCGGTGTACGTCCAGAAGTCCGCGAGGTTGTTGGTCAGGAAATTAATAAATTCTCCCATAATAGATTTTTTTAGAACTCTCCCCCTTATCTCTCGGGATCCTCCCCCTGCCCCTCCACAAGGGAGGGGAGTAAATTGTCTGCTATTTATTGTTAGAACTATTTATTCCTTCCCCTTGGGGAAGGCAGGGATAGGACCCAGAAGGTTGGGATGAGGTCCGTGTTCGATTTTATTTTATTCAATCACTACCAAATCTGTGCCTTCAAGCACTGATTCGCCGGCTTTCACGTTGATGGCTGTAATCTTTCCGTCCTTGTCGGCATTGATGTTGTTTTCCATCTTCATGGCTTCGAGGATGAGGACAGTCTGGCCACGCTTCACCGTGTCGCCCACGTTTACCTTGATGTCGAGGATGACACCGGGCAGCGGACTCTTCACAGCAGACTTGCCTGTGCTGGCAGCTGCCGGACGAGCAGCAGGAGCCGCTGCGGCGGGACGTGCTACAGGGCGTGCTACGGGTTTCGGAGCTTCTTCCTTCTGCTCCATTTCCACCTTGTAGGCAGTTCCGTTCACTTCCACATTGGCAATGTTGCCTTCAATCTCTCCGATGGTAACCTTGTATTCGTTACCGTTGATGGTATATTTATACTCTTTCATAGTTTATTTCTTTGGACCCACCCCCTTGCCCCTCCCTGTATGGAGGGGAGTGAAAACTTTGGTGGATCGTTTGTTAATTAAGTAGTTATTTTATGATTGAAATCGTTTATGGATTCTATCTGCTCCCCTTCCTTGTGGAGGGGCAGGGGAAGGGTTCCCTCCCTTTCCTTTTATTTTCTCAGCATCAAGTGCTTGGCATTCCATGCCGATGTGCGGCGGGTGATGGTGAGTACGCCCGATTCGATGTCGTGCACGTTGTTCATCTCTTCGTGCAACGCCATGGCGATGGCGGCGTAAACCTCTCCCTCCTGACCTTCGGCTTTGGCTACGGGTTGGTTTTCTGTCATTGTTTCAGTTTTACTTGTTTCAGTTGATTTCTTGGATTGCATACCCAATCCGAGCAGGCGGAACGATACGTAGAGGATAATCAATCCGCTGAACACGACAAGCATGGCGGTGATGGCCATACCGATACCGCTGGCATCGTGTAAGGCAAATTTCTCCTGCTTCTCGTTCTTCTCGATGGTCATGTTGTTGGTGCTGGGGGTCACGTAGCTGCTGGCTTTGTCGCCACCTTTTACCGCCCATTCGGGATTGGCATCATTGATGCGGGCATACGAGTGGTCTGCTTCGAGGACAGGCACTTCAATCTGGTCGATGAGTTTGCCACCGTTGTCATACAGTCCTACCCAGTTGACACGGGCTGTGTCGAGTGTGCAGGTGGTGTGGAAGGTTCCACGGTTTGGCTCACCGTCAGCCCAGAAGAGAGCATGTTGGCGAGGCTTGATTTTTGTCAGTACATCGCCTTTGGGAACATTGTAGAAAACCGTGTCGCCTGTGCCGTTATAGACGGCCAGCTTGTATCCGGCAATATCTACCGTACCATACGATTTGTTGAAAACTTCAATCCATGCGTTGTGCACGCCATAGTCATCTTGGAAGTTCCCTTCGTTCAGGCTCAGCACTTCGTTCAGTACCACTTTCGAGGTCTCGTCTTCCTGTTTGTTGCAGGAGGTGAAGCCTGCAAGCAGGATGAGAAGGAGGAGGAAAGACCCACCCCATCCCTCCCTGTGAGGGAGGGGGATGAATACCTTGCTAACCATTTTATGAATAAATTCTTTCATATTCTGATCAATAATAATTGGGTCAGGGACTATCCACTCCCTCCCTCACAGGGAGGGATGGGGTGGGTCCCCTTTTTTTTACAATGGGATATTACCATGCTTCTTTGCCGGATTGGTCAGCTTCTTTGTCTGCAGCTGGGCCAATGCGCGGATGATGCGGAAGCGGGTGTTGCGCGGTTCGATGACATCGTCGATGTAGCCATACTTGGCCGCATTGTACGGGTTGGCGAACAGCTTGGTGTATTCGGCTTCCTTCTCGGCCAGGTATTCGGCAGGATTTTCCTTCTCCTTGGCTTCCTTGGCATAGAGTACGGCCACAGCACCCGAACCACCCATCACGGCTATCTCGGCAGAAGGCCAAGCGTAGTTGATGTCGCCACGCAACTGCTTGCAGCTCATCACGATGTGGCTACCACCGTATGACTTGCGCAGGGTGACGGTCACCTTGGGTACAGTGGCTTCACCGTAGGCGTAGAGCAACTTGGCTCCGTGCAGGATGACGGCATTGTACTCCTGACCCGTTCCTGGCAAGAAGCCCGGCACGTCAACGAGTGAAACGATGGGGATATTGAAGGCATCGCAGAAGCGCACGAAGCGTGCACCCTTTCGTGAAGCGTTACAGTCGAGCACACCGGCATAGCGGCAAGGCTGGTTGGCCACGATACCTACCGACTGACCGTTGAAGCGGGCGAAGCCGATGATGATGTTGGTGGCATAGTCCTTCTGTACCTCCAGGAACTTGCCGTCATCGACGATGGCACCGATGACCTCGTACATGTCGTAGGCCTTGTTGGGATTGTCGGGGATGATTTCATTGAGCGAGTCTTCCACACGGTCGATGGGGTCGGTGCACTCTACGAGCGGAGCCTCCTCCTGATTGTTCTGCGGGATGTAGCTCAGCAACTCACGGATAAGGGCCAATCCCTCTTCCTCTGTCTGTGCCGTAAAGTGGGTCACACCACTCTTCGTTGAGTGTACGCTGGCACCACCGAGCTGCTCCTGAGTCACATCTTCACCCGTCACGGTCTTCACCACGGCAGGGCCGGTAAGGAACATGTAGGATGTACCCTCCATCATCAGCGTGAAGTCTGTCAAAGCCGGAGAATATACGGCACCACCGGCACAAGGACCGAAGATACCCGAAATCTGAGGAACGACACCCGAAGCAAGGATGTTGCGCTGGAAGATTTCAGCATATCCGGCCAAGGCGTTGATACCCTCCTGGATACGTGCACCACCCGAGTCGTTGATACCGATGCAGGGTGCACCCATCTTCATGGCCATGTCCATCACCTTGCAGATCTTCTGTGCCATGGTCTCTGACAACGAACCGCCGAACACGGTGAAGTCCTGTGCAAAGACATATACCAGACGTCCGTCGATAGTTCCCGAACCGGTCACCACGCCATCGCCCAAGAATGATTTCTTCTCCTGGCCGAAGTTGGTGCAACGATGGGTCACGAACATGTCCATCTCTTCAAAACTTCCCTCGTCGAGCAACATGGCAATGCGCTCGCGGGCTGTATATTTTCCTTTCTCATGCTGTTTGGCGATAGCCTTCTCGCCACCACCCATGCGGGCTTTGGTGCGAAGTTCCACCAGTTCCTTGATTCTTTCTAATTGTTTGCTCATAGATAAATGGGGACCCTCCTCCTTATCCCTCCCAAGGGAGGGGAGTGAGAAGTTCTGTCCCTTGTTTTTGTTGTTATTTAACTGATTATTATCTTTCTTTCCGTAGATTGCGAAAACCTCCCTTTCATATAGTACTGTTTGTTGTGTACTGACTCTTTATTCCCCTCCCTTGTGGAGGGGTAGGGGGAGGGTCTGCCTCCTTTTTATTCACAAAGTTCAGTCAACACTCCCTGAGTGGATTTCGGGTGAAGGAAAGCGATGTTCAATCCTTCAGCACCTCCACGCGGAGCCTTGTCAATCAGGCGGATGCCCTTCTCTTCAGCCTCGGCCAGTGCGTTGGCCACACCATCTTCGATGGCGAAAGCCACGTGGTGCACGCCGGCACCCTTGTTCTCGATGAACTTGGCAATGGTACTCTCGGGACTTGTCGGCTCCAGCAACTCAATCTTCGTGTCGCCAACCTTCAGGAAGGCTGTGCGTACCTTCTGGTCTTCCACTGTTTCGATGTTGTAACACTTCAGTCCCAATACGTTCTCGTAGTAGGGAAGGGCCTCCTCAATGCTCTTGACGGCAATGCCCAGATGCTCAATGTGAGAAATCTTCATAACGTATATTTATTAGTTAATTATACCTTATTTAAAGTAATATTGCGCAAAGTTACGAAGAATGTGTATAATTGCAAATTTTTCCCCTATTAATTATCTAATTTTTCCACTTTTGGTGAATAATACACTCTTTCTCTCGCGCGTACTTATTATATATATACAGAATTTTTGGAAGTGACTCCCTTCGTTTGTTTGGGACAGTCCGAAAATCCAGTTGCAAATTATGCCGTCTCTGTGTCATTCTTCAGCTTTCCCTATTTTCCCCTATCCTGACCGGGTGCTGGCAGATGTCCGAGCGCTCCATTTTGAAAAAGCGATTCGTCCATCTGCCTTTAGTTATTCTCTTGTCAGAGTATGCTTGTTCTTCCGCACTCTTTTAACTTAAAATATAGGGTGTAGTGCCGCACTACGCTATAGTGTAATGCCGCACTACACTATTGTGCAGTGCCGCACTACACTTTTCCTATTTTTCTATGGCCGGATGGAAAAATAACTATATATTTGCAGATGTTTAACAGAAGTCCATTGAATGAATCATGAAAAAGGAAATCGGTAAAATCGAAAAGGCTGCTATGTCGTTGGAAATCGTCCGTCAGCCTGTACCTTTTAAGGAAGAGGAGGTGATGTATTCCCTCCGGGTGAGCAAGCAATCCGTCATTTCGTTCGACAAGTTGGCCTATCACGAAATGTCTGTGCGTGGTGTCCGTCCCACTTTGGCCCGTATGGTGGCCGAGGAGTTGGGCGATGCCCTCCGTTCGTGGCTTTCGGCCGGTCATGCCGTCAATATTGCCGGAGTAGGAACCCTGCGTCCCGTGGTCAATAGTAAGGCACAAGCGCGTCCTCACGATTGCTCTGTAGATGACATCCGTCAGGCCAAACTCCGCTTCTACCCTTCGCTGGAAATGAAGGAGATGTTTCACGGTGGTCATTTCCACATCCGCAATCGCGAAGAATTCCTCGCGAAGTGGGAGCGGGAACAACGGAGGAGAGAAGAGGAATAATCCCTGTATGAGTTGTATTTTTTGTGTTTACAATTTGCTTAAATACATTTTTTGTAATACTTTTGTAGCGATAATCTGAATACTAACGAATAAATAAATGCATTGTTATAATGAGGAACAAGAAAGGATAAAAAAAGTCAATACAATATTAGAGGATTATTTAAACAATTTATTATTAACCAATTAGAATCCGATTGCATTTGCAAGTTGAATTCGCCGTACAAAAAACGATCTAAAACATGATTTCTTTCCTGAAAACGAAAAACAAGGCAATATACACTGGGATTCTTTCCATACTGACCGTATGTTTGTTGGCTGGCTATGTGCCCGGTATGTCCGCATTTTCTTCCTGGGTTACTCCTCCGCTTGCCTTGTTCCTAGGATTGGCTTTTGCCTTATTGTGCGGACAAGCTTACCCAAAGTTCAACAAGAAAGTATCAAAAAAGCTTTTGCAATACTCCGTAGTGGGACTAGGCTTCGGCATGAATCTTCAAGCTTCATTGGCTTCAGGTAAGGAAGGGATGTTGTTTACCATTGTTTCGGTAGTGGGTACCATGCTTATCGGGACATTCATCGGTTGGAAAATCCTGAAAGTAAACCGAGATACGTCTTATTTAATCAGTTCGGGAACAGCTATTTGTGGAGGAAGTGCCATTGCAGCAGTAGGCCCTGTCATCAAGGCGAAAGACAGTGACATGTCCGTTGCACTGGCCACTATCTTTGTGCTCAATGCCATTGCCTTGTTTATATTTCCAGTATTCGGTCATTGGTTAGGCATGACAGAACAAGAATTCGGCACATGGGCGGCTATTGCCATCCACGATACAAGTTCTGTAGTTGGAGCTGGTGCCGCATACGGAGAGGAAGCGCTTCAAGTGGCAACAACAATCAAGCTTACCCGTGCTTTATGGATCATTCCGTTGGCACTTGTCACATCGTTTATATTCAAGGGAAAAGACCGGAAAATCAGTATTCCTTGGTTCATCCTCTGGTTCATTATAGCTATTCTAATCAATACTTATGCATTGGACAATGTACCCGAAGTAGGTAAAGCCATTTCCGGATTGGCTAGAAAAGGGCTCATCATTACCATGTTTTTCATCGGAGCATCACTTTCTACGGATGTCCTAAAAGCAGTTGGAATCAAGCCGCTCGTGCAAGGGGTTTTGCTCTGGATAGCAATCAGCATCGGTTCGTTGGCTTATATTCTTGGAATATAATCGGGGCTCAAGAGCAGACAAAACACCAACAATTATTTAGGCACGAATTACCCGGACATCACAGATAGTAAGCGTAAACTTACAGTTATAGGAAGCAACCATAAAGGAGCACTTGTCACCATCAACGACAGGCTTACCTACAAGGTATGGATCCGCAAGCTTTCGGGGAAAGATGCCGCCCCACTAGCCTTGAAAACCATCGAAGCGTTGCAGCCTATAAAAGACTTGATACATACAATAACGGCAGACAATGGAAAAGAATTTGCAAGTTGAATTCGCCTTTTGAGTCATTTTCTTTAAGGGTTATTTCTTTCCTCCTTTGACTCCCTTGTAGATGAGGTAACCGACAATGGCAACGGCAAGAACAAGAAAAACGATACCTATCTCGCTGCTGTACTCCTTTACTGCGTCCATAACAGCCTGTTCCGTCTTCAAGGAATCGAATGTTGACATATAATAGCCTAGTGCAGCAAGGATAATGTTCCACGCTCCTGCTCCCAACGTCGTATATAACAGGAAACGTGCTATGCCCATACGTGCAAGACCGGCAGGAATAGAGATGAGCTGACGCACAGCCGGTACAAGACGGCCTACAAAGGTAGAGATTGCGCCATGTTTGTCAAAATACTCCTCGGCATGCTTCACCTTCTCCTCGCTCAACAGGCACATGTGACCGATACGGCTGTTGGAGAAACGGTATATGATAGGACGGCCGAGCCATAGGGCAAGGTAGTAGTTGACCAGCGCACCCAACAAGGCACCGAGAGTCGCGAAGAAAACGACAAGGAATATATTCATCTCTCCTGTAACCGCAGCCTTCCATGCAGCAGGAGGGACTACAGCCTCTGACGGGAAAGGTATGAACGAACTCTCAATAGCCATAAAGAGGGTTACGGTACTGTAGTTGAGATTTTCAAGGCAGAAACGTGTGAGACGTTCCATTGTACTTTCCTCACCTGCTGAAACCGCAGTATTGTCAACCGGTGCCTGCAGCGTCACGGCTTCGGGCACAGGAGCCGATACTGTTGAAAGAGTATCCTGCGACATGGCAGGGGCTGTAAAAAGAAGCATTGCCAACACAATGGCAAATGTTGCAAAAATTCTGTTCATTTGTCTATTGTCTTATTCTGTTATTTCTCTGTTTAAACGTACCAGCAGCTTGTCTATGCGCGCCCCGTCCATATCGGCAACCTCAAATGTAAATATCTGCCATTTGAACGATTCGCCAGGAACCGGAATATGCCCCAACTCATTAAGGCAAAGCCCGGCAACGGTAGTATATTCTTCATTGCTGTAGAGTTCTCCGCTCTCAAAGAATTCAAGGAATTCATGCATATAGCACTGGCCATCGACGAGCCATTCCTCACTGCCGGGACGTTTCATTATCTGTTTTGGGGCATCCTTGCCTTCATCGACAGAACCGACAAGCCCCATCATTATATCCTTGAGAGTGACAACTCCGACGCAT
>JAFXDG010000064.1 GCA_017521285.1 Bacteroidaceae bacterium | reverse complement strand
GTATATATATGCATAAAATCACTCGTTACAAACCTTTCCCTTCTGATGAAATAGAGAGGAATTAGAAATGTAGGAATTATTACCAGTGGATGTAAAGGAAAGCGACAAACACAGCTATTGGCTATGGCTAATGGCGATAGCTGATAGCGATGGCTGATAGCGATGGCAGATGGCTTCGACCTTAGTCCTTTGACTTTTGACCTTTGACCTTGCACTCAACGCTTCAACGTCGAACGAATAAACCTTTCAATACCCATAACTTGTACTTTGTAAATGGTAAATTGTACCTGAATTTGTGTTTTCCAACATATTCCATTAAGTTCTTCACTCTTCGTTCTTCACTCTTCAGTTATTTTTGTACCTTTGCCATCAGTTACTAAAAGAACTGAAAATGTTAGAATAATGAAAAAGTTTATTATCCCAATTGTTATTGCTTGTATTGGAATATTTCTTATCTGCTACCCTGCGAACAGCAGACGTATGACTATTCCCATGGAAAGTGTGGAAAGCACGGACACATTTACTATCAACCAATTGTGTCAAGAGAATTATGACAGTTTTTATGTGGTTCCTCCCTATTATGGCGATAATTTTGAACAGAGCACATTTAAAATCTCCCACAAAATGGAAAATGATGTTATAAATAGAGTGGAAATGTATGACGATGTATGTGTGCTTCTGTTGGCAAAAGACAACGAGATACAGGCTTATTCGGTAATCCCCAGAAATGCGGCTGATTTCGCAGATATGGAACCTTTAAAGGGAATATCAACAAAAGAAAAACTGATGTTGAATTCAAAACGGGTAGTCGTGACTGCTGAATCAGAATAATGAAAGAAATCAAATTATATCACAAGGTCTGGGCGATGCTGCCCGTTCTTCTTGTATTATTGGCATTAACCATAGTATTTATCATCCCACTTTCCCAAGGCAAAGGCTCTCTGGTCTGGAATTGGAGTTTACTGCTGTTTTCAGGTTCGGCATTTCTGTTCTTTCTGTTCCTTATTCTTCGTGAGCGGCTGTTGCATAAACCACCTCTCATCATCACGGAAGATAAAGTCATAGACAACAATGTCGGTAGAATTAAGGAATATCACTTCACTGATATCCATCATTTCGATCTTATTGTTTACCCTGGATTATATGTTTCCCAAGCCGTTATCCGCATTCACTACATGCCCAGCGTGGAAACTAAGAAGATGAGCGAAGCAAAGGGCATGGACCGCATCTACCGAAAGATGAATGTTGCCATGATGAATGCACAGGACAGTATTCAAGTCACTAATCTCACCATGAAACCGAGGCAATTGTGCGACCTGCTAAATGAAAGGCTGAAAAAGAAGCGCTAAAAAACCAAGTGGAATCTACGCCGTCTATCCCTTCTTCTCCAACTTATACAATTTATCGCTGGGACGTACCTTCGAAGGCACTTTGATAGAGATGTGTTCACCCTTATGAGCCGTCTGCACAGGCTTGAGGTCGTAGCGTATCTCGTCGAGATCGATAAAGATGGCACCCGTAGTAGGGCCGGTGATGAGCAACTTGTCGCCTACAGAGATTTCCGATGCTTCGATAAGGAATTCAGCCACGCCGATGTTGCTGAAGTACTTGATGCCCTTACCCACATACACCTTGCGTTCGGTAGCCTCTGACCCGTAGGTTTTGCTCCATTCGCCAAGGCGCTGACCCAAGTAGTAGCCATCCCAGAAGCCACGGTTGAAGACGGTCTTCAGGCGCTCGTCCCATGCATCCTTCTTCTCTTCGGTAAGGGTTCCATCCAAATAGCTTTGAATGGCTTCCTTGTAGCAACTCACCACGGTATGCACATATTCGGGACCTCGGGCGCGTCCCTCAATCTTGAACACACGCACACCAGCCTCCATCATCCTGTCCATGAAGCGGATAGTCTTCAGGTCTTTGGGCGACATGATGTATTTGTTATCCACTTCCAGTTCAATGTCACTCTCCTTGTCGTGCACAATGTACGAGCGGCGGCACACCTGCATACAGGCTCCGCGGTTGGCCGAATGGCCCAAATTGTCGAGACTGAGGTAGCACTTGCCACTGACAGCCATGCAGAGGGCACCGTGACAGAACATTTCGATGCGCACCTGCTCGCCCCGCGGGCCACAGATGTTCTCGCGCTGGATGGTGCGGTAAATCTCGGCCACCTGGTCAAGGTTCAATTCGCGAGCCAGCACCACCACATCGGCAAAGCGGGCATAAAACTTCAGCGCCTCGCCATTACTGATATTGAGTTGGGTGCTCAGATGCACCTCCTGACCAATGCGGTTGCAATACTCCAACACAGCCACGTCGGCTGCTATCACGGCCGAAATGCCTGCCTCCTTGGCTGCATCAACAATCTTCTGCATCAGACAGATGTCTTCGTCGTAGATGATGGTGTTCACCGTCAGGTAACTCTTCACACCGTGCTCGGCGCAAATGGCGGCAATCTCGCGCAAGTCGTGGATGGTGAACGCGCTGGCCGAACGGGCGCGCATATTCAGGTTCTCAATACCAAAATAGATGGAGTCGGCGCCGGCATGGATGGCCGCCATCAACGATTCGCGGCTCCCCGCAGGGGCCATTATCTCAAAATCTTTCAATGTGGGCATAATCATCTAATTTCATTTCAATATCCGCAAGTAGAATCATCTATATTCCAACACCTTGACGGTCTCTGTCATTCTTCACTACGTTCAGAATGACAGAGGCGGCATAGAAATCTACATACGAGATTCAATTTACTATATGATAACGGCCGCAAAGTTAGGAAAAATATCAGAGTTTCTTCGCTCATCGGATAGATAATCGAAATATTTTGCCTACTTTTGCTCCTCATAACAAGAATATAGAGAATGAAGATACGCAATATTGACTTGGGCGAACGTCCCGTGGTGTTGGCCCCGATGGAAGATGTCACCGACTTGGGCTTCCGCCTGATGTGCAAAGAATTTGGTGCGGCGATGGTCTATTCCGAATTTGCCAGCGCCGATGCCTTGGTGCGACTGGTGAACAAGACGATGCAGAAACTGGCTATCAGCCCCGACGAACGCCCCGTAGCCATACAGATATATGGCAAGGAGGTGGAACCGATGGTGGAAGCTGCCCGCATCGTAGTGGAGCAGGCACACCCCGACGTGCTCGACCTGAACTTCGGATGCCCCGTCAAACGTGTGGCAGGCAAAGGTGCTGGAGCGGGTATGCTACAGAATGTACCGCAAATGTTGGCCATCACCCGTGCCGTGGTGGATGCGGTGGATATTCCCGTGACGGTGAAGACACGTCTCGGGTGGGACAACGACCACCGCATCATCGTTGACCTTGCCGAACAACTTCAGGATTGCGGCATTGAGGCACTGACCATCCATGGCCGCACGCGTAGCCAGATGTACACCGGCGAAGCCGACTGGACACTCATCGGCGAAGTGAAGAACAATCCGCGTATGCACATACCCATCATCGGCAATGGCGATGTCACCACTCCCCAACGCGCCAAGGAGTGTTTCGACCGCTACGGAGTGGATGCCGTCATGATAGGCCGCGCCAGCTTCGGCCGTCCGTGGATTTTCAAGGAAGTGACGCACTATCTGCAGACGGGCGAAGAGCTTCCCCCACCCTCCTTTGCGTGGAAGATGGACGTACTCCGCCAAGAGGTTCTCCAAAGCGTGGCCCGACTGGACGAATACCGGGGTATCCTGCACATACGTCGCCATCTGGCTGCTACCCCACTTTTCAAGGGACTTCCCAACTTCCGCGACACCCGCATTGCCATGCTCCGCGCCGACACGGTAGAGGAGCTGTTCAGTATCTTCGACCGCATCAAGGAGGAATATGGAAACGAGAATCAATGACTAATACCTATCTGATATGAACAAACTGACAACTCTCTTCGTAGGATTGATGGTCGCCACCAGTTGTGCGGCCGAAGGGTGGCAGGCATCTGTCGCCAAGTACAAGGACAACAAGGCATGTGCCATCAGCTACACCTTTGATGACGGATTGAAGGAACACTACACGATGGTAGGTCCCGAGTTCGAGAAGCGCGGCATGAGAGCCACCTTCTTCATCAATGGAAACAGCATCAATCAAGATGACGCGCACATAGCCGACACCACACGCATGACGTGGGCACACCTTCGCGAACTCTCCGACCGCGGACACGAAATCTCCAATCACGGATGGGCACACAAGAACTTCGCCCGCTTCCCCATCGAAGAGATACGCGAGGATATCGAGAAGAACGACAGTGCCATCTTGGCCTGTACTGGCAAACCCGCACTGACCTTCTGTTATCCGAACAACAATAAGAAAGCAGAGGGACGCCGCATTTCGGACAAAGGACGTGTGGGCACCCGTACTTTCCAACGCTCATTGGGCAGTAAGTCAAACGACAAGGAGTTGGCCGAATGGACGCACCGGATGATTGACACACACGACTGGGGAGTAGCCATGACCCACGGCATCACCTACGGATACGACAACTTTGGCCGCACCCCACAACGCTTGTGGAAACATCTCGACATGGTAGCTTCGCTGAAAGATAGCATTTGGGTCGGCACCTTCTACGAAGTGGCGGCTTATACGGCCGAACGACGCGCCACCTCGCTCGGTATCGCCCGTCCGAAAGAAAACCTGTTGCTCATTACCCCAACAATGCGTCTTGACCCGTCACTCTTCGTCGAGCCGCTTACCCTCGTCATCCAAGGTGATACCCCCATCCGGAAACTCTCCGCCAAGCAAGGTGGCAAGAAACTCTCTGTCACCCTTACCAACGACGGCAAAGCCCTCGTCACCTTCAATCCCAATGGTGGTGTGATAGAGGTGAAGGTGAAATAAAAATGCATCCAATAAGATCAAACAAAGTGGAGCATAGCCATCGCGGCCGTGCTCCACTTTTCTTTTTTTTACTAATACAACATTATTATTAATGCACTTGCTTATGGTGCTTTCGTTATCTCATTCACGGTGAGGGGTATGTTATAGTCGATGCGATTGCATTGAAAGATCATGATGTAGTCATCCAATTTACTTTCTCCATGGACAGAAAAAGACTTCAACAAACCGTCAATTTTAGAGAATACACCTTCAAACGTGTAATCGAATTTGTAATCATGCTTGTCATTACGAAGTGTAATTTCAGTGTCCGTTTCGTGGACAATACTTAGATTCCTCTTATTCTCGTCAAACTTCCCCATCAACACGTCTAATGTAATCCAATTGTTGAGGTCATGCTCCTGATTCATTCGCAGCGTTGCAATTTCCAATTCACCGCCACTCCACACCTTCATGCTGTCGGGAGTATAGAGGAAGGTCGCTTGATGCGGATGCACCGATTCCTCCTGCAAATCCATTCTACTGAAGTCTCCTTTTTCTGCTCGCAAGATGGTGTAGGTTGCCTTTCCTGCCACATCACTTTTTCCTGGTATGCTGCATGTCATTTGCATCCGACAACTACGCACATCCTTCATTCCAGCCATAGCCCTGTCGATAATCTGGGCCGCACGTGCTTCGCCTGGCATCAGGATTTTGGCACCAAAGAACACTCCTATCATCACCACGGCCGCCACTCCTACGGTGCGTACATACCGCCACCAGGATACACGCTTGGAAGTTTCGGGCACACTGAACGAAACGTTGCACCGGGGGGCGTGTTTGGGAGTCAACAGGTTTACAATCTGTTCGTCCATTCTCTCATTGTCTCTTTCCGTTTTCATATCTTTCACTATTTAAAGGTTTTCACATCAGTTTATTCATCCGCAATCCGTCACGCAATTTCTCGATACCATAGCGATAACGGGCTTTCACCGTAGGCAAGGGTTCATTCAGAATGGAAGCAATGTCGGCAAACGTACGCCCACCATGAATGTGCAACCGTATCACCTCGCTTTGCTCCACAGGTATCTCGCCCAACAGGCGGTCAATCAAGCGGAACTCCTGTTCAAAGTCCTGCGGTGCAAGGTCGTGCACCTGCAATTGCTCGAGATTGTCACACTCCATCTCCATCCTCTTCTGCCGATTCCGCAGAAGCATCCCGCATTGGTTGGTCAAGGTCCGAAAAAGGTAGTTCCTCATATTCTCCACTTCGGCCAGCAAGTGGGCCTTGTCGCACAACGCGAGAAACACCTCTTGCAACACATCCTCTGCCTCGGCTTCATCGCCCAACCGATAGCAGGCATACCGGTAGAGGTCTTCCTTCTCCTCCTCCATCAGGCGGGCCAGTTGTTCCATCAGTTTTCTCTTCTTATTCATATTCTTTTCATTGGTCGTTCTGCTTTAAAGATGCAAAGTTGCGGAAAAAGATGTATTTCACAAAAGAAATTCACTTCTCACTTTAATTTGAATCTGACTTTCAACAACAAATTAAGCGGACGTAATTGACAACTATTGACACTGGTGCTCATGTTGGAATGAACGGTCACGACGTAACGGCGAGCATTGAAAAGATTGCTGCACTCCAGTTCCCAATCAACGGTCTTGCATGCGTAACGTATCAGAGCATCAGCAAATACGATATTCGGAGTGGACAATTCGTTGAAATACCGATAATCGACATTGAAGTTAATGCTCAGTCTCTCCGTTGGGAATATCCAAACCTTGCCATTATGCGAGTGTGTGAGCAGGCCGGGTAAAGACTCGTCGCCGTTGCCCACCCATTGTTCTGTTTTCATCCACGCGAAGCTATATGCGAAGTTAAAATACTGACACGGTGTTGCGTTGAACGAAACACCGACGGTATAACTCTTCGTATGGAACGGCTGGATGACATTTTGCAACAACAGTTCGCTCTTGCCGCGATTCCATCCTACGGAGGCTTCTAACTTAGTGTGCCAAAGACTCAGGGTCTTGCTGGCTCCTGCGAAGAGACTGTACGTGTCGGCATTGGTGGACTGGTCAAGCGTAGTCTTTACACCGATGATGCCGTCGTAGTTATAGCCATAAAGAAGATTCTTATGGCTGTGCTGAATGCCTCCGCTCACGTTGAAGAAGAGCATACGAATGACATCACGATATTCTAATCCCATACGAGCACCGCTGCCGTTGCTTTCCTGCAGGTGGTCGGTGGTGTTGCGGAGAAGATTACGATAGGACTGTAAGATATAGCCCTTGTAGGCATCGCTCATGTTGCCATAGGACTTGCGGTAATAGCCATTGGACACAGCCTTGAAAGAAGGCGTGAAACTGTAGTCTGCTGTGAGAGTGGGGTTGACAATCCATCTACAGTAGCTGACAGAGTTATGAACCAATCGGTTGTTGTTTGTGATGACGGAAAGATAGGTCGGTATAATCAGCCTCATGCGCAGGGCATTTCCTTTCTTGTAGGTGTAGTCTTGGTCGATGCCCACCTGGTAACAGTTGTACCATAGGTCGTTTCTCATGCTGTCAGCAGTGGGAATGTAGCTGCCGAGGCGGTCTGTCGCCGTTAATGCGGAGGTCAGTTTGCGCAAGTCCATGTTCAGGCGAGGCGTATAGTTCAGTGTAAAGTTGCCAGCCGTCAGCCCATAAGAGGTGCTGAGGTTGACGGTGATGTGCTTCTGTGTTACCTCCTGGCTCAGCATTTGCAGAGAGTCGTTGCCGAAGTAGTAGGCGGGGCTGACGCGAAGTTCGTGCGGACGATTGTTGTAGGCCACGTTGAAGCTGACACGGAACAAATGCTTGCCCCAGCGTTTCATCATGCTCAGGTCGTTGCTGACGGAGAAATAGGGATTGTCGAGGTGCTGATATTTTCCTTCCTTGGCGGCGAGGTGCGTATAGGTATCACTCCACGATGATTTCACATTCAGACTGTTACGCAGATACTCTAAGTCCTTGTTCGTCTGTACGCCGAGCGTCACGTCCAGATTATTCTCCTTGGCGGTATTGCTCGTGGTTTCCTCAATAACCAGAGGCGTGGCGGCATCGGGCAGGTATTGGGTGAATGACATGTAGCCTTCCCTGTCTAACCGTTCATTGTAGAAGTTGATGTTGGCCGTCAGTTCCGAATCTTTTATCTTCACAAGTTGGTTGGCCGATACGCTGTTGGTCAAGTTGTCCGTGTAGCGCTTCTTCTCCACGTCTGGAGTACCTGGCAGGCAGACAGATAACATGCTTCCTGTCTGAGGCAGCGCAGCTCCGCTGTCATAATGCTTCAGCAGTTCTTCATCAGCCGTGTGGCCGCTATTGTTTCCCTTGTATGTGGAGATGTGCTGACGGTTGCGGGCAAACTGCATGGCGGTCAGTTCGGCATTGTAGAGCACGGGGTTATAGCCAAGACCCGCCAGTGCCTGAACGGCCCAGATTCCTTTGGCACTGTCCTTTAGGCGGAGGTTGACGGCAGCTTGGTCGGAGAATACGCTTTCAGCCTTAATGGGCTGGTGATTCTCATAGACTTGCACAGATGCCACGTCTTTCGCCTCAATGTTTCGGGTAGCAAGATTATAGCGTCCACCCAGCATGTCAAGGTCTTCAATGTAGAATTTATTGATGGCTTTTCCATTGTAGGTGATGGCTCCCGATGACGATACATCGATGCCAGGCATCTTCTTCAGCACATCCTCAATGGTGCGGTCGCTTTGCCCCGCAAACGAACCCACGACGTAGGTCAGCGTGTCGTTGCTACGCCTGACGGGGGTGGCTGTCACTTTCACTTCCTTCAATTGGTTTGCTTTCTCGTCCACAATGAAGTCGATTGTTGTGGAACGGTTGGGTACGGTGCGCATCATGGTTTCAACCGTCATGCCACGGACGGTGATGGTGAGCGAGTCTGTGTTTCCGTCGAATGTGAGTCGGTAGCATCCTGCCTCATCGGTAGAGGCAAAGCCCGCGATGGTACTTTCTCCCTTGGCTTGCATCGTTACGGTAACAAATGGTACGGCCTCTTTCTGCTTATCCCTCACCGTACCAATAATCACGGTTTGGGAATAAGCAGAAAGTAGTCCGATAATGAGTATAAGCAAGATGGAAGTGACACGTTTCATTTCAGTTCCATCGGTTTATAGGGACGTAATATCTTGTTCACGACGTTGGTCATACCTGTTATCTGATAATAGTTCTCGCAGATACGTTTCAGCGTTTTGTCAAGTTCTGTACGAGTGGTCTTGCGGTAGGTTTTGTAGTTATCCAGCAGTATGATAGGGCGCTTCTGCTGCTCGATGCCTACGCACTCGAAAACGTACTCCTTTGCATCGTCTTCTACCTTCAGTATCAGACCCGGCAGACCGCAGAACTTCCACGGCCCCTGACTGACGGGAATATCGACGGCGAACCACGCCGTATAGTTGCGCCCTCGGAAACTGCATGTTGCTTTCTGGCACGTGTAGCCCACAATTATCATCGTTTCATTCTTTATCTGCCAGTCTTGCTTAGGTGTTGGCTCCGTGTAATAACTGTTGTGGCTTGTCAGTGCATCCGGCATCCGGCAGTATTCCGTCAGTTCGTTCTTGGTAAGGTCTTTGATGAACTCCGAACACAAGTAGCGCGACCAGCCTTGATGTCTGCCATTGATGGTCATAGCAATACCTTCGTCAGGAAAGGGTATATTGCTGTGCGTAAGTCTATTCATCTCCATCAGTTCTGCAGTAGCAAAAGAATCGGCTTCAAAGACATAGTAGCCGTAATACTTCACAAAGTTCTTACCAATCTCCAGGCGTTGCAAGTCGTCGTAGGTCATAGGTTCTCTAATGTTCTGTGCATTGAAAGCATAAGAAATGCGAAGTGTACCTTGGTCAATCGTCTTGAACTTTGACACATCCCTGCAATCGGGCAACATCGGGCTCAGAGCCTTCCCTCTGCTATTCGCATCGTAGGGTGACAACTGCTTCTGTTGGTTCTTTACTCGTGCCTCTGAGTTTTGCATCATACGCACTAATTCTGGATTGTCTGTCATCTGCCCTGTTTGTTGCCCTTGTACTTCTCCCGATAAACTTGCCAAAAGAAGGAAGAAAAAAGAAAATGTTTTGACTGATGTTTTCATTTGTTGTTCATTCAATTTGGTTTCACCTTAAAGATGCAAATTTGCAGAAAAAGATGTAAAGGAGAGCAAAAAACAAACTAAAAATCAAAATACTCTGCCTGCCATTTGGTTATTCCAAATTAAACTCATATTTTCGCAACCACGGTTACAGTAACGTGTGTTGCAAAACGAAATCAGCTGATTATAAAATCATTACCCATACAAAAACAAAAGCGTTTCAAGGCCGAGTATGTGGGAATGAGTCTGGATGATATGTAACAATCCACCTATACCTTATTATATATATAGGCAACATACGAAAAACTTCTCGGAGAACTTTGAAACGAGCCGGCTACTTCTGCAATCCGTCCGTTGACAAACCGAAGAAGAAGTGAAAACAAACAACTAAAAAGGCAAAAAGGAATAGAAGGAACATGAAAGTGTAGTGCGGCATTGCACTATAGTGTAATGCGGCACTACGATATAGTGTAGTGCGGCACTACACTATATATTTTAAGTTAAAAGGGTGCAGAAGAACAGGTATATTTCTGCGGACGAATAAGTGAACTTCCACGTATAAATATGAGAACATCGATAGAGGCTTAAATAAATAAAGGATGAAGTGGCCATGCCCAACCTTGTGAATGGTGAGGAATTTCCCGCTTGTACCTTCCGAATCAAGGCAAAACAAAGACAAATTTTCCCTCTTTTAATATAAAACCTTATAAAATGTCAGCTTTTCATTGAAAAAACTGACATTTTTCTTTTGCCGTTCGAAAATAATCTCTACCTTTGCGCCGTTTTTAATCAATAACCCAAAAAGAAAAGAAGACAATGAAGCAACTGCTGAACATTAACCTGCTAAACATTATTATTCTGCTGGAGCGACCGGTGGGAGGTGAGTGTTGTGCGGTATGTTGAAGCGTTGTATGAATGCGATACAGATTATGAAAAGCCTTTCTCACTTCCCCGTGTGAAAGGCTTTTTTATTACCCTACAGAGAAAAAAGTTTTTTCAAACCTAAGAAAAATAAAGAATAGACAAATGAGCGACAGATTATTCATTTTCGACACGACACTGCGCGATGGCGAACAGGTGCCCGGATGCCAATTGAACACAGTAGAAAAGATTCAAGTGGCCAAACAACTGGAGCTGTTGGGCGTGGATGTCATTGAAGCAGGTTTCCCCGTATCAAGTCCAGGAGACTTCAATTCGGTCATCGAGATTTCAAAAGCGGTGACATGGCCCACCATCTGTGCCTTGACCCGCGCCGTAGAGCGCGACATCGACGTGGCCGCCGAAGCGCTGAAGTTTGCTAAACACAAGCGAATCCATACGGGTATCGGCACCAGCGATGCACACATCAAGTACAAGTTCAACTCCAACCGCGAAGAGATTATCGAACGGGCTGTAGCTGCAGTAAAATATGCCAAGCGCTACGTGGAGGATGTGGAGTTTTATGCCGAAGATGCGGGACGCACGGAGAACGAATATCTGGCACGTGTCATCGAAGCGGCCATCAAAGCCGGTGCTACGGTGGTGAACATCCCCGATACTACGGGATACTGCCTGCCCGACGAATACGGCGCGAAGATAAAGTACCTGATGGAGCATGTGGATGGTATCCACAAAGCCATCATCTCCACCCATTGCCACAACGACTTGGGTATGGCTACGGCCAACACCATGGAGGGCATACTCAACGGGGCACGCCAAGTGGAAGTGACCATCAACGGTATCGGCGAACGGGCAGGAAACACCAGCCTTGAAGAGGTGGCCATGATTATCAAATGCCACAAAAACATCGACATCGAGACAAACATCAACACACAGAAGATTTACCCCACGAGCCGCATGGTCAGTTCGCTGATGAACATGCCCGTGCAACCCAACAAGGCCATCGTGGGACGCAATGCCTTTGCCCACTCAAGCGGCATCCATCAGGACGGTGTACTGAAAAACGTACAGACGTATGAAATCATCGACCCGAAGGATGTGGGTATCGATGACAACAGCATCGTACTGACCGCCCGCTCAGGACGTGCTGCCCTGAAGAACCGCCTGCACGCTCTCGGCATCGACCTCGAACAGGAAAAACTTGACAAGGTGTATGACGAATTCCTCAAACTGGCCGACAAGAAGAAGGACATCAACGATGACGACATCATGCTGCTTGCCGGTGCCGACCGCACACAAAACCACCGCATCAAGTTGGAATTCCTGCAAGTGACCAGCGGTGTGGGTGTCCAGTCGGTAGCCAGCCTCGGCATCAGCATCAGTGGCGAGAAGTTCGAAGCCTGTGCCAGTGGAAATGGCCCGGTGGATGCAGCCATCAAGGCACTGAAAAAGATTATCGACCGCCACATGATATTGAAAGAGTTCACCATCCAAGCCATCAGCAAAGGTTCGGACGACATGGGAAAGGTTCACATGCAAGTGGAGTACGACGGCCACATCTACTACGGATTCGGTGCCAACACGGACATCATTGCCGCCTCGGTGGAAGCGTATATTGATTGTATAAATAAGTTTAAGTGACAAAAAAATGAAAAGTTTATTTGATAAGATATGGGACGCCCATGTTATTTTGGATATCCCTGACGGCCCTACCCAACTTTACATTGACCGCCT
>JAFXDG010000063.1 GCA_017521285.1 Bacteroidaceae bacterium | reverse complement strand
GCAGCGCGTGGCCATTGCCCGTGCCGTGGTGGGCGGACCGAAACTCATCCTTGCCGACGAGCCTACGGGTAACCTCGACTCAAAGAACGGCCACGAGGTGATGACCCTCCTCAGCCAGCTCCACAAGGAAGGTTGCACCGTAGTGATGGTGACCCACTCGCGCCACGATGCCGGCTATGCCGACCGCATCGTCAACCTGTTCGACGGTCAGGTGGTGGAAGAGATGCACTTGTAAGAATCTGGAGCCCCTCCCTGACAACTCCCAAGGGAGGGGCCTGAAAGATGAGCCACAGAGACACGAAAGTTCTTAGGCAAAAAATGAAGCGTTCCGTTGGTAAAGAAAAGGCAAATCCAACCAATGTTAAGCGTAAGTGAAATGATCTTAAGAGAAACTGTAGTTTCCAAAAAGGGAATTTCAAAGAAACCATAGAGTACTGAAAATAAAGTAAATATAAAAAGAATATATAACTTAAAACAATCCCTGAGTCCTCCCCTTTTGGGGGGAGTCAGAGGGGGCTTGAATTATGATACAGCACAATCTAACTCTCGCGTGGCGGCAACTGGTAAAGTACCGCCTGCAATCAGCGGTCAGCATCGTGAGTCTGGCCATCGGCTTTGCCTGCATGAAGCCGTGGCTAGAGCAATACGTGGTGCAGACCGAAATATCGTGGTGGATTTATGTAGGCATCTTCCTCCTCGTTGCTCTCCTTGTCGCCCTCTGCATCGGCTGGCGCGTGTGGAAGACGGCGACGGCCCGTCCGGCGGATGAGATTTGCAAAGGGTGAGAATTAGTTGACGAGTTGACAACTTGTTAAATATTGTCACCTACCTTTTATAAAGGTTATTGTCAGGCGGTTTCCGCGTACATTCCTTTGACGGATAGGCAGAATTGCATACATTTGTCACAAAAAGAGATTTAATAATATCAATAATATATAGAATGACAGAGATAATCAGAATGCAGAACATAGGCATTTCTACATGCGAAAATCAAATAATAACTTAAATAATTGAGCGGTATATGAATAAAAGAATTATTATCACGGTTACGGTAGTTGCAATGGTATTCCTGCTTTATTACAGTCACAAGGATGAACTTGTGTCCTGTGCAACTGAGTACTTCCAGTACAAACAAAGCAAGACTGAATATTTTTCGATCAGATATAAAGAGTTGTATTCTGTATATAGTAGTTATCATGTGGATAAGATAGGCTTTATCCAAGGCGACCAATTCAACGTAGAAGATGCATCGGATAGCATCATATACGTGACGCACAGTGACAAGATGGTGGATTTGCTGAACACAAGTGGCAAAGTCGGGGTGTGGCTTCCCCAATCGGCCTATCCTTATGTCATTGATGAGCAGTCGGACTTCTTGTTGTGCAAGATAGTGGCTATAGATGAAAAAGAAGATGACCTGAATGTGTACAGATTGCACAAAATGGAAGAATAGTCAGGGCAAGAATTGTAACTTATAACATAAATTTTCTCAAGAACTTTGCATTTCTCCTTGAGAATGCATACTTTTGCATCAGATAAATTGCAAAACGCATTTAAATGAAAACAAAGACTGAATATATCCAACTGATTACGGCTCATACCATTGAACTGAAACAAATGTTCGGTATCCGTTCGCTCCGCCTGTTCGGTTCTGTTTCGCGTGACGAACAACGGGATGGTAGCGATGTGGATGTATGTGTGGAAATGGAGCCGAGTGCTTATTTGTTAGTGCGGTTGAAACGTTTTCTCGAATCGTTGTTGGGATGTTCAGTGGATGTGGTCAGAATGCATAAGCATATCAATCCTTACCTTTTGAAAGAAATAGAGAATGATGGAATTTACGTCATACAATAACAGATTGCGTGTACTTTCTATTTTTAAGCAGATAGAAAAAGCCATCGAACAATTGCAGGAATGGAATAACTCTGTCAAATCTGTTGATGATTACTATTTGTCTCCAGAAGGAATGCAGAAATTGGCTGCTAATTGTATGCTTATCGAAGCGATAGGTGAGGGAATACATCAGATAAATAGGATTACGGGAGGAAATTTGCTTTCTGAGCGTTCTGAAATCCCGTGGGAAGATGTTATTGGTATCCGTAATCATATCGCTCATGGTTATTTTGATATAGATGCAGAAATTGTATTGTCTGTGATAAAAAATGATTTGCTGCCATTATTGGAGGCTATACGATATTTTATCAATGAATTATCAACCCAATAAATAGAATAAGATTATGGATACTGTAGAACTTGTATTGGCAAAGATGAAGGAGCTGGATGCTCCCGTGAATGCCACCACATTGGCAAAGGAGACCGGCCTCGACAAGAAGGAGGTCGATAAGGCTATGGCTACGCTGAAGAAGGAAGAGAAAATCTTCTCGCCCGTGCGTTGCAAGTGGCAGGCGAAGTAAGCCTGTCACTCGTAGCTGATTACGATTCTTCCCTCAACGCTATCGTATGGGGCACCGATAGTGCCCCCCAGATACTGCCCTATGTAGGTGGCAAGGATTTCTGCATCCAAGCCCAAGTTGTCCTTCGTGAGGGTGGCATAGCGCAACATGCCGTCGCTGCCCAGTTCCTTCAGTACGTAGTCGAAGCTGGCCAGTGTGTATATGCGCTTGGGGTCGAGGGGCAGGTATTCGCCGCTCTCCTTACACCTTATATATATATGGCTCACTCGGCGGGGTGCGGTGGGGGATACGTGGGAGAAGAGGCCGTCGTTACCAAGGACAACGGGCGAGGGCAGTTGTGGGTTGACCATGAACCTCATGCCGCTCACCTGCATGAAACTGCCGTTCTCCTCGGGCAATAGTTTTACTGCAACCTCCAGCGCATCAGCCAGTTGTTGTCCGCTGAGGGTGGCCGTGCAGGCCGTGTTGCCGAAGGGGAAGATGGCCAGCAGGTGGTTATACGTCACCTCGCCCAAGGGCATGTCGGTGCGTATGCCGCCCCCGTTAATCAGTGCCACGTCGGTGCCTAACACATGGCAGAAGGCATCGGCACAGAGGTTGCCCAACGGCATTTCTTGGAGGCGCACCAGGCGGTTGCCCTCCTCGTCGGTGGCATTGAGTGTCACGGTGTTCTTTCCAACCGTTTTCATTCCACTTTCGAAAACCTTGTCCTTTATTTCATCCACGTAGGTTTGTATCTCTGTATTTCCCTCTTGTCCTTCAGTCGGAATCAGTCGGGTGCTGACTTTGCCATCTGTGCCGATGCTCAGCAGTCCGATGTGCTGGAATTCTGTGCCAGTGGAAGATAGTTGCACCGGATTTCCTGTTGCATTCATGATGAGTGTGTCGGGGATGACACTATGGCTGTGTCCGTCCAATACGACATCTACTCCCGTTGTTTGGGCAATGAATGTGAGTGAGGTCGGATTGTCTTCGTCGGGAATGTCCCCCAAATGAGAGAGTACCACCACGTAATCGGCTCCTTTGGCACGTGCAGCATCAATCTGTTGCTGGGCATGGTGGTAAAACTCTTCCTTCATGAAGGTGTAGATTATGTTCCCCTCCTCGTCCTGATACGTGAGGGGCGATGTACTGGTGGGGGTGGATGTGGTGAGCAGGCCCACGAAGGCCACGTCAGTCTGCCCATAGCGTATGATATGGTAGGGGGCAAACATCGACCGTTCCATCCGCATGTCCCGCAGGTTGGCACACACTGCTGTAGCATTAAGCCGCTCCGTCAGGCGGAACAGTTGCTCCATGCCGTAGTCAAACTCGTGGTTGCCCAGTGTCACTACATCGTAGCCCACGCGGTTCATAATATCCACGATGTATTCCCCTTGTGAGATGTTGCCCACCAGACCTCCCTGCACAAAGTCGCCACACGACACGGTGCTCACGTAGGGCGTCTCCTTCATTATCGAGTCCCTTACTGCCGCAAGTTGTGCATAACCTTCTACAGCGCAGTGTACATCGTTTTCATATACAATGACGATAGGCTCTTCCGGTATGTCGGGGAGCAGGGGCTTTTGTCCTTCGCTCTTTTCACATCCTGCACAGCATGTCATTAGCCACAATATGATGCCGATTGATAACCAATTTCTCATAATAGTCTCTGTCCTAAGTTATATTCTCTTAACATTGGCGGCAAAGATAGTGATTTATCCGTAAATAATGAGTACCTTCGCAGCCGAATTGTAGCATTCACTAATATAATTAACGATAAAGAAAGAGAAAATGAAAAAGTATGTTTTGGCTCTTGCTGCCGTGGGAATGTTGGCAACGGGCTGTAATCAGAAAGGAGAAAAGAGTATGACATCGGGTATCGATGTGGCCAACATGGACACTACCGTGGCTCCGGGCACAGATTTTTACCGCTATGCTTGCGGCGGATGGATAGACAGTCACCCCTTGCGCGACGAGTATGCACGCTTCGGCAGTTTCGAGGCACTGGACGAACTGAGCGTAGAGCAGGTGAAGACTCTGCTGAACGAACTGGCGGCACAGACGCATGAAGCAGGCAGTGTGGGACAGAAGATTGGTACCCTGTACAATGTGGTGATGGACAGTGCGAAGCAGAATGCACAGGGCATTGAGCCACTGAAGGGCGACCTGGAGCGTGTGGCTGCCGTAAAGACACGCGAAGAGTTGCAGCAGCTGCTTTTCAATATGCACCTCAAAGGCATGGGCAACATGTTCAGTTTCTATGTGGGAGCTGATGCCAAGGATAGCAAGAACAATCTGGTCAGCATCGGTCAGGGCGGACTTTCCTTGGGGCAACGCGACTACTACCTCGACACCGATGAGAAGACCACCGACATCCGTGACAAGTACCAGCAGCACCTCGTGCGTATGTTCCAACTCTTCGGTAACAGTGAGGCAGACGCACACCGCAAGATGAAGGATGTGATGGAGATAGAGACACGCCTGGCCAAGGCTTTCAAGAGTGCTACAGAGATGCGCGACCCTGAAGCAAACTACAAGAAGATGACTCTTGACGAGGTGAAGACCCTTTGCCCCGACATCTTGTGGGACAAGTTCTTTGCTACAATGGGTATCACCGACCTGAAGCAACTCGACTTCGGACATCCTGACCAGTTGAAGGAAATCAACAATGTGTTGGCTACCGTGCCTGTAGAGAAATTGAAGTCATTGCTCGAATGGAAAACCATCAGTTCGGCAGCCAGCTACTTGAGCGATGAGACCCGCGATGCCCAGTTTGATTTCTTCGGCAAGGTCATTTCAGGCCGTAAGGAACAGCAGCCCCGTTGGAAGCGTGCTATCGGTGTGGTAAACGGTTCGTTGGGCGAGGCTGTGGGTGAGATGTATGTGAAGAAATACTTCCCCGCTGAGGCTAAGGAGCGTATGGTGAACCTGGTGAAGAACCTGCAGGTGGCATTGGGTGAGCGCATCATGGCTCAAGATTGGATGAGCGACAGCACCAAGGCGGCTGCTATCGAAAAACTGAATGCCTTCTACGTGAAGGTGGGCTATCCCGACAAGTGGAAGGACTACTCTTCATTGGAGATTGCCGACGATTCATACTTGGCCAATGTGCGTCGCATCAGCGAATGGGAGATGCGCGATATGGTGGCCCGCAACTATAACAAGCCGGTTGACCGCGACGAATGGTTTATCACTCCGCAGACGGTAAATGCCTACTATAACCCGACTACCAACGAAATCTGCTTCCCCGCAGCCATCCTGCAACCGCCCTTCTTTGATATGGCTGCTGACGATGCATTCAACTATGGCGGTATCGGTGTGGTAATCGGTCACGAAATGACTCACGGATTCGACGATATGGGCCGTCAGTTCGACAAGGAGGGCAACTTGCGCGACTGGTGGACAGCTGCCGATGCTGAGCGTTTCCAACAGCGTGCCCAGGTGATGGACGATTTCTTCAGCAACATCGAAGTACTCCCAGGTTTGAAGGGTAATGGCAAACTTACCTTGGGTGAGAATTTGGCCGACCATGGAGGCCTGATGGTTGCTTTCCAGGCCTTCAAGAATGCTACAGCCGCTGCACCTTTGGCTGATAAGGATGGTTTCACTCCCGAACAGCGTTTCTTCTTGGCATACGCCAATTTGTGGGCTGGCAACATCCGCGAGGCTGAAATTCACCGTCGCACCAAGAGCGATCCCCACTCATTGGGCGAATGGCGCGTGAATGGTGCTTTGCCTCATATCGATGCTTGGTACGAAGCCTTCGGCATCACCGAACAGGACAGCCTGTTCGTACCCAAGGCTGAGCGTGTGACCATTTGGTAAAAAACTATAAAAACCAATTAGGCGCGGATTAAGGCAGGCAATTAGTTCTGCCTAATCTGCGCCTAATTCTTTTTTGCAACTCAGTTGTAATACGATCTTGCTACCTTTGCACAGTTTTTTAGCAATCAAAGATAAAGCAAGATAATGAATCATTTTTTCAATCTGTTAGGCGCTTGCTGTACAGCGCTATGCGTGATGGCCTGTGGAGGTCATCAGCACGACGGCCACAATCATGATAGCCACAATCATGACGTGCATGAACATGAACTTCATGCTGGTCATAACCATGAAGCTGAACACAATCATGAGGCTGGTCACAATCACGAGGAAAATCATCATGCAGTAGGAACTCATGACGGACATCAATATGAAACTGCTGATTCCCATGCCCACGAAGGTCATGCTGGAGAAATTATCATTGCTCCCGATCAGGCACGGGCTGCTGGTATTGTAGCCGAGCAGATTACAACCAAGCCTTTCCATCAAGTCATTGCCGTCAGTGGTGAGGTGCTTTCTGCCCAAGGTGAGGAGCAGACAGTGGTGGCTCCTGTGGCGGGCATTGTTTCTTTCAGCCGCCCCTTGATTGGTGGTGCACAGGTGGGTAAGGGTATGGCGCTGATGTCTGTCTCTTCACAACACATGGCCGACGGAAATCCCGTCGAGCGTGCCCGCATTGCTTACGAAACAGCACGGAAGGAGTATGAACGTACCACTCCGTTGGTGGCCAATAAGATAGTTTCTGAGAAGGAGTATAATCGCATTAAGGAGGCTTACGAGAATGCCCGCCTGACCTACGAAGCGCTGAAGGCCGATCGTCCCAGCGAAGGAGGATTGCGCGTAGAGGCTCCCATGGGTGGCTACCTGAAGAATTGTATGGTGAAGGAGGGCGACTATGTGAGTGTGGGACAACCGTTGCTGACCATTACACGGGGTAATCGCCTCTACCTGCGTGCCGATGTGCCCGAGCGTCACTATGCTGCACTTGGACGTATCCGTTCGGCCAATTTCCGCACCACTTACAGTGATAAGGTGTATGCGCTCGACGAGTTGAATGGCCGTTTGCTCTCTTATGGCCGTGCGGCTGGCGAACAGGGTTTTTATCTGCCTGTGACCTTTGAGATGGATAACTGCACGGAGCTTGTCCCCGGTTCGTTTGCCGAGGTGTGGCTGCTCTCTGACGAGATGCCCAATGTGTTAAGTGTGCCCCACACGGCGCTGACCGAGGAGCAGGGGGTATATTTTGCTTATGTCCAGTTGGACGAAGAGTGCTACGAGCGTCGCGAGGTGAAGTTGGGGGCTGACAATGGGCGCGAAGTGCAACTGCTCTCAGGTGTCCATGCTGGTGAGCGGGTGGTGATACAAGGTGCTTACCATGTTCGGTTGGCATCGGTAAGTAAGGCGATACCGGGACATAGTCATGAACATTAAATTAGTTGACAAAGGTCAAGTTAGCTTATAACATTATGCTGAACAGTATCATACATTTCTCGCTCCACAACCGCTTGCTGATAGTAGTTGCCAGCATACTGGTGATGGTGGGTGGATTTTATACTACATATCACACGGAGGTGGATGTCTTCCCAGACTTGAATGCGCCCACTGTAGTGGTGATGACCGAAGCCAATGGTATGGCCGCCGAAGAGGTGGAGCAATTGGTGACTTTCCCCATAGAGACAGCTGTCAATGGTGCCACATACGTGCGTCGTGTACGTTCGTCATCGACAAACAGCTTCTCTATCGTGTGGGTAGAGTTTGATTGGGGCACTGACATATACCTGGCACGACAAATTGTGTCGGAGAAGCTTTCCATTGTAGCCGAAGAGTTGCCTGATAATGTGAACAAACCCACGCTGGGACCTCAATCGTCCATCTTGGGTGAGCTGATGATTGTTGGTTTGACGGCCGACAGTACTTCAATGCTCGACTTGCGTACGTTGGCCGACTGGACCATACGTCCGCGCCTGCTCTCTACGGGTGGTGTGGCACAGGTGGCCGTACTTGGTGGCGATGTGAAGGAGTATCAGATACTTATTGACCCTGCCCGTATGCGTCACTATGGGGTGTCGGTTGATGAGGTGTTGTCCGCCACGCGCGACATGAATGTGAACACCAACGGAGGCGTGCTCTACGAGCACAGTAACGAGTACATCGTGCGTGGCATGGTTTCGACTACAAAGGTTGAGGAGATAGGTAAGGCCGTGGTGAAGCGGATGGGGACAGTACCTGTCACTTTGAGTGACATTGCAGAGGTGTGCATCGGTGCCCAAGAGCCTAAGATCGGTTGTGCGTCGGTGGAAGGTAAACCGGCCGTGCTGATAACCGTCACCAAACAGCCACAGACAGGTACACTGGAGCTGACCGAGCGCATTGACCGTTCGCTGGAGGAGATAAAGGCCACGCTGCCCCCCGACGTGAAGGTGAACACCGATATTTTCCGCCAGTCGCGATTCATAGACAGCAGCATCGGCAATGTGAAGAGTTCGTTGCTGGAGGGTGCCATCTTCGTTGTCATCATCCTGGCACTGTTCTTGGCCAATGTGCGTACCACCATCATATCCCTTATCACCCTGCCATTGGCACTCGTCTTTTCCGTCCTTGCTCTCCACTTCATGGGACTGACCATCAACACTATGAGCTTGGGAGGTATGGCCATTGCCATCGGGTCATTGGTGGACGATGCCATTGTGGATGTAGAGAATGTGTGGAAGAGGCTACGTGCCAATCGGGCATTGCCTGTAGAGGCCCGTCGGTCCATTATAGATATAGTGTTTGCGGCCAGTTGCGAAGTGCGTATGCCCATCCTTAACTCCACACTGATTATCGTTGTCAGCTTTGTTCCCCTTTTCTTCCTTTCGGGTATGGAAGGGCGTATGCTGGTGCCACTGGGCGTTGCCTTCATTATTGCATTGTTTGCATCTACCTTAGTAGCCCTGACACTGACACCTGTACTCTGTAGTTATCTGTTAGGCGATAGCCAAAAGCAAGGAGAATTGAGAGAGGCTCGTCTCGTGGTGTGGTTAAAGCGCCACTACCGTACCGCCCTTGAGTGGGCACTGGCACATCAGCGTAGTGTGTTGGGTGGTATCATAGCCCTCTTTATCGGTGCTTTGGTGGGATTCTTCACGTTGGGTCACAGCTTCCTTCCTTCGTTCAACGAAGGGTCGTTCACCATCAATGTCAGTTCATTGCCCGGCATATCCCTTGAAGAGAGCGATCGCATAGGTCGCCGTGCCGAGGAATTGCTCCTCACCATCCCCGAAATAGAGACCGTAGCGCGGAAGACTGGTCGTGCCGAACTGGACGAACATGCCTTGGGTGTGAACACCTCGGAGATTGAGGCACCCTTCACCCTGCGTGACCGTTCGCGTGAAGAACTGACCGCTGAGGTGCGCGAGAAACTGGGCACACTCGTAGGTGCCAACGTTGAGATAGGCCAGCCCATCAGCCACCGTATCGATGCTATGCTGAGCGGCACGAAGGCCAGCATTGCCATCAAGCTCTTTGGCACGGATTTGAACAGTATGTTCACCCTGGGTAACCAAATCAAGGAGGCTGTACAGGACGTGGAGGGCATTGCCGACCTGAATGTCGAGCAGCAGATTGAGCGTCCGGAGCTGAAGATTGTGCCTCGTCGCGAGATGTTGGCACGATATGGCATCACCCTGCCCGAGTTTGCCGAGTTCGTCAGCGTGAATATGGGTGGCGAAGTGGTGTCGCAGGTGTACGAGGAGGGTAAGGCGTTCGACCTCGTTGTGCGCACCAGTGGCGAACGGCGCGACCGCATGGATGATGTGCGCGAGCTGATGATTGACACTCCCGAGGGACGCATCCCCCTGAGCTACGTGGCCGATGTCACTTCGGCCATGGGACCCAACACCATCAGTCGCGAGAATGTGAAACGTAAAGTGGTCATCTCGGCCAACACCAGCGGGCGTGACCTCCGTAGCGTGGTGAACGACATACAGGAGCGTGTGAACGCTGAGATTACTTTGCCCGAGGGCTACCACATCGAGTATGGCGGACAGTTCGAGAGCGAGCAGGCGGCATCCAACACCCTGTTGCTCACTTCGCTGATGAGTATCATCATTATATACCTGTTATTATATATGGAGTTCAAGAGCGCCAGTGAGAGCGCCGTCATCCTGCTCAACCTCCCCTTGGCTCTGATAGGTGGCATATTTGCCCTGCTTCTCACTTCGGGAGAGATGAGCATTCCCGCCATCATCGGTCTGATTTCGCTCTTCGGTATCGCCACCCGCAACGGCATGTTGCTCATTTCCAATTACAACCGTTTGCGTGGTCAGGGCATGAACCTCTATGAGAGCGTGGTGGAAGGGTCACTCGACCGTCTGAACCCCATCCTCATGACAGCCCTCTCATCGGCCTTGGCTATGATTCCCCTCGCCATCAATGGCGACCTGCCGGGCAACGAGATACAAAGCCCCATGGCAAAGGTCATCCTGGGAGGACTCCTGACATCTACCTTCCTGAATGGTTTCATCATACCGATTGTTTACCTGATGATGAACAAAAGGAAAGTGAAAGGCATTTAAGCGTAAGGAAGCATTCCTGTTTTTTGAAACATAATATAACCGCTATGAATATCTCCAAACTGATACAAAAGCTATTCACTCCCCTCCATACAGGGAGGGGTAAGGGGGTGGGTCTCCTCCTCCTTCTGTTGGCAACTTCCTCCATGGCTCAGACCACCGACCCCATTGCCCCCGTATTGGAGCAGATTGAGCAAAACAACCGTCGCCTGCAGGCTGCCCGTGAAATGGAGAAGGCCGTGGTGCTGGAGGCGAAGGCAGAGAATAATCTGGGCAATCCCGAGGTGAACTATGCCTATCTGTTCAACAGTGACCGTACGAGCCAGCAACAGAGCGAACTGACCGTGGTGCAGGGTTTCGATTTCCCTACGGCCTATGTGGCACGTGGCAAAGCCAACCGCCTGTTGGCCGATGCTGCCCAGTGTGGGTACATGGTCGAACGGCGTGCTGTACTGCTGGAGGCCAAGTTGCTCTGCCTCGACCTGATTGGGCTGAATCGCGAAGCCTCCTTGTTGCACCTCTTGCAGACCCATGCCGACAGCTTGGCCCACTTGTGCGAAGCCCGGTTGCAGGCAGGCGATGCTACCGCCCTTGAGGTGAACCGTGCCAAGCTCGACCTGATGGCCCTGCGTACCGAACTGGCCGACAATGCCGCTGCCCATCGTGCCGCTCTGCAGAAACTGTTGGCCATGAACGGCAATGTCTATATCGGGCAGATGGTGGCCGGTGACTATCCGTCGGTCCCCCTGTTGCCCGACTACGAGACACTGCGCGACGAACTGATTCCCCTCAATAAAGAGCTTCTACAGGCCGATGCCACCATCCAAGTGGCCAAGAAACAGGTTACAGTGAACAAGCAGGGGTGGTTGCCCCATCTGCAAGTGGGATACCGGCGCAATACGGCTCCCACCGAAGAGTTCAACGGCTTTGTCGTGGGTGGCTCACTTCCCCTCTTTGCCAATAAGGGCAAGGTGAAGGCTGCCCGTGCCCGTGCCTTGAGTGCCGAACTGCAGCAAGAGGAACTGGCCATGTCCGTCGAGGCTTCCCTGCAGGCCCTGTACAACGAAGCCCGTGCCTTGCGTGGTGCCATGGATGCTTACGATTTGCCACTGATGCAACACTCCTTCGACCTCCTGAACCAAGCGTTGCATGGAGGTGAGCTTTCGTGGCACGAGTACTTCGTTGAATTGGAGACCCTCGTTCGTCGGGGACAAAGTTTCCTTCAGCTGGAAAACCGTTACCAGAAGGTAATGGCAGAAATATATGCCGACAAGTTGTAATGATGTTTAGTTGACAAGGGATTCAGTTGACGAGTTGACAAGATACAAGTTGACAAGGAGGGATTATAGTTCCGCATGGCCCTCGTCAACTTGTCAACTCAAAACTCAACTCTTTGCCAACTCGTTTGCCGGATGGGTGCGGGCCACCATCAGGATGCGCCACAGGATGGTGAGCACCACCAGAAGGGCTACGCCGAAGAAGATGCCCAACCAGAAGAACGGCCCGATGTTGATGAATGTAACGTAGTTCATCCGCATCGAATACAGCACCACATAAGCAATGGGGAAGGCAATGATGGCCGGGATGACAAGCAGCCAGAAGTAACGCCGGCCGAACATCCACAGGATATTGCCGAAACGGGCACCGAACACCTTGCGGATGGCCACTTCGCGACGACGGCGCTCGGTGTCGATGGTGATAGCTGAATATACGCCCAACAGCGTAATAATCAGACAGACGACGGAGAAAAAGAGAATCACCTTCTGCATCTGCATTTCAAAGCCATGAGCCTCTTCAATGTCTTTCATCAGTGTAGAGATTTCTGGCTCTACGTTTTCAGGGAAAACTTTGCGCAACTCTTTGATGACATGCTCGCGCACCGCCTCCACCTGTTCGGGATAACACTTCAGGTAAACCCGCTGGGGCGATATTTGCTGATGTTCTTCCACTATATAGAAGTAGGCCGTCGATGGCGATATATTATACGTGTAGTTTCGGCTTGACACATGGCGCACAATGCCCGTCACCTTGTAACCCATCATGTGGTTTTCCAGATAGAAGGTCTTCCCTATAATGTCTTCTCCGAAGTTTTCAGCAAATGTCATGTCTGCTACCGCTTCTTTATCTTTTTGTGGGAAAGTGCCGCGCACCAGTTCTACATTCATGAAATGGAAGAATTTGGGAGGCACCGTTTCATAGGAAGCCATCAGAATACTGGTTTTGTCGGATGTCGTATCCAACAATATGTTTCCCTCTTCGTCCTTTACTGTACCAGGGACATTAGCTCCCGATAACAAGTTAAGATGATGCTCCATCATCTCCTTCACTCCCGAATGGGCGGCCAATCGCTGGCACACCACGGGCTTTTCCTGGAAGGGGATAGAGACAAGGTCGGTTTGTAGCGACACGGAAAGAATCTGCTCCTTCTCCTCGTTTGTGAGTGAATCGAACACCGAGTGACGGGTGAGGCGTGATTGCATGAAAAGAGCCACCGTGAGGCTGACAAAGAGCCAACATACAAAGAACTGGGAGCCAAGGATAAAGTTTCGGCTCAGGTGGCGATGGTGACGCGGAAGGGCGGTGTTGCCCACAATGCCGCGCTGAATGCTGATGTGGTGGATGTAGAACGTCAATCCCAAGCAGATGAGGGTGCAAAGCAGAAGCAATCCACCAAGGTATTCGCCCATTTCCCACAACAGTTTGCTACGATTGGCTACAGGCATGATGATGTCGGCTGGCATCAGAGCATTCACGTCAATCACCCTCAATACATAGCTGCAAAGCCATCCTGAAGCGAGCAACATCATGAACATCTGGGTAAAGAGCAAACCGAAAAGGTCTCTCCGACGGCATCCCAACAAGCGGCGCATACTGTATTCGCGGGTGCGGTTCAACAATGTACCAGTCAGGAAGTGAAGGAAATTGAGCAATCCCACCGACAACAACAGCACGGCAATACCGGTGACGATGAGTGAAGGTATGGTATATTCCTCTTCGTCAATGT
>JAFXDG010000062.1 GCA_017521285.1 Bacteroidaceae bacterium | reverse complement strand
GTGGAGAAACCACCTCCACCGAAATGGTAGGTCATGTCACTCGCTCCGTAATCCTTGTAGTTACCGGCCTTGACCGAGCAGATGGTCTGGAACTTGTCGGTGAACATCATGCCGGTCAAACCCAGCAAGCCGAGCCATTCGTCTTTTCCTTCCTGCATCCATCCAGCTCCTGCCTCCTCTTGTCCGAAAGGTTTAAACTTTGCCTTCTTGGCCAGTCGGATGTTCAGTGCCACGGCATCGCTGGGCTTGTCTTCGTCCATCTTGCGGGCATGGTAGTTGCGCACCACCTCCACCTTGGTCACCATGTCGGCCCCCATGTTGCGGGTGGCCAGGTTATATTTGCCTCCCAACATATTCAGTCCCTCGATGTTGAAGGCCGAGATGCCTTTGCCCATATAGGAGATGGCACCGCTCTTGGCCACCTCCACACCGGGCAGGCGTTTCAGTCCGTCCTCCAATGTCACGTCGCCCTTTCCCAAGAACGAAGCGAGGTTGTAGCTCAAGGTGTCGCCCTTCAGCAACAGGGGATTGGCCCGCACCTTCACCTCCTTCAGGCTGATGCTTTTCTGCACCAACACCATATCCTTGACCAGCTTTTTCTGGCCATCCGGCTTCAGCACCACCTCTTCGGCTTCGTAACTGATGTGGGCAAAGGAGAGGACGGTTCCCTCCTTCAGTTCCTCCATGCGGAGCGAATAGTTTCCCTTCGTGTCGGTGGTTCCAAAGGCAAGGGTGCGCCCCCTCAAGGTCAGTTTCACAATGACATCACTCACGGGAGCAACTCCCCCGCCCGAAGCGGAGGAGAGTGAAGTCACCTGTCCGGTCACGTTGACCGTTTCCTGGTTTTGCGCTGATGCACTGATGGCAAATGTCATTGATAATAGGATATAAAGTATTCGTTTCATCCAGTTTCAATCGTAATACCCCAATTTTGTCTTCAATGCCTTTACACAAACAGCCTCCATGTGGCAGACCATGTAACAGCTGATGAGCCTTTCGGCCAAAAAGGACATGGCGCGTGCCTGATACGTCTTGTCATCGTGGCGGAAATCCCTTTCAGCCTTTGCCCAATACTTTTCAGCGGACATTCCGAGTCCATGCCTGCGGTCAAACTCGAACAGGATGGGGAAGAAGAATTCACACAATGCCTCAAAATCTTCCCAATGCATGATGAAACTGCAGAAGGGTATGAACGTCTTACTGTGGAGCAGATAGTCCGTGTAGGGGTTTCCCTCTCCATACTTCTCGTTAAGAATGTCAATGATGTCGTAGTAGTCATTGTAGTTGTGGGCATCCTTGTAATGCTGGAACACGGTGAACGGGAACCGGATGACCTCCATCACCTGACACTCGCCTTTTTCCAAATCCATCTGGTGGGTGAAGCGGCGACGATAGTGGCAGAACCCTACAAGACGGCTCTGATGACGGTTTTTCCACACCCAATACATGGTGGTCATCTCGGAATAGAACCTGTTCAGGTGGTTGATGTTGTCACCTTCGGCGTCGGTGTCATTGCCTTTGAACAGACGGAGTGTCTCGTCTTCCTTCAGTCCGTATTGCCCAATCTGTGCATCGTCATGATAGGTGAGCCATATTGTCAAATCATTTGCCTTTTTCATATCTTACAGTTATATATATTCAGTGCATTGTGTATAATCCTGTATTCGGCAGGTATCTCAACAGTCGCAGATTGCTGTGTGCTGTCACATGTTGCCGACAGACTTTTTGTTATAGCGGGACAGAAAGACTTCTCCTGCATGTTGAGAAGGGTTGCTGTCATCTCAGAAGAAAGCTGGGTTCCCTCTACCGCCTGAAGCATCCACTCCATACATTGTTCAAGAACAGTCCGGAGGGTTGCCGTTTGTTCCTCTTTACCGGCCTGTTCCTGCAAACTGCAGAACCGCCACCACAGATAAACGGCTATTCCGCTCAGTCCGAAGAAATCTGTGTCGATGTCGGGACGCTGTTCCACCAGCCGCTTCATACGCTCATCGATGTGCGGCAGATAGTCGGTAGAGAGGATGTAGGAAGGACGGTCGAATGACTTGTGGAGTGCATCCTGTATGCTCTGTGTCATGGATGAGGTCCTGTATCGTTCCTCGAACAAACGGCATACAGCCTGAGAGAATTTGTGATAGGCTGATTGGTCGGACAATAACAGTTCCAGCCTGTCTGCTATCTGTGAAACAAAAGATTCTTCCTCAAAATTCTCTTCATCGATGTGTATGCGAAGCTGTGGGGTGGCATCCAACATTTCGGCCAGTCCGGTCGAGTCTGTACCAATAAGAGGAATACCGTGGCGCATCATTTCAATGGCGGTATAGCTGCACTGTTCATGGAACGAGGGCATGACACCGATGTATGCTGTGCGATACACCTGCTGTACTTCTTCACCCTGTACCCTGCCAAGGAACGAAACGCGTCCCTGCATGGAACGGCTCTGCGACAGGTAAGGTTGGAAGTCACCGTCGCCGGCTATGACCAGACGGGCATCCGTATGTTTGGGAGCAATCTTCTCAAATGCGGATATCAGGTATTTCAATCCTTTGATTTCGTCCAACCGGCCCATAAAAAGGATGTGGCGGAAGGTGGATGCTTCTGACGGACGAGGGGACAGGCTGTCGCCACCGCCATTATATATAAGTTGCAATTTGTCGGGATTGACCTTGTAATCCTCTGTAAGAATGGAACGGGTACTTCGGGACAAGACAAAGACCTCGTCGGCAAGGTGCAGGAACCTTTGTTCATCGGTGACCCCTGCTATGATACGCCGTTCGGTGTCGTCGGAAGGTTCGTATCCTTCACTGATGAGTTTCCGCAAACGGCTCAGATTGCCATTCAATTCAAAACACCAGTTCAGGTAGTGTACGGTCAGGATGATGCGACAGTCTGGAAAATGAGCCTTCAAAAGAGCCGCCAATGAGAAATGATGGAAATAGTTGAACTGGAAGACAAGCCTGTCGGATGCATCGGTATGGATATGGCGTGCAAGGAGGTAGAACTGGCAACGGCAATAGGTGTCGCTTTCGCGTCCGGTAGGGGCTGCCGGTATCTGGTAATGCCGGTATCCCTGTTCGTCAGTGGTGACGGCAAACTCCTTGACATTGGCATACATGTCGATGAATGTCACGGCCGTATCGGGACAGATGGAAAGTCCTTCTGAGAGTTGGCGAATGTAAGTGCCGACACCGTAGTTGGCCGCACGGCTGGCGTTGTTAAAAATGAAGAAGTGTGTCATGACAGGACTGATTCAAGTATATAATAGGAACTTCCCTGGTCTATGCCCCACGGCTTTTCCACATACTCATCTATGGCGAAATCGGGAGGGTTGAGCAGGTCCAATAAACTTGGAGGTTGGGCTTCAATCTTTGATGCAGCACTGACCTGCCGGAGTTCGGCCAAGTAGAGGTTATCGAACGAAGTGAGTGGTTCACGGGTTGTCATCCGCAATCGGATATAGGCTATCAGACCGGCAGCTCCGGTACGCAACCCCATGTCCGTCATGCGACGTGGGTCGCGTTCCATAATCTTGGAATCTATGGCAGAGAGCACATCATTCAGGTCACAATCTACTAGACCGTGCTTGTACAGAAGGGTGGTGGCATAACCGATACCGGCCAATCCGTATTCCAACCCGACGGGCATATCGGTATGTATTTTCTCGTGCACTTGCAGGAACAGTTCCCATGCGTACTCCTGCAACAGCTTATCCTGATATTTGTCTGCATAGAGGTACAAGGCAAGGACAATCCCCATCTGGCCATGAAAAAGTCCGATGTCTTGAATAAAGGGACTTTTGAGTAATAGGTAGTCTGTAATATTCTGTAATTCAGACTTTGTATGTGCTTGCATAGTATGGAAGAGGTGTAAATGTTGGCTCTGTATGGATGAGGTCATCGATACAGGGCCAACGTGAATAAGTCCTATTCTTGACTGTTGCTGATTTCAAAGTCACCGCTCACACTTTCTCCACTCACATTGTTAATGACCGATACAGTGTAGATGCCATCGGGAAGTCCTGCTACTGGAATGGTGCAGATAGTACCGGCCGTAGGCGTTAGGGACTGTTGGCTGACGATGGAGCCAGTCAATGCATTGCTTACTGATACAGTAGCCGATGACATGGCCACAGTGAAATGCACTGTCAATACTTCGCTGTTAACATACGCGGTAATGGGAGTGATGCTTCTTCTGTCATCGGAACCTTGATTGTTATTATTGGTAAAATTGATGTCTTTTTCTTCTTCCGGTGTAGTATTGTCATCGTTGACCACCATGAATGAACAGAAAGGGATAATGCTTGCTAACAACAAACTTTTAACAAGATGCTTTGTTTTCATAATATATAAATTTTAAAAGTTAGTAATGTGAGAATATTTTATTTGATTTCATGTCTGCAAAGGTACAGATAAAATTCGTATATATCCAAACTTTTTCCAATATCTCCTTTGGCTGTTATGAGAATAGATGTCCTTCGGGGAGAGAATGGCGGGCTTGCAAGTATTTGGTAATCAAAGGTGTTTGAAGCGATTTTAAAAAAGGCTTTTAGTATTATATTATGACAGTAAAGGATGAGATCCTTTTTGTTTGAGTGGGCCTGATTGGGTGTTTGTGACAAGATATTTCGCAGTAAATTTGTGTATTTGGAAAATAATGTGTTCCTTTGCGGAAGTAAAATGAAGCAAATGGAACAATGAAGAAGCGTATAATGATATGGGTGAGTGTTCTGCTGATAGGATTGGCAGGATGTGGCGACAGCAAGAATGACCACTTGCTGGATATGGCAGAGGTGTGTATGGAGACACGGGCCGACAGTGCGCGGTGGCTGTTGCAGCAGGTGGATTCGGTGATGACCGACGGACAACGGGCCCGCTATGCATTGCTGTGGACACAGGCGCTACACAAATGCCGCATCCCTTTGGAGAACGATTCGCTTATCAATGTGGCGGTGGATTATTATACGGAAAGTGACGACCGCCATCGGTTGGCCAAGTCGTTGCTCTACAAAGGATTGGTGCATAAACAGCGTGGAGAGGTGGAACAGGCCGTGGAGGCATTTGTGGCCAGTGAACAGGCTTTTGAAGGGGTGGAGGATGACCTGTACAAGGCGTTGCTGTTCAATCATTATGCCTTATTGTTGCTGAAGCAAGGATTGTATGAGGATGCTTTGGGGTATTATAAGAAAACATACCAATGTGATCTTTTGGGAGATTCTATACATTATATTATCTCTACTTGTGGTCAGATTGCTAAGATTTATGATATGAAGGAGATGCCGGATAGTGCTGAGGCTTATTACAAACAAGGAATGTCTCATGCAGAGAAGTGCCAAAAGAGGAAATATGTGGATATGTTATATCAGAATTATGGAGTCTTCTTGATTGAACGTATGCAGTATGAGGAAGCTGAGCAATTGCTGAAAAAGAGTGAGAGGGTGGCCGATTCCACCTATATATATAATGTGTATTCGGCATTGGCAACACTCTATTATAAAATGGGAAAGTATGAAGAATCGCTTCCGTATGGTGAGAGAATATTAGAAAGTAAGGACAGTTTGATGCTATGCGGTGGTTATTTGCACCTGTATCGGATACACAAACAGTTAGGTAATATGGACACGGCAGTACACTATCACGACCTGTATCGCCAATATCACAGCGACATCGCGATGCGACAACGGACAGCTGAAGTGGCAGCCATACCGCACCAGCTGAAGAGTGAGCAGCTGATAAAGGAGAACCGCACGGCGCACCGTTGGCAATGGGCATGGGGAATAGGTGCATTGATGGTTGTGGGCATAGCCGCGTGTGTGGTGAAATGTCTGAGACAGAAATATGGCAATCAGATGAGGGTGAAGGATGTCCTGTTGCATGAAAAGGAACACCTGTTGACCGAGAAACAGAGCCTGTTGCAGGAGATTGAGCGAAAGATGTATGACCTGAAGATTGAATTAGGACGCATGAAGGGGGCACTGGCGAATCAGGCGAAGGCGGTGGAAAACCTGAAGGATGACAGACAAAAGGACAGGAAAACCTATCATGAATCGGTGAAGGAGTTCAAGAAAAGCATACAGGAGATGGAGAAACAGCGGAAGGCCGAACAGGAGAGTGTGAAACAAGACTATAGGGAACTGAAGCTGCAGTTTGAACTGTCGCAAAAGGAGCAGACCCGATGGATGGACGAGGTGAAGAGCCTGAGCGGACAGATGGAGCAGTACGAACTGTTGCAGCGTTTCTTGTTGGAGGGGGGGAGTGTGCGTCCGGTACTGTTGATATTGGAACTGAAGAGCGGACGCCGGAATCCACGCTACTCCATCAAACGGACCGATTATGCCGAACTGCTGAAACAGTTGGCGGAGTATGCCCATCCGGGTATCCGTGAGAAGATAGAGACCGACGAGGTGTTGAAGGGGAAGCAGGAGATGGCCTGCCTGATAGCCTTGGGGTACGACGATGTGGAGATGATGCGCATGGCTACGAACCTGAAGCCGAACAGCGTGTGGGCGTATCGTACTCAGGTGAGAGTGGCGTTGGCTGATGGCTATGGCGGATGGCTTTGAACTTTGAACCTTGAACTTGAAACCTTGCCATCAGCCAACAGCCTTAGTTCAAGGGGCAATCAGCTACATGTGATGCGTTTTTCTTCTGCCATGCAACAAATGATAAGTTGCTGTGAAATAAAAAAAACGTTGTTTGTTGTAGCTTTCGAAAATAATCTTTAACTTCGCGCCAAGATTCATTTAATGATAATATGACTCATGACGTATCTCAATCAATTTCACAAGGATTCGGTGGAAAGGAAGATGAAGAAACTCGCCGAATACAAGAAATCGCCGATGAACTCTACCGACGCTGCCGCTTATATGAAACGCAACTTCGAGAAGGCAAAGCAGATGGAGATGGGCGCGTAGAACTGTGTGTAACAGAAACGTATGCCAAAGAAAATGGTCTGTGGTTGCCCATAAACGAGATGTTTGCTTTGGGAACTCCTGGCCCTTGTGGCAACGAAAACGACACTTATGTTTCCTATGAAATGTATAAGGTATAGACTATGGCTTTAAACTTTAAACTTGGAACCTTGATTATGAAAGTCAGCGTATGGAGTATGAAAATCAGCGTATGGAGTATGAAGATACGGATGTCAAACACGAAAGAACCGTATCTTCCGCGCCTAACATCCGTATCTTGGGGGGCTATACTATTATTACAATAGTGTAGTCTTGTCAAGAAGGTAGTAGTCCAACAGTACCATGGCAGCCATGGCTTCTACGATGGGGACGGCGCGGGGGAGAACGCAGGGGTCGTGACGGCCACGGGCTTTGACGATGGTGTCGTTGCCTTGCAGATCGACGGTCTCTTGCTCCATCAACAGGGTGGCTACGGGCTTGAATGCTACGCGGAAGTAGATGTCCTGTCCGTTGCTGATGCCGCCCTGTATGCCACCTGAGTGGTTGGTGCGGGTGTCGATGCGGCCGTTGTTGTTGTAGAAAATGTCGTTCTGTTCCGAACCTCGGGCGGTGACACCGGCAAAGCCTTCGCCATATTCAAACCCTTTGACGGCATTGATGCTGAGCATGGCACCGCCAAGTGCAGCGTGCAGCTTGCCGAAAGCCGGTTGCCCCAGTCCGACGGGACAGCCCTTGATGACACAGGTGATGATGCCGCCGATGGTGTCGCCCACGGCTTTCACTCCGGCAATCAGTTGCTCCATCTCGGCTGCTTTGGCTGTGTCGGGACAACGCACGGCATTGCTTTCTGTCTGGGAGAGGTCGTACAGGCGGTAGTCGTTCTCCAAAGCGATGCTGCCCACTTGGGAGGTGTAGGCTTGGACGGTGATGCCCAATTGGTTCAGTGCCAATTTGGCCAAGGCTCCCCCTACGCAGCGGGCAATGGTTTCGCGGGCTGACGAACGTCCGCCACCACGATGGTCGCGCAGACCGTACTTCTGTGTGTAGCCGTAGTCGGCATGTGAGGGACGGTAGAGGTTGCGCAGATTCTCGTAGTCGTTGGAGTGCTGGTTGGTGTTGCGCACCAGAAAGCCGATGGGACATCCTGTGCTCTTCCCTTCGAATACACCAGAAAGGAACTCCACTTGGTCGGCCTCCTTGCGGTCGGTCGTAATCCGGGATTGTCCGGGCTTGCGCCGGTCGAGTTCTGATTGGATGAAATCCATATCCAACTCGATTCCTGCAGGGAACCCGTCGATGACTCCTCCGATGCCTGCACCATGCGATTCGCCGAATGTGGTGAGGCGGAATATGTTGCCGAATGTGTTGTTGAACATACGTGGTTGGTTCGTTGATGCGTTGATACGTTGATGCGTTGGTTCGTTTATGCGTTGATACGTTGATGCGATGGCTGATGGCTTTGAACCTTGAACTAAAGGAGTTCAGAAGTTACTGGAGTTACAGGAGTTCAGACAATAGTGCTGCTTGCATTGTCCCTAAAGCTTAAACTTTGAACCTTGAACTTTGAACCTGAAACTTTTAACTTTAAACCTGGAACCTTAAACCTTAAACTAATCAATGACAATGTCCGCCGCAGCCTCCGCATCCGCCATCGTGGCCGTCGCAATCGCCTCCGCAGCTGTCGCAACCGCATCCACAACCACCGCTGGTGAGCATGTTGATCATGCTTTGAATCTCTTCGTTGGTGGCAGGGCGATTCTCTACGACTTCGCCTACGAAGGTGAGGTCTTTGCCTGCCAAGCGGTCGTTGAGGTCGATGATGACTTCAGTCTCCTTCACCTCGAGAACCAGACCTTGGAAATGGTTGCCGTCTTCGTTCACCAAGGGGACGTAGGCGCCGGGATAGATGTACTCTGACTGGAACTTGCCGTCGCGGCAGAACACTTGTTTGTCAAGTTTTACCACACGCTCCTGCTCGTATTCACCGTATGCCTGTGCACAGGGGATAGTGAAGTCGAACGGGTCGCCTGCGTTGAGGTTTTGCACTTGGGCTTCGAAAGCATCCAATGAGATGCCCATGCCCGAGATAAACTGGTAGGGATGGGCCTTGGGCGCTTCCTCTACCAACTCTTTCTTTCCATCGTTCATCACGTAGAGCTTGTAGGCTACGGTGATGTATTTGTTAGGTGTTATTTCCATAATTTCTATTTAATTTATGTTTCGTAAGCTCAATTTTTTGTAGTTAAAGGAGTTTTATTCGCTTTGCTCAGGAGTTCAGACAATGGTTTTGAACACCATGTAGAGTATAGTCGATACAATCGTCTGAACTCCTGCAACTCCTGAATTCCTGCAACTCCTTAATAGTTATAATAAGAGTATATTATTCTTGCAAATTTACGTTCTTCACTACGAATCCTTCCACGTACTCCTGATTGAAGAGGGCGTTCTTCTTCACCTTGATGTCCAAGTTCTCGAAGTGGAAGTTGGTGAGCTTGTACTGGTCGTCCTGACTCTTTACGTTGAAGAAGGTACCTACCTCCATCTTGCAATTGCGCATGGTGATGTGGTCGCTGTACGACATGGGAGGATCTTTGCGATCCTTCAAATCGTAGAACTGTGTCCAAGGCTGGATGTAGATGAACTGTCCTACGCTACCGGTAATGTCCTCAACGGTGATATATTCGTAGCGTTGCGGAGTGTCGGGACGCATCTTCAGCCAGAGCAGACGGGCTGCCTCATCCACCTGAATGCGGCGGAGAATGATGTTGTGGTTGTAGATAGACTCAGAACCGCAGGTGAGGCATCCGTGGCAGAAGCCGTAGGTGCAGTCTTCGATGATGACATTTTCGTTGCCGCCGTTGCCTTCGCTCTTGGTCGGGTCGTCGGCCCAGGGACCTTTACCACCCTTCATGGCAATGGCATCGTCGTTTACCGACATGTAGCAGCCTTTTACCAATACGTTCTTGACTACGTCGAGGTCGATGGCATCGGTGCTGGGGCCTTTGGCATGGTTGGGCTTTGAGAGCGAATAGATGGAGAGGTTCAGCAATTTCACATTCTCGCTATTGTAGATGTGGGTTGTCCAGAAGGCAGAGTTCTGGAGTTTGACTCCTTCAATCTGTACGTTCTTACAGTTGGACACATATACCAAGCGCGGACGTTGTTCGTCCTTGTTGGTGCACTTGGGGTTCCACTTGCGGCGGAGCCAGAATTGCTTGTGGTAACGCAGGCCGTTGCCGTCGATGGTACCCTTTCCTGAGATGGTGAATCCGTCCAATCCGTCGGCATTGATGAGTGCGCCGAAGTAGGTACAGGTCTCTCCCTCAATACGGGTCTTGCCCAGAGGGTAGTCGCCAATGAAGTCTGAACCCATCAATGTGGCACCATCTTCCAGATAGAGGTGAGTGCCTTGCTTGAACTTCAAACCACCTGTCATATAGGTGCCGCGGGGGATGACGATGACACCGCCACCATTGGCCGCTGCTTTGTCAATCAGGGCCTGTATCTCCTCGGTGTGCAGACGTCCGTCGGCAAAAATCTCATAGTCGGTGAGAACATATTTCTTGCCCAACTTCTCAATATCTACCGGTTCGTTCTGTCTGAACCATTCGGGTATTTCTGTTCCGTCAGGAAACAATTCGACACTCTTTTTTGCCTTCTTGGCGGCAAAACTCATGGGGATGGCCAGTATGGTTGTGGCCAGCAACAGTAGCATTAGTCTTTTCATACGTGTAAAATGGTATTTATGTAAGTTTGATTCAGGTTAATCACGGCGTCCCATATAAATCATGATGTAATAGATAAGGGTGGCCAGTGAGCTGATGGCGGCAATTACGTAGGTGTAAGCGGCCGACTTGAGGGCATCGCGGGCCTGTGTCTGATTGCGTGAGGTGGTGATACCGGCACGGTTGAGCCATGCAAGGGCACGGCGGCTGGCATCAATCTCAACGGGCAAGGTGATGACACTGAACAGGGTGGTGCAGGCAAAGAGGATGATGCCGAACAACAACACTTGCGGGAAACTCTGGATGAGCAGGATACCGGCAAGCAGTATCCAGGAGACCCAATTGGAGGCGGCTGACACTACGGGCACAAGGGCCGAACGCATCTTCAACGGGCCATAGGCAACGGCATGTTGTACGGCGTGTCCACATTCGTGGGCAGCTACGGCGGCGGCCGCTACACTATCGCTCAGATAGACACCTTCGCTGAGGTTGACAGTCTTGTTAGTAGGGTTGTAGTGGTCGGTCAGTTGTCCGGGAGTGCTGATGACGCGCACATCGTAGATTCCATTGTCGCGCAACATCTTTTCGGCCACCTCGCGGCCGGTCATACCGTTACCCAAGGGGATGCGTGAATATTTCTTGAACTTGTTGTTCAGGTTTGCTTGTACAAGATAGCTGGCAAGGGCTATCGCAATGAAAATAATCCAACTGGTTGGCATAGTTCTTTTTTGTTTTTACGGGTTAATGACTCATTTATTTGTCAGATAAAGAACAAATAGTTTGCCAAAAGTAATAAAAAGCAGCGAATGAACCTCTTCATCCGCCGCTTTTTTGTCATATTATAACATTCGTTATTATTCGTAAGTGATACATCTGACAGAAAGGCAGATGTGAATCGCGAGTTACTAATCTTTTGTCCGAATGGCCTACTTGTAACTGGTAGCTCGTCACTCGTAGCTATTTTACTCTTCTGTGTAGCGTACAATTGTCTGTGCGCGGTCGGGGCCGATGGAGATAATCTTGATGGGAGTCTCCAACTCTTCTTCGAGGAACGATACGTAAGCGTTGAACTCTTCGGGGAATTCGGCTTCGTCGGTCATGCGGGTCATGTCGGTCTTCCATCCGGGCAACTCCACGTAGATAGGCTCTACGCCCTCGGTGATGTCGTAGGGGAAGTAGTCAATCTCTTCACCGTTCACCTTGTAGGCTACGCATGCCTTGATGGTTTCGAACTGGTCGAGCACGTCGCTCTTCATCATAATCAGTTGGGTGACACCGTTCACCATGATGGCATACTTCAAGGCAACGAGGTCAATCCAACCACAACGGCGTTCGCGTCCGGTTACAGCTCCGTACTCGTGGCCGAGGTCGCGGATCAGTTTGCCTGTCTCGTCGAACAATTCAGTGGGGAAGGGACCGCTACCCACGCGGGTGCAATATGCCTTCATGATACCGAATACGTTTCCAATCTTGTTGGGGCCAATACCAAGACCGGTACAAGCTCCGGCGCAGATGGTGTTGGATGAAGTTACGAAGGGATATGAACCGAAGTCAACGTCGAGCAACGTACCCTGTGCGCCTTCGCAAAGCACGCTCTTTCCTTCTTTCAACAAGTTGTTGATTTCATGTTCGCTATCTACCAGATGGAATTCGCGCAAATATGCTACGCCAGCCAGGAAAGCAGCTTCCATCTCGGCGATGTCGTAGGTGTAGTTGAGGCTCTTCAAAATGGCTTCGTGACGAGCCTTGGCCTTGCCATAGATTTCATCGAAGTTAGGAGAGAGAATGTCACCAACGCGTACGCCGGTACGGCTGATTTTGTCGGTGTAAGTAGGACCGATACCTTTACCGGTTGTACCCACCTTTGCATCGCCCTTGGCTGCTTCGTAGGCAGCATCCAGTACACGATGGGTGGGCAGGATGAGATGAGCCTTCTTGGAAATGTGCAGGCGTTCCTTCAAGGGATGACCCGATGCTTCCAATGCTTCGGCTTCGCCTTTGAACAGGGCGGGATCGAGCACCACGCCGTTTCCGATGATGTTTACCTTGTCACCCTGGAAAATACCGGAAGGGATAGAGCGGAGAACATATTTTTGTCCTTCAAATTCAAGTGTGTGTCCGGCATTGGGACCTCCCTGAAAGCGGGCTACCACGTCGTAGTTGGGAGTCAACACGTCCACAACCTTACCTTTACCTTCATCGCCCCATTGGAGGCCTAACAAAACATCTACTTTCATGTTTCTTACAAAATAAAAAATATATATGCTATGTATTTATTTCTCTTTTTTCAGTTGCTTACGTTTCTTGGCATTGATGCATTTGCGGCATGTGCCGTATATATATAAGGTATAGTGCGACATCTGAAAACGCTTCATGGGAGAACTGGCAACGACGTGTTGCAGGTTGTCGTCTTGCAGCTCGGTCACTTGTCCACACTCGGTGCAGATGAGGTGGTGATGAGTGCCCATCTTGTAGCATCGTTCGTATTGCGAGGAGTTCCCGAATTGGTGTTTGATGACCAATTTGGCATCGAGCAACAGTTCGATGGTGTTGTAGAGGGTGGCCCGGCTGACGCGGAAATGCTCCTCGTTGAGCAATTGGGCATGAAGGGTTTCCATGTCGAAATGTCCCTTGATGGAGTAGATGGCGTCGAGTATGGCGTATCGTTCGGAAGTCTTACGATGTCCGTTGATACGCAGATATTCTGTAAATATCTGTCTTACAGTTTCTTTGATGTCTTCTTTCTCCATTTCTTAACGTAACGCGAACAAAGTTAAGCCTTTTTGGTGGAATAGGAAAGAGTTTTGGCAAGAAAAATCTTGTTTTGGGTGTTATTCAATGATTTCTTCCTCCAATTGTTGGCGGATGCTTACCCCATACTTGTTGTCACATGAACCCAGGGTTAAGGTAGCCTTAAGCGCCGCTTGAGCTTGGCTCTTCCCTAAACGGACGTACATGCGCAGGGCGGTGAGGGCTGCTTGTGCCGGCCGGTGGCTCTCTTTTTCGTCGGCGAGGGTGGTGATGGCCTGGTCAATGAACTCGTTTTCTGCCCGTTCGTTCAGATAACCGCCTTTCATGAAGAGGCGGGCAAGGGTGAGGAAACCGCATACCTGAAAGTATTCGCGCTCGTCGGCAATCCACTGGAAAGCCTTGGTGGAGGCGTATGGCAGGTGTTGGAAGAGGTTCATGCAGACAAGTTCGGCCATCTCCTGATGGCGGATGTCCTCCACCCAAATGTCGGCAATTTCGGGAAGGAACGTTTCAATGGGTTGGAGCAGGGTGGCCAGTATCTTGCATTCGCGAATATTCTCCTTCCATAACTCCCCTGCGAGGGAATGATTTTTTTCGTACTTGAGAGAAATTTCTTTCAGACGGGGGAGTTCAATGCCGAAATTGAGCTTGTAATCCAAGCCTTTCTCACGCATGCTTTGCGAGACGGCTCCGTTCATGAAAAGGCGGAATTGTGCCTTGATTTCTCGGATGGTTTCGTGGGTGGTCATAAGAGTAATATAAGAGACCCACCCTAACCCTCCCTGTGAGGGAGGGAACTGGATAGCTTCATGCATTCATATTCCCTCCCTCATAGGGAGGGTTAGGGTGGGTCTTTTTTTAATTCCTATACGGCAAGTTTGCATATTCGCTACTGTAGCGGAGCATCTGCTCGGCATAGCCTTCGGTGTAGTCGATGGTCACGTCGGTGATGTTGCCTTCAGCATCCTTCACGGCCGTATAGACGGGGTTGATGAATCCTTTGTACGGTGCGAGGTTCAGCTTCTTGTAGCGGTCGAGGATTTCGGCATGAAGTGTGGGGTCAATCTTCACGGCATAGTTCTCAACCAATTCGCGTGCGGCATTGAAGTCACCTTCCGACTTGATGCGTTGGATTTCGGCCAAGAGTTGTCCGAAAAGGTCGCGCAACTTCTTGTAGTCGTTCACCTGCACGTAAGTCTTTCCGTCTTTCTTCACGAACTCAACCACTTTGTCTGCAGTACCCTTCTCCAAGGCCCAACGGGCGATGAGGGCACGGTTGCGCATGTGGGCTTCCTCGATGTTGTTGCCCAATTCGATGCGGACGAGCTGGGTCATGAGTCCGTTCATCATGTAGCTGTAGTACTGGGCTTTGTAAGCTTCTGCGTCAGGAGTAAGTCCCAATTCAACCAACTTGTCATCGGCCAAATAGTAGAGGCCGAAGAGGTCAGCACGGGCTTCCTCGATAGTCGAACCGTAAGCCTTCAGTGTGTCGGGGTCAACGCCGGGGAGGAGTTTTCCTGAGCCGTGTCCGAGACACTCGTGGAGGTCGGTGTGTAGGTTATCGGTAATGTCACCGTAAGTCTCCATCAACTTGATTTCAGCAGGGCTGATGACGAATTCTTGTGAGAATCCGTTGCCGCGTGCGGCTTTGCTATAGGCATCGGTCAGGTTACCGATGGTAACAGACTTCGAACCGTGTGCGCTACGAATCCAGTTTGAGTTGGGCAGGTTGATGCCGATGGCGGTAGAGGGATAGAGATCACCACCCAAGATAGCTGCGGTGATAACCTTGGCACTCACACCCTTGACGGTCTCTTTCTTGAAGCGTGCATCAACGGGTGAATTGTCCTCAAACCATTGGGCATTGGCACTGATGGTTTCGGTGCGCTTGGTTGCCTCCATGTCCTTGAAGTTGACGATAGACTCCCAGCTGGCCTTCATACCGAGGGGATCGCCATAGCTTTCGGTGAAGCAGTTCACAAAGTCGATGCGTGAATCGAGGTCCTTCACCCATTCGATGGCATAAGCGTCGAAGGTCTTCAAGTCACCATCGTTGTAGAATTGGATAAGTTTTTCGATAACGGCCTTCTGCTGGTCGTTTTCCGCAACGGCCTTAGCCTTGTCGAGCCAATATACGATTCGTTCGATGGCTTCGGTGTAGAGGCCGCCCACCTTCCAGATCTTTTCCTGAATTTTGCCATTCTCCTTCACCAATCGGCTGTTCATACCGAACATGATGGGTTGCGGGTCGTTGGGGTCTTTCATTTTTGCATAGAAGTCTTCGGCCTCCTTTTGGGTGATGCTGCCTCCATAATAGTTGCAAGCAGAGGTCAGAATCAGGTCTTCGCCATCGGCTTGATTCACGCGCTTGGGCATGATGGTAGGGTCGAAGATTACGGGGAAGATTTCGTCGCACAATTGGTCAACTGTCTGTCCGTCGGCCAAGGGGAGCTTGGTGGCATCAACAGTTTTCAATGCAGCGCGGAAGAACTCGGGTGAGAAGTTGGGGATGAACTTTTCGCTTCCGTAATGGTGGTGGATACCGTTGGAGAACCATACACGCTTCAGGTAGGTCTCCATACCTTTGAAGTTGTCATCAGCCTTGTCGCCCTTGAAGTCGGTATATACGGTTTCCAACATCTTGCGGATGGTCAGATTGTACTTGCCATTTTGGTCGAAAAGGATGTCGCGTCCTTCGAGAGCGGCTTCCGAGAGGTAATAAACCAACTCTTTCTGTTTAAGGGTGAGGTCTTCAAAACCCTCTACTTTGTAGCGTAGCATTTGCAGGTCGGCGAATTGCTCGTCGGCATACTTGAAATCGTCGGCAACAGGAGCCTGAGACTGTGTGCCGCACGCGGTTAGCATGGTAGCCATCATTGTAAATTGGATAAGTCTTTTTTTCATTATGTTTGTTTTTTATGTATGTCAGTAAGCTGAAAAAAAGAGGGAATCATCGCATCTATTGTGATAATTCCCTCTTCTATGTATTGACTTTTTTTGTCAGAGAGGATTATTTCTTGCTATTCTTGGCAGGTCGGCCAACTTTCTTCGTTGTCTTCTTTGCCTTCTTTTTATCCTTGTCCTTCTTTTCGCTCTTTTCCAGATTTCTCTTTCTGTAGCTGTTAGGAGTTTCCCCCATGTTCTTGTAGAAAGCAGCGTAGAAAGACTGGCGGTTGGCAAAGCCTACCATGGCACTGATTTCCTCTACGTTCTTGTCTTCGTAGCGCTTGTCGGCCAAGTAGTGGGCAGCATCTTTCACGCGGTATTCATTCAACAAGCATGAGTAGTTCATGCCGAAACGTGAATTTACCACGGCTGAAAGATAACGTGTGTTGGTGTTCAGCTCCTTCGCCAATTCTTTTGCTGAATAGTCGGGGTCTTTGTACTTTTTCTGAACGACAATGATATTGAGAATCTTGTCATACAATTCGTCGGCCAACTCAGCTCTGATCAGAGAACGGTAAGCGGCTTCTTTCTGCTTTTTTTCGCGAATGTTGTAAGGCTTCTTTTTTTCCACCTTTACTTCTTCATTTTTGTTTTCCAAGTCACTCATATTACACGGTTTTTTGATGATTGCGTTTAATTAACGGTACAAATATCTTTCATTTTTTTTATATTTGCAAATATTTTCGCAAAAATGTAAGATAAAACATTTGAAAACCGTTTCGGGAAACAAGAAATGGTTGCGAAAAGGTGAGAAAAACCTGTTTGCCCCGTTTACTCACCCTCTTTGTTTATGTATTCTACGAGCCATTCTCCAATTTCTTTTGTGCCATATTTTTTACCGCCTTCTACCTGTATTTCTGGGGTTCGTACATTGGCATCGAGCGAAGCGTCCACGGCCTTGCGGATGAGATTGCCTTCCTCCTGCAGGTTGAAGTATTCGAAGAGCATGGCCACGGAGAGCACTTGCGCCAACGGGTTGGCAATGTTCAGCCCTTTTGCTTGTGGCCAACTTCCATGAATAGGCTCGAACACAGGTGTGCTTTCTCCCGTAGAGGCACTGGGGAGAAGTCCCATCGAACCGCTGATGACTGAGCCTTCGTCGGTAAGGATGTCTCCAAAGGTGTTTTCCGTCACCATCACGTCAAAGAATGTCGGTTCTTGAATCATGCGCATGGCGGCATTATCCACATACATGTAGTCGGTTGTCACTTCAGGATATTGCGGAGCCATCTCCTGTGCAATCTTGCGCCACAGACGTGACGAGGCAAGCACATTGGCCTTATCCACTACGGTGAGGTGCTTGCGACGCTTCATGGCGTATTCAAATCCAACCTTCAGGATGCGCTCAATTTCCGGGCGGGTATAATAGTTGGTGTCGTAGGCTTTTTCATCATCCTGATATTTTTCACCAAAATACATGCCGCCCGTCAGTTCGCGGATGCAGATGAAGTCGGCATTCTCCACCAGTTCGGCACGTAGGGGTGACTTGTGAATAAGGCACTTGAATGTCTGTACGGGGCGGATGTTGGCGAAGAGTCCCAATCTTTTGCGCATGGCCAGCAAACCCTGCTCTGGACGGACTTTAGCCGTCGGGTCGTTGTCAAACTTCGGGTCGCCTACAGCCGAGAAGAGCACCGCGTCGGCACGTTTGCATATCTGATATGTCTCTTCGGGGAAGGGGTCGCCCACCTCGTCGATGGCATGTGCACCACAGAGAGCGTATTCGTAGCTCACCTTGTGTCCGAATTTCTCACATACGGCGGTCATTACATCCACACCCACGGCGGATATTTCGGGGCCGATACCGTCACCGGCCAACACTGCAATTTTCAGGTTCATATACTCTTTGTTTAATTGACTTTAGTCGTTCTTTTTTAATGCTCGTTTCCTGCTTGAGCAAGCGCCTTTGGCCACTAAAGCAAGTGCCTCCGGCTACTAAAGCAAGTGGCGGCGACTACTTGCTCAAGTGGAGAAAACTGCTTGCTCAAGTGGATTTTTATCCTTTCTCCTCTATCAGATTCAGCATCTTCATCGTGGCCTTGATGGCCGCTTCTGTCTGGTCGGCGTCGAGGCCTCGGGTGCGGATGACTTTACCGTCGAAACTCCAGGTGATGACCGTCTGTACGAAGGCGTCGGTGCGTCCGCCGGGTGGGATGGTGACGGCATAGTTGGTCAGCATGGGGAAGGGACGGTTCAGTGTCACCTTATATATCTTGCGCAATGCGCGCACGAAGGCATCGTATTGTCCGTCGCCGCTGGAGTTCTCTTCGTATTCTTGTCCGTTGATTTCCACCTTTACCGTGGCCATGGGCTTGAGGCCATAAGCCAGGTTGACGAAGTAGCTTTTCAGCCGTACGCGGTCTTCCTGAATGTCGTGCTTCAGTACGTCGCTTATAATATAAGGTAAGTCCTCCTGTGTCACCAGTTCCTTCTTGTCGCCCAATTCGATGATGCGGTTGGTCACTTTTTTCATTGCCTCTTCGCTCAGTTCAAGGCCCAGTTCCTCCAGATTTTTCCGGATGTTTGCCTTGCCGCTTGCTTTGCCTAAGGCATATTCGCGTTTGCGGCCGAAGCGCTCGGGCAGAAGGTCGTTGCAATAGAGGTTGTCCTTGTTGTCTCCGTCGGCATGTACGCCCGCCACTTGGGTGAAGACACTTTCGCCTACGATGGGCTTGTTCGTGGGGATGCTCACGCCACTGTACGACTCCACGATGCGGCTCACCTCGTTCAGCTTGCTCTCGTCGATGGATGTCTGGGCATTGAAGTGGTCTTTCAGGATGGCCTGCATGCTGGCCAATGGGGCATTGCCGCATCGCTCGCCAAGGCCGTTCACCGAAGCGTGTATGCCCTGACAACCGCTGAGCACGGCGGCCAACACGTTGCTGATGGCCAGGTCGTAGTCGTTGTGTGCATGGAAGTCGAAGTGCAGGGTGGGGTAGCGCTTCTTCATCTTGCGCATGAACTCAATGACCTGTAAAGGGTTGAGCACACCCAATGTGTCGGGCAACATGAATCGGCGGATGGGCAAGTCCTTCAGTGCATCCATCAGTTGGAAGACGTATTCAGGCGAACTCTTCATGCCGTTGCTCCAATCCTCCAGGTAAAGGTTGACGGTGATGTCCATCGCCTCGGCCTTCTCCACTGTGCGGACGATGTCGGCGATATGTTCTTCAGGAGTCTTCTTCAACTGGTGTTGGCAATGGCGGAGCGAACCTTTCGTCAACAGGTTCACCACCCGGCCACCCGCTTGGCGGATCCACTCCAGCGAAGAGCCACCATCAACGAAGCCCAACACTTCCACGCGGTCAATCATGCCGCGCCGTGCCGCCCAGTCACAAATCATCCGGACAGCCTCCAATTCTCCATCCGACACACGGGCCGATGCCACCTCAATACGGTCAACCTTCACCTCTTCCAGCAGCAGGCGGGCAATCATCAGTTTCTCGTGTGGCACAAAGCTCACACCGCTTGTCTGCTCCCCGTCGCGCAGGGTGGTGTCCATTATTTCTATGAAAGACCCACCCCGTCCCTCCCTGTGAGGGAGGGAGTAAGATGACGTATCTCTATTCTGTATATCTTTGTTCATTTGGGAATCGTGATTGTTCTTAATTCCCTCCCTCACAGGGAGGGTTAGGGTGGGTCTCCTTTTCAAACTTCTCTATTTTCACCTTATTCTCAAGCAGGAAGTCGATGTCGTCCAACGCATTCATCAGACAATATTTCTTGTAACCATTGATTTCGAATGTCTCGCTATGGCCTGTGGCAAGGTTGGTGACGGTCTGATTGGGGACGTCCACCTTCACTTCTGCTTGCGGATTGGCGGATACGGTGTCGAACAGTTCTTGTTGGAATTCGCGACTGACGATGACGGGCAATACGAAGCAATTGAGCAGGTTGTTGCGGTGGATGTCGGCAAACGAACTGCTGATGACCACACGCACGCCATAGCCGGCAATGGCCCAGGCGGCATGTTCGCGACTGGAGCCTGAGCCCCAGTTCTGTCCTCCGATGATGATTTCGTGTATGCCTTGGCGCGGTGCTTCGCTGTATTCGGGGCGGTTCATCACAAAGTCTGCTACGGGCTTTCCGTCTGCATGATAGCGTAGGTCATGCATAAAGGCATCACCGAAAAACTTAGGATCGCGTGTGGTACTGGCCAGATAGCGGGCCGGTATGATGAGGTCTGTATTACAGTTGTCAATCTGAATAGGTATGCAGGTTGACTGTATGATGTCAAATTTCTGTTTCATAATGGGAGACCCACCTAAATCCTCCCTAGAGGGGGGACTTACCGACAACGTGGTAATGTGGGCAGATATTATATTGTTAATAGATTTATTTCTGTATATTCTCGTGTTTTTGTAAGCCCTCCCTCACAGGGAGGGTTGGGTGGGTCTTGGGTCTGTGATTTTTCCCGTTATCGCACTTGCCGCCACTACGAGCGGTGAGGCAAGGATGGTGCGTGCACCAGGCCCCTGGCGGCCTACAAAGTTGCGGTTACTAGTAGAGATAGAGAGCTTGCCCGCAGGCACCTTGTCCGGGTTCATGGCCAGGCACGATGAGCAAGAAGGCAGGCGCAGTTCGAAACCGGCTTCCTCCAGTATCTTGTCGATACCTTCGTCAATAATCTGTTGGCGCACGAGCCATGAGCCGGGCACGAGCCAAGCCACCACATTCGGAGCTTTCTTCTTGCCCTTCACCACAGAGGCAAAGGCGCGGAAATCCTCAATACGTCCGTTGGTACAAGCACCGAGGAAGCAGTAATCTACGGGAGTGCCTTCAAGTTTCTGCCCGGGTTGGAATTGCATATAGTCAAGCATGGCGAGGAATTGTGCACGGTCAGCTTCGGCCACTTCATCCAGTGTGGGGATGCACTCGTCGATGGCAATACCTGCACCGGGATTGGTGCCGTAGGTGATGCGCGGTGCGATGTCCTCGGCACGATAGGTCACTTCCTTGTCGAACACCGCGTCGGGGTCAGAGTAGAGTTGCTTCCACTCCTCCACGGCCTTGTCCCAAGCCTCGCCTTTGGGAGCATATTCGCGCCCTTTGAGGTATTCGAAGGTAATCTCGTCGGGGGCGATAAGTCCGGCACGGCTACCCATCTCGATGCTGAGATTTGAGAGTGTCAGGCGTCCCTCCATACTCATGTTGCGCACGGTAGAGCCCGCATACTCCACGGCATAGCCCGTAGCGCCCGAAGTGGTCATCTGTGCCATGATGTAGAGTGCCACGTCCTTAGCCGTTGTGCCTTTGGGCAGTGTGCCCTCGATATTGATGCGCATCGTCTTGGGCTTGCTTTGCAGGATGGTTTGCGAAGCCAATACTTGAGCCACCTCACTGGTGCCGATACCCATAGCGATGGCCCCTACGGCTCCGTGGGTAGAGGTGTGCGAATCACCACACACGATGGTCATGCCCGGCAACGAGAGAGCCTTTTCGGGGCCTACCACGTGGATGATACCATTGTCTTTGCTTCCCATGGCAAAGTGTCGGATGCCAAACTCGGCACAATTCTTTGCCAGTGTCTCCACCTGCTTGCGTCCTACGGAGTCATCAATGCGATCCTGTTGGTCGCTCGGTGTGTTATGGTCGGGCATAGCCACCACCTGCTCGGGGCGGAATACACGTATGTTCTTGTCTCTCAATGTGTCGAACGCCTGTGGTGTTGTTACCTCGTGGCAATACAGGCGGTCAATGTAAAGTTGGGTAGGGCCGTCAGGGATATCCAAAATAACATGGGCGTCCCATATCTTATCAAATAAACTTTTCATTTTTTTGTCACTTAAACTTATTTATACAATCAATATACGCTTCCACCGAGGCGGC
>JAFXDG010000061.1 GCA_017521285.1 Bacteroidaceae bacterium | reverse complement strand
CCTCTACGAGAGCATCGAGCGTGGCGATTATCCCCGTTGGCTTTTCCAAGTGCAACTGATGACCGAGGAGCAGGCCGACCATTACCGCATCAATCCCTTTGACCTGACGAAGGTGTGGCCGCATGGCGATTTCCCCCTGCACGATGTAGGCATCCTGGAGTTGAACCGCAATCCCGAAAACTATTTTGCTGAGGTGGAGCAGGCAGCTTTCAATCCCATCAACACCATCGATGGCATCGGCTTCTCGCCCGACAAGATGTTGCAAGGCCGTCTCTTCTCCTATGGCGATGCCCAGCGCTACCGGCTCGGTGTCAACTTGGAGCAGATTCCCGTGAACCGTCCGCGCTGTCCCTTCCATGCTTACCATCGCGACGGAGCCATGCGGGTGGATGGCAACTACGGAAGCACCATCGGCTACGAGCCGAACAGTTTTGGCGAGTGGAAGGACAGTCCCGAGATGAAAGAGCCGCCCTTGAAGGTCAGTGGCGCGGTGTACAACTACAACGAGCGTGAGTACGACGATGATTATTACAGTCAACCCGGCGACCTCTTCCGTCTGATGCCGCCTGAGGAACAACAACTCCTGTTCGAGAATACCGCCCGTGCCATGGGCGATGCCCACCTCTTCATCAAGCAACGCCACGTGCGCAATTGCCATCGGGCCGACCCCCGCTATGGCGAAGGCGTGGCACGTGCCTTGGGCATCGACTTGGTGGAGGCGTTGGAGGAATGAAGAGAATAATAGGCGCGGATTACGCGGATTAACGCGGATTTGTTTACATATATTATAAATAATCCGTGTAATCTGCGTAATCCGCGCCTAAAAATAATTCTATTTCTTCTTCCCAAACAATCTGAATCGCATCTGGCTCTTCACCGTCAGTTGGTGGTCAAGGTGGTGGCGGAAAGGCTTCTCCCAAGCACGGCGGGCGGCATACTCTATGCCGAAAGAAAATCTTGGGGAAATTCATGGTCGTATCGTTTAGTAATCCGCCACAAATGCATGTAATAATTGGAGAAAGGTTTACGTGGAAATCTTTGTGCTTTAATAAATCCCCTATAAAGGCTTTGTTTCTCTTATCTTTTCATGTGGCAAACGTTATTCCAGTTGTATTGCCAAATTTGTTAACACTATTATGTATAGCCGAATTCATCCTTTGTATCTTTAAACGGTCAGAATCCATTTCTCAGGAACTCGCGTAGTCCCATGTGAATAATTCCTTGTCTGTCACTTTTTCTGACGAGCGGTGTCATGGATATAACATATTTGGGATAATTGTCCTGAATGTTTTCCAAACAACCGAACTCCCTATCCTCCGTTTCCTCAGATGCTATGAGATAAGTCACTTGTACATATATACGCTCATTAGACTTTGTGCACACAAAATCCACTTCACCAACCCTCAACTGTCCGACATTAACCGTATATCCCATTCTCAACAGTTGCTGATATACGACATTCTCCAAAATTTTCTCCATATCACCTTGTCTCTCTCCACCGGCAATCAAGTTACGCAGACCAATATCGCCGAAATAGAGTTTCTCGTTAGACTCCAACAATTTCTTGCCGTGAATATCAAATCTATCAACCGTCGATAACAGGTAAGCATCTTTGAAATAGCCAAGATACGAGGCGATGGACTTGACTGCCACATCCTGTCCTTGCGATTTCATAAACTTGCTGATATTATTCAGCGAGTTCAATTTGCCAATCGTGTCTGCAAAGTAGCGTAGCAACGTGTTGAGGAACGCCACATTACGGATGCTGTTTCTCTCAATAATATCCTTCAGCATCACTGTATGATACACCCCTTTGATGTAGTCCCACACAAGGTCTTCGTCATCAAGGTCGATTTGCATCAGCCCCGGCAGTCCGCCATAGTTCAGATATTTCCACAAAGCTTCATCGCTTTCTTCCAAACCGTGAAACAGGAGAAACTCCTGATAGCTCAATGATTGTATATAAATCTCTTGATAACGGCCACCAATCAGAGTACCCAGTTCACTTGACAACATTTTTGAATTGCTACCTGTGATAATAATGTCGGTATCGTCTTCCATGCGATAGCTCCGCACACTCTTTTCCCAACATTCAATCTCCTGCACCTCGTCTATGAGAATAAAATTGTGTGCATCCTCCACCATATGCTCATCAATGTACGCATTCAATTGCTCATGGGTCTTGATTGCATCAAACTTCTTCCGCTCCTTATTTATATAGATAAAGTTTGTCTGTGGTTCGGCCTTATGTCGCTCAACAAAGTCTTTGAGTATATAACTCTTGCCTACTCGCCTTTGCCCGGTAAGTACGATTATTTGTCCTTTGCCTATCCATGCATCCACCTTATCCGCGTAGTGCTGTCTCGTAATTGGTCGCATACTTATAAGTTGTTATTTTGGCGCAAATATACAATTTTATTTCCTATAGGAAACAAAAATAAGGCATTTATATGCAAATTCCCCATAAAATAGGGCAAGCAGGCCTTTACACATGGGTGCTTCGGTTACCGTTTCCTGAAATCTCGAATAAGATAGCATCCCCGTATCCGCTTCCTGTGCCCTCATCGGGTAGAAGGAAAGCAGGAGGTATAAAAAGTGTATATCGGTTTCATATAGAGGATAAATTTTAAGGTTGTCAGTATTCTATTCGTTTCCCGTTGGGCAGGACAGCTATAATTCTGAGTTTGTCAAAATCATAAGATTGGCTTGTGGGTAGTTTGAATGTTGTGTTATGTGACACTCCCACGAGAGTGTTTTCATTGAAGACTTCAAAGGCTACGATGCCTTGACTGTCCGTTATATGAATAGTTCCTTCATTGTTGTGCTGGACATTTCCTGTCATGGGATTTTGAGGATGTTGATAAAGGTGCAGATTCTTGTCTGTAAGGTATTCTACGGCATCAGTCAAAAGGGGCAAATGAAGTGAACTGATTTCTTTGTTTAGCGTCTCTATGTCCCGTTGTGTAACGGATAAAGTATCAGTTCCGTAGTCATTGACAATCTGTTCCGTAGGTGTCAGCCATCCCCATTTCTCAAAGAAAGGCCGCAAATCCGTGTTAGCCGTTATGCAACAGTTGTAAACAAAGGCCAATTGCCATTGCCCGTGGCTATATGTAGCTTTATTCATTTGGATACACCGTTCATAGAGGTCTTTGTAGAAGTCGGTTTGTCCGTGAACTTCCATCAGGTATAATCGGAGTTGCCATAGTGGGACAAGGCGGTCGAACCAATCACCGACATTGGCATAGGGTGGCTGGTGGACAAATGATTTGTTCATGGCGCGTTCGTAGATATCCTGATATGTTTCGCTTTCGGGTAGTTTTTCCTGTAGGCGAGAAGGATTTCCCCAAAGCCGTTGGATTTCCATACTCAGGATGTTGTTGCTGATTTCTGTCATACCCTTCCATAGGAAAGAGGGGCGAATCTGGAGCATGTGTCCCAATTCATGGGCTGGTCCCCAGCATTCTGTTGTCTTGAATCTGTTCGCATCCAATAAGTTTATCATGAATTCTTCGTTGTATCCGATGGCATAAGGCTTTGCCCATGCAGCTCCGTAAGTGGCGCGTGAGGAATAGAAATATACTCTATTGGCAAGCATCCGATTGTATTTGCGGAACCCTTGGAACTCTTGTTCGTGCCTTACCATCGTGTCATAGGCTTCTAACAGAGGAACGATGTCGGCGACATGTTTACGCAATAACGATGTGTTGAAGGTAAAATGCACATAAGGTGAAACGACATCGAAATACTGGTCTCCAGCTTTTTCTAACAACTCTCTCCAACGCGAAGAACCGTCGGCATAAAGATGCTTTTCTATGTCAAAATAGCCGTTGGTGTGTCCGCCGATGATGTGTATTTTCGCATCAGGTGCTTCTTGTGGGACATCTGTTTGATAAATGATATAGCATAACCCGTCTTTTTGCGGATAGATGACGTTGATGCCTTCATGTAGGGGGTACTCCATACCACCAAATCCGTCTTTTCCTTTAGGCGCACTGAGGTGCTGAATGCCCAAACGGATGCTGTCTGCTTGGGCGCAATCGACAAGTAGCACCAAGGGCTCTCCCTTGATGGCTGATATGCCTGTGGGATTGTCCCATTTCCCGACAGGGTTACATCCATTGGCTTGCGCGATGGTTTCTGGTTTGCCCCATGCCTTGTAGTGTTGTACGCGGAATTCGTTAGGCTGATTCCCCTCTTTCATCCATATAGCCAAATCGCGGAAAAATGGTGTTTGGCATTTGCTGATTTGTGCCCTTGTGACCTTTTTTCGCAATTGGCTGCATGAGGCATCGGTGAATAGTTTCAGATAGTCTTTGTCATAAGAGGCATCCCGATAAAACTCCATTTCGGCACAACTGGCCAGACCTTGACCACCACCAGTTCCTGAATAGACGAGAATGCGAAACGCTACGATATCTTTCTGTTGTTCCTTGAGGCGGACATGATGGCTTCCCGGTCTCCCTTTGAAATCATAGTCCATCAGATGTTCGAATGCATTGTTCCCTTTCCGTTGCACGAATATGGAAGTCTTTTTGTATATTCCATTACCACCATCAAGGCGGGGGATGTAAATGAAATAGTCAATCTCTTCCGGTTGCGAGAAGTGGTAGGTCAGCGTTATGGGGAAGTAGTCGTTTGCGGTATTGTCCCATGCGGAGTGATAGTTGCTCTCCAGATTTCCATCAAACGAAAGTTCGATTTCTGCGCCCGGATGTTCTGACGAACATTCTCCGTGGGAGATGGACAGTTTTTCGTCTTTTGCGAGTGTGGATGTGGTGGTAAAGTCGTTATTGTCTGGATGCTGGAAGATTAGTAGCGGACGGGTTTCCAGACTATCAGCATCAGTAATGAATATCGTGTCGGTGCGTGCTATGGATGTGTTGTTTGCAGAGATGCTGAAAACGTAATCATTCTGTTTCCTTTCTTTTATTTCAATCCATGCAGGAGTGCGGAAGCGTGGAGCCTCTTTTGTCGGAATATTCAGTTGTATTTCTTGTTGTGGTGCCCCTACGGTGAAATCTATTTCTTCAAACGGCAGAGGATTGTATCGCTGTTCGACATAGAGGTCATGCAACAAACTGTCTTTCTCCTCAATATGGATTTGTAACAAGCGGTTCTCTTTCCCCTTATTTTCTGAAAGGACCACCCGAATCATGTCTTGATAGCGATCCACATAAGCCCAATAACGGTTTCGGTTATCAATACGCGCCGTCCAATCCCGGTCTTTAATACTCGGATGGACACTTAACCAAGTAGTTTTCTCAGTATAATCAGTCATGACTGAAGGCTGTTGTCCTTTGGCCGATAATGTGCAGATGGCTAATAAAAGAATAAAAAAGGTCTTTTTCATACAGAATTTATTTTATGTGGCAAATGTACGTCATTCCTGTTATATTGCCAAATTTATTAACACTATTATGTATATCCGAATCCAGCCTCTAGATTCTTGGTACAATCGTTCAGTGAACTGATCGGATTTGCATAGGAATTTCTCCGTTTGCCTTTACCTAAACTTCCATCAGGGGATAGGAAGATGTTGACGGTGTAGTGCCGCATTACACTATACCGTAGTGCGGCACTACACTATGGTGTAATGCGGCACTACGGTATATATTTTCCGCGATAGAGGTGCAGAAGAATAGCAGGACATCGATGGAAGTTGTGCGGAAATCTGGCACCTCTTTTACCTGTCCTCACATTGAAACTATGAGGTGGAGGGGGAAGCCTTCTTGGGTGAGGCTTTCGCCTAAGGAGGTGTCGATGGTGTCTTTGTGGAGGTGGGAGGAGAGGAGAAGGGACGATTTCTCTTCCCACGGGCGAGGCATGGCTATGCCAATACAGAGGCCCGTCAGACAGGCGGCTACCAGCCACCAGGGGGAGATGCCGGTGTGCTTCTTAGGCGGGAGGGGGATTGTCCGTGGAGTCTCTTTCTCCCTTATGCGCTCCATCAGGGAGTCAAAGGGTGGGGGAGTGCATTGGGTGTTTTCCTCGTTGCTCATTGTCTGTACTTCCTTCAAGAGGTGGCGGATGTCGGCACTCTCTTCCAGTTTGTTCAATTCATTGTCGTTTATCATATCTTCTATGGTTTTTAGGGATGATGGGATTCATTTGAATGGTTTCATCGCTTCCTGCACCTTCAGCAGGGCGTAGTGCAGGCGCGACTTGATGGTTCCTTCGGGCACTTGCAGGATGTGGGCGATTTCCTTTATGGGGAGTTCCTCCTGATAGCGTAGTGTGAAGGCCGTGCGTTGCTCCGCAGGTAGGGTGGCGATGGCTCTCCGCAGATGCTCGTACATCAGCTCTGTGTTAAGGTGGCCTTCCTCTTGGGATGAGGCAGGCTCATCCCTGAGCTGATGTTCGGCCTTGTATGCTTCCATCACCTCCTGGTGGCGGTATTCGTTCTTACAGAGGTTGTAAGCCATGCTGTAGAGCCACGTTGTGAAGAGGCTTTTCCCTTCGTTGAAGCGCGGACTCTGTTCGTACACCTTTATGAAGAGCTCTTGGGTGAAGTCCTTCGCCTTTTCCTCGTCGTAGGCCAGCATACGGAGGAAGAAACCCTGCAACCGTCGGGCATGGCGTTCGTACAGTTGGCGGAAAGCCTCCTGATTGCCTTGCCCGATGAGTTGCATCAGTTGTTCGTCGGTGTTATTTCCCTTCATACGCTTCGTTGATGAAATTTATATACCCTTCCCGTCTTTCGGGAGTCAGTCCTACATTGTCTATCACCTTCTCCAGTAGTTGGTACAACTCTTTCAGTCGTGCCTCGTCGCCCGCCTCGCGATAGTGCTTGAGCAGCGATTGGAATACCACTACATAGTTCAGTTTCAACCCATCGGCCGAAGTCGTATAGCGTTCGGGAGAGAATGATTCCTGCAGATAGTCAAGCAAATATTTTTTCTCGTAATTCCGCCTTTTGATGGAGATGTTGTCGTACGGCTTGGCCGAATAGCGCATTACAAGCCCTTCGGAGTAAAGACTGTCCTTTAATCCCTCTTTAGGAATGGCACTGTTTGTCGAGAAATAGACCGGTTGCCTGCTATGGCGTACGATGTGACGAATCAGGCCTTCGTCATTCCAATCTTCCGCGGCAATGTCGAGGGGAATGCCCAATTGGGTAAAAACGCTCTTTCGGTAGTCTTCAAAATAGAGGAATGAAAATGTCACTACGTGGACATCAGGGAAGAGTCCTTTCCCCTTTTGAATGAGCAGTTTGGAGTAAACAGGAACGTCGCCGTTGGTGAGTAGGATGCTGCCAGGCTCTAATCCCACCAATTCATTGTAGGCGTAGTTAAGCAGTGTGGGCGAGTATTCACCACTTTCGTACATCTTTTGGCAAAGTTTGGTCAGCTCCTCTTCCATGTCCCACCTCAGCATAAAGGCTGCGTAATCAGGAAAGAACAGCAAATCGTCCGGTCCATCGGCAATGGCCCGCATTACCCCTTCTTTGTACTTTTCATCCCATTTTCCATCGTGGAAATATCTCAGGATGTTCAGCACGTGTGAGTCGGGAATGTTCTTCTCCATATTGATGAGGATGCCTTCTAAGAAGTTCGTGGCGTCCTTTGTACTCCGATCTTTGCTATACGGACTTGGATTAAACCAAGTCCATTGGTATTTGCTTGCCAGATAATAGTTTCGCCACGCATATTCATTCTTGGGGTTCTTCTTGATTTCTTTGGCCCATCCTTCCGCCTGTCGGGCGTACCAGACGGAGTCGTATTCCACTTTGGTGGGCGAAACGATGTTCTCCAGTTCCACCTTTTGTGTCGCGTTGCGGTTTGTCGCCCATGCTATGCTCCCGGTCAGTAGTCCAATGCCGAGGAGGATTCCGATAATCTGATGTTTCATTTCTTTCTCTGATTCTTTTTCTGTTAATGACTGATTTTTGTTTCAGAACGTTCTGTCATTGCATACACCCATGTTGGCCATTCGTTCAATGGAGAGACAAAAATAATACAAATGGGTGTAAATATGCTCCTTTTTGGTAGGAACTGTAATATTTCCAATAATAAAGGTTGTGTATAGACCTGTTTGTAGAAGAAAAATGCGTATATACGCAATTTTTTTTTGTAGATTTGATTAAAATATATACTTTTGCAGAAGAAAAATGCGTATATACGCAAAAAACTTTTGTAAAAGGGTATGGTTATAGAACGAAATTTATATTTGAATCAGTTGGTCAGTCACCGCCATAATAATATGGTAAAGGTGATTACTGGCATCAGGCGTTGTGGAAAATCTTATTTACTTTCTCGTTTGTTTAAAAGATTCTTGTTGGATGAGGGAATAGACGATGAACACATTATTGAAATGGCGTTTGATGACTTTGAGAACAGGCAATATCGTAATCCTGAGTTGTTCTATGATTATGTGAAGAAACGTATCAATGACGGGCGTATGTATTATTTGCTTCTTGATGAAGTGCAATTGTTGGATAGTTTTGTAGATGTGTTAAACGGCTTTCTCTATAGGGACAATGTGGATGTTTATGTAACAGGCAGTAATGCCAAGTTCCTGTCCAAAGATATTATCACAGAGTTCAGAGGACGAGGTGACCAGATACACATTTCCCCTTTAAACTTTCGGGAATTCATGACTGTATATCAGGGGAGTAAGGAAGATGGTTGGGCTGCCTATTTGAGATATGGAGGACTTCCAGCCGTTGTATTGCAACCGACTGATGAAGATAGAGAAAAACTGTTACGTAGCCTTATTGATGAAACTTATCTGATAGACATCCTGAATCGGAACAGAATCAAAAATGATTCAGAACTTAGTGAACTGTTTCGGATAATGGCTTCAAATATCGGAGGATTGACCAATCCGCAAAAATTATCCAATACATTCAAAAGTGTAAAAAGTGTGTCAATAAGTCCTGCAACGCTTAAGGCATATATTGATTATCTGTCCGAAGCCTTCTTGCTTGAGTCTGCCAATAGGTATGACGTAAAGGGAAAGAGATACATTAGCACTCCTTTAAAGTACTATTTTACAGACTTGGGATTGCGCAATGTCCTGCTGAATTTCCGTCAATACGAAGAGACTCATCTGATGGAGAATGCTATATACAACGAACTTCGTCTCAGAGGTTGGAATGTGGATGTGGGAATGGTGGTTGTAAATTCACGTAATGAGCAAGGGGTAAGTCAGCGTAAGCAACTTGAAATAGATTTTGTGTGTAATAAAGGCAATAAGCGTTGCTACATACAGTCGGCATTGAGCTTACCTGACGAGGAGAAAGTGCTGCAAGAAATCAATTCTCTTCAGCGCATAGATGACAGTTTTGAAAAAATAGTTATTGTAGGTGGTCATGCTAAACCTTGGATAAATGACAATGGTATTCGATTTGTCAATGTTTACGATTTTATGCTGAATGATGATAGGATTGCATGATGATTGTGATAATGTATGAGTTTAAATTAATATGATGGATTTTTGTTTCAGGACGTTCTGTCATTGCATACACTCATGTCGGCCATTCGCTCAATGGGGAGGCAAAAATAAATTCATTTCGTGGATGTCGTGATAAAAATTGCATTTTCTTTTCATTTTGCTTGCTCGCGTTGATAATATCTGCTATTTTTGCACACACACACTCAACCTAATAGAATGTAAATCATGAAAAGAAAAATGAAACTACAAGGCTTGCTTTTGATGGCAACCATGATGTTGGCTTCGTGTCACACCCAACGTACCATCTTTATGGCGGGAGACTCTACCGCCGAATATGCTACCCAAGAGAAGAAGGGATACATCCGCGGATGGGCACAGATGTTGCCGCAATACCTCAACGATGATGTGAAAATGGACATTCGTGCCCGTGGCGGACGTAGCACCAAGAGTTTCATTGCCGATGGCATTTGGGACAAACTGATAGCCGATGTCAAGAAGGGAGATTATGTGTTCATCCAGTTCGGACACAACGATGCTTCGCGCAATCCCCAGCGCCATGCGTCGTATGCCGACTACAAGGCCAATCTGATACGTATGATCAACGAGGTGAGGGCAAAGGGTGCCACACCGGTGTTGCTCACCTCGATGGTGCAACGCACTTTCCAGAAAGGTCTGTTGGTGGACGATCGTCTGAAGGGCTATCCGGGCATTGTGCGCCGGTTGGCCAAGGAGATGGACGTGATGCTGATTGATTGCCATCAGAAGACGCGCGACTTTGTGGTGACCATTGGCGATGAGGCTTCGAAGCCCTATTACCGCTACTTGGGGCCGGGTATCGACCCCTTCAAACCCGATGGCATTGCCGACGACACCCACATGATGGAAAAGGGTGCCAAGCGTGTAGCCGCCTTCGTGGCCGAAGGTATGCTGGAACTTGACAACCGCTTGAGCGGCTATGTGTTGGAAGAAAAGGTGCAGGAGGAATTGGGCGATATATACCGTGAGTTTGAGGAATAAAGTTCGCGTATTAAATTCTTGATAAATTCTTGATAAATTCTTGATAAAGATGAAAAAGTTGTTGTGGTATTTTGTGGCTGGTATAATGCTTTTCGGAGCATGTGGCAGGAAAGACTCTCAGGAGAACAAGTTGCCGCGTGCTGCAATCCGCGAATATGTCGAGCATTTCCTGAACCGTTATCCCGAGGCTACTTTGCAGGATATCTATAAAGGAAGTTTTCAAGACTATTTTGGTCCGGCTCATATCGTCAATGACCGGGAAAGGGCTAAACAATCTATCTTGCGTGAAATCGCAGCCGCTGATACGTTTGGCGGAGTTTGCTACGAGCCATGTGGTTGGCGAGGTCAGTATTATCGTGTGAACCTCTCAATGGTTAAAGATAGTTTGGTAACTATTGACACCTTGGTTGATGCCTTTGTTGAGAGTGCACAAGGAGAGCCCGTGTTCTCTGATGAATGGATTGAAGAGTGGATTGCCATACAACAAATCGTCAGAGAGGTTGCCCCCTCTCTTCAAGGATTTGCTGAAGACTCTGTTCGGATTGTCCGTTTGTTGGACTCGAACAATTATGTGATGCACCATAGCCGGAGGTTCGATGAACGTTATTGTCCTCACTATCGCATTGTGCGACGTGATGTGTTCGAACAAAAAATAATGCCAAACGATTGCGGAAAATAAGAGTGAAATCCTTACTTATAAAAATTTAATCATAAAAAAATGAAACATTGCAAATCTATCTGTATGCTGATGATGGCCATGACATTGCCTGGCGTGGCCTCGGCACAACTGAACGACAGTATCCTGTTGGACAATATCGTAGTCACCGGCACGCGCCACGAGACTGATGTGCGCCACTTGCCCATGACGGTAACCACCCTTTCGCATGACAAACTGACGGAGCAACACCGTTCGTCCATTCTGCCTACACTGAACGAACAGGTGCCCGGCCTCTTCACCACCAGTCGGGGAGTGTTGGGCTATGGTGTGTCAAACGGTGCTGCCGGAGCCATCACTTTGCGTGGAGTGGGTGGAACTCCTAATTTCAGTATATTGATGCTGATTGATGGAATGCCCCAGTATGCAGGGCTTTACGGTCACCCTATACCTGATGCTTACCAGACGATGCTGGCCGAGCGTGTGGAGGTGCTTCGGGGGCCGGCCTCGGCTCTGTATGGCTCCAATGCCATGGGAGGTGTGGTGAACATCGTCACCCGACAGATGAAGGAGGACGGCGCGAAGAGCCACATCCGCCTTTCCGCCGGTTCCTACGGCACGGTGCAGGGCGAACTGACCCAGCGCATCCGCAAGGGCAGATTCTCATCCATCATCGGGTTGAACTATGGACGCACCGACGGACACCGCCCCGACAACACCTTTGAACAGTATGCCGGATTCCTCAAGTTGGGATACGACCTCAGCGAACATTGGCAAGCCATGGGCGATGTGAACATCACCTACTTCGATGCTGAGAATCCCGGTGAAGTGAGCGCTCCGCTTATCGACAACGACCAGCAGGTGACACGCGGCATGGCCTCTGTAGCGTTGACCAACCGCTATGGAAACAGTTCGGGAGCCATCCGTGCCTACTACAACTGGGGACACCACGAGGTGAACGACGGATACAATGCCGGAGGTTCGCCACGCACCACGCTCTATATGCACGACGACCTGATGGCGGGCGTGTCGCTCTATCAGAGTTTCTCGCTCTTCACAGGAAACCGCACGACGCTGGGGGCCGACTGGATGCACTTTGGCGGACATGCCTGGAATGAAGACCGTCTCTCCCATGCCGAAACGCTGATTGCCGACAAGACGGAGGATGAGCTGGCCGGTTACATCGATGTGCAACAACGCCTGACCGACTGGCTCTCGCTCAATGCCGGATTGCGTGTTGACCACCACACGCAGGTGGGTACCGAATTGGTGCCGCAGGGCGGACTGGCTTTCAGCCTGCCTCATGAGATAGAGCTGAAGGCGATGGTGAGCAAAGGATTCCGCAACCCCACCATGCGCGAAATGTATATGTTCCCCCCACAGAACCCCGACTTGAAGCCCGAGCGTACACTCAACTACGAAGCGGGATACAAACAGGCACTTCTCGATGGTGACCTGCACGTCGGAGCCAACCTCTTCTATATCACTGGTGAGAACCTCATCATGCTTGTCCGCGAGGGTGGAAAACCGTTGAATACCAATATCGACGAGGTGGAGAACTGCGGTGTCGAGCTTTCGGCCGACTACCGTCTGTCGCCCCATTGGCAGGTGAATGCCAACTATAGCCTGTTGCACATGGAGCATCCCGTCATTGCGGCTCCTGAGCACAAGGCGTATGTGGGGGCACATACCCACTATGGTCCCTTCAGCCTCACCACCGGTGTGCAATATGTGGCTGGACTCTATACCGCCGTGGGCAATGCGGAAGAGACCGAAGAGTTCCTCTTGTGGAACCTTACGGCCAACTATCGTCTCAGCCCGGTTGTTACCCTCTTTGCCAAGGGTGAGAACCTGTTGGGTCAGCGCTACGAAGTCAACCACGGTTTCCCCATGCCCAAAGCTACCTTTATGGGCGGTGTGAGCTTGGAGTGGTAAGGAAGAAGCTGCGAGTGACAAGCTATGACGTTCTGAATTAAAAATTTGAGGTGTAGGGACTATGCAAGCTGCACTATCAGCTTTTATCTCCCCCAAAGAGCGAAGCGATATCTCCCTTCAACTCTTATAGCTCCTGATAATAGAGTTTAAATAACTCAACTTTCGCAAGTAGAGAAGTAGCAGGAGTGTAGGAGGGAGGAGTTTTTTTAGGAGTGTAGGAGGGAGGAGTGTAGGAGTGTAGATAATAGTTTCGACTATGCAAGCAGCACTATCGTTTACACTCCTAAGCGAAGCGTTACTCCTACACTCCTGTACTCCAGGAAGTTGAGCTTGCGAAACTTGAATAAATAATATAAAAACAACCGACCATGGGAAAGAAAGTGATTGTTACCCTTTTGTTTGCCATCTCTTTGTGTTCAGGGATGGGGCAGGAATCGAAGATTGTTGAGCAGATAAGCATCACGGTCGATTCCGTGTTGAGTGCCCGACAGAAAGTGACCGGACACTTGAAGGCTCGCGACTACGAGGGCCTTATCGGCATCAAGTTGCGCGGAAACAGTTCACTCTCCTTCAATCAGAAGAAATATACCATCGAGTTACGCGATAAGGATGGCAACGAGTTGGATGCTCCATTGTTGGGTATGCCGGCCCATAGCGATTGGGTGCTGCTTGCCCCTTATAACGATGTGTCGGCCGTCCGCGACCCGTTGGCCTTCCAGCTTTGGCGCGACATGGGCCATTGGGCACCGCGCACACGCATGGTGGAACTCACTTTGAATGGTGAATATCGGGGAATCTACATCCTGTCGGAAGCCATCAAGCGGGGCGAACAGCGTGTGAACATTGCCAAACTGAAAAAGAGTGATGTGAAAGGGCGCGACGTGACGGGTGGCTACATCCTCCGCATCGATACGTACAACGAAGAGGATGCGACCTTTCCTTCTACAGTTCCCGGTATAGGAGAGGGCATCATGACGAGTCAGATTACATGGTCGTGCATCTATCCGAAGAAGAAAAAACTGCAACCCGAGCAATTCACCTACATCCAACAGTTTGTGGATTCTATGGAGCAGACCATCCAGTCGGCCGACTTTGCTGATCCTGAGCGGGGCTATGCACGCTATATCGATGTCCCCTCTTTCGTTGACTATTTCATTCATACCGAGTTGAGCCTCAATGCGGACGGGTATAAACGAAGTGCCTATTTCTACAAAGAAAAACTCTATTCCAATGGCACTGGTGGCAAATTGGTGGCAGGCCCCGTGTGGGATTACAATCTGGCTTATGGTAACTGTAATTTCTGTAATGCCGACAACCCGGAAGCGTGGTGCTTCGAGGGAGGAAACACGCAACCGACACCGGCCTTGTGGCAACGTCTGTTGCAAGACTCATCCTTCCGTAAAGCGGTGAAGGTGCGCTATCAGACTTTGCGAAAAGGTGTACTGGGCGATGAGGCTATCAATGACTATATCGACCGTCATGCCGAGTTGTTGGCTCCCCATATTGCCCGCCATTTTGAGAAATATCCCGAACTGTTCAGCGATGGTCTGCAAGCTCCGTCCGCCTTTGCATTCCCCGGTATGGACAGCATCCCCAACATGGGCGGTTTTTCCTTCATGGGTGCATTCCCTGGTATGGACAGCATCCCCAACATGGGCGGTTTTCCCTTCATGGGTGCATTCCCCAGTATGGACAGCATCCCCAATATGGGCGGTTTTCCCTTCATGGGTGCGTTCCCCGGTATGGACAGTATCCCCAATATGGGTGGCTTCCTCGATATGAGTGCTCTTCCCGATATGGGTGGTAATGCTATCGGTTGGTTTGCCGCTTATCGTGTGACTTCCTACGAAGAGGAAATAGCCGTGTTGAAACAGTGGCTTGCCAATCGCTTGGCTTTTCTTGACCGCAACATCGAGCGCTTCGACAAGGATTGGGAACCGCGCATTCAGACTCCCAAAAAGATTGAAGTGCCACAATTCAACGGCTCGTTTCCCTTCCCCTTCCCTGATTTTGGTGGACAATGACTCAAGGTCCTCATGCCGTCTTTGTCATTTCTCGGACAAACTTCCAACAACCCGTCTTCGTCCTAAAGCTCTCAGAATGAGAGAGACGGCATGGGCTTTGAACGATGGCAAATGGCGATGGCTGATGGCAGATGGCGATGGCTTGAAGCCTTCGACTTTTGACTTTTGACTTTAGACTTTAGACCTTAGACCCTAAACCCTAAACTTTGAACCTTTTTTACACCCCATAGTAATAATTCCTACATTCCTGTTTCCTCTCTATTTCATTAAAGGATAACGCTTCGTAACGAGTAGTTTTCTGCATATATATGCAATGTACAAAGGCCGGAAGACTGGAGATGGGAAGGGCGTGTGCACACGTGCCGCTAACCGTGTGCACACGGTCGGCGGAGTTTCTTCAGACATACTATTACAGGGTGTGCACACGGGCAATAGAGGGTGTGCACACGG
>JAFXDG010000060.1 GCA_017521285.1 Bacteroidaceae bacterium | reverse complement strand
TTTTGAGTATCAGCATCTGCGATGCGCTTTTATGTGTTTGATTGCAATCCGTTTATTGCATCACAGATGCTGATGCTCATGGATGGCTGTTGGCTTTGAACTTTGAACTTGAAACTATAGCTGTTGGCGATGGCTGATGGCTGATGGCGATGGCTTGAAACCTTGAACTTTGAACTTGAAACCATGGCTAATGGCTATGGCTGATGGCGATGCCCCCTCAACGTATCAACGCATCAACGTCTCAACCTTTGCCTCTTGTTCTTCGCCCTTTGACCTTAGACCCACTCTTCATTCTTCACTCTTCACTCACCATTCTTTACTCTTCGTGCTTCACTCGTAGCTTATACTCATTTAATTTTTAACTTTTAATTTTTAATTCAAGAAATGCTTCACCACCATTCAACCTTTCCTTCCTCATCCATCAGGAACACCCGTTCATCCATTCCCCGTGTATGGTTGGTTATCCACAGCAACGCCCCTTGGGGAACATCGTCGTAGTGCAGCACATTGCTGTCAGCCACCTTTATGCCGCAGGAAGTCCAGGTGTTGTTATCGTTCCAGTAGCGGAGCTCGTAGGTGTCACCCGGGTGGATGTCGTTGTCGTCACTGCGCGGGACAATGCGGACAGAGGCCACGCTGACCCCCTTTCCCATGTCCATACCCACCCAATTGCCGTCGGGATTGCTCACGTCGAAATTGGTCAGCCAGTCGTTGTCAAAGGCACGGTTGATGATGTCCCTGTTGTCGATGTTGCTGATGGGTGTGCCGCTGATGGGTACTCCCTCCCCGTCAAAGAAATGCAACTCTGCTATGTTGCCATAGCTCTTTTCGGGTGACAGATAGCGCCAGTAGCGGTACGGTTTGTCGGCCTTCAAGGCAATCTTGTCGGGAATCAGCACGTCCCCAATGGTGTAGAGCGTTACTGCATCCGAAAAATCCTTCCTGTCGGCACACTGTACCCGTCCGTTCAGGATGCGCTTGCGCATGGTCGCCACATTCTTCGACTGGTAATATTTGCGTCGGGCATTGACGGGCCTCAATTGGGAAGTGTCAGGAACAATGTATTCCACCTCACCGTTGGTGCGGAGGATAAAAGGCCGTGAGATGGGGCGTAACATTGTACCGTCGTACCCCATGGCCAGATAGAGCACATTGCGCCCCATGCGTGAGAAATGTGCCTTACCCTCCTTCAGGTAACCGAAATCCACAATGCTCCAGTCCGACCCGATGGCCGTGAAGGTGGCTATGTAGGCATACTCCTCCACCGGGCGGAAATCCTCCAACAGGGGAATCTCCAAATCGGAGGTGTTGAAATATTGGTCGGTGACATCGCTCTGGCACACCTCAAACGGATGCCTGTAGGCCGAGGTGTTCAAATACCGTTCCCGCTCGCGGTTGATGGCAAAGGTGTTGCGGTACACCTTGGGGATGCGCTTGTCCGTAAAGAACGAGCCACCGGGAATGGAAGAGATGTCCCATTCGGAAGTCAGCTCCTCGCCACGGTTGTTGAGCAGCGTGTACCAGCAGTGCCCTGCCCGGTAGCGTCCCCAGTAGGGAGTCTCATCAATCACGGCCGGGATGCCCACACTGCGGAAGGTGGACACGGCCACAGTCACATAGTCGCGACAATTGCCGAAGGTGAAATAGGGCATGGTGCTTGCACTGAGGAAAGGATACCCCTTCGCACTGTAATAGATGCCGAAGGGCTTGATGCGCCAATTGATTTCGTTGCGGATGGTGTTGGCCGCATTGATGGTGGTCTCGTAGGTGTCATCGTCGTGCACCATGTTGTTCAGTCCCCATGTGAAGTAGGAGGACAAAGTGTCGCGCCATCCGTCCAGACTTTGCATATTGACCACCTTGTAGGGGAGCAACCATTCACAGAACTGTTCGAACGTCAGGTGAGCCGCCCACGGGCGTGTCTCCCATTCGGTGAACGCCTTGTCGATGTTGCTGATGAGGAACTCCGCAGTGGCCACCTTCACGTCGCTGATGGTGTCAGCCTCCAATCCCGGATAGACCACAGCAGCCAGATAAGCCGTCGAATCCGCCTGCTGCTTGGGCGAAAGGCCAGTGCGGAACACCCCTCTGGCATCGCGGTAATACCCGTCAATCCCATCCCCTTTGTAGGAATAGTGTGCCGGCATGTTCTCAATCAGGAAGCGTGCCGCAGCTAATTTATGTGGATTGTCCTTGTAGTGTTCCAGCACCTTCTCCAACTCTCCACGGTTCTCCTCTGCCAGTTGCAAAGACTGTTCCAAGTAGTCGGGTTCGCGGGAGGTGCAGGCTGCTAATACGGTAAGAGAAAACAGTGCAATGAGCAGTCTGTACGCTTTTCTTCTATAAGTCTGTATTGTTTGTTTCATAATGGGGTTCAACTATTTGACAATTGTTATTTCTTTTCTTTCAAAAAATCAGCCGCTTCCTTGCGGATGCTCCGTGTATAATCTGTCTCTTTCTTGATTTTCATCTCCGTAAGCCGGTGGGCATACCATGTGGCAGAATCAGGCATAGGGGTATCCTCTTTGTAGATGCAGAACAGACTGTAAACGGGCAGGATATGTCCGGGCAACATATAGGAAGCCCTTTTGAAACACGCTGTAGCTTTTTCCGTTTCGCCCATGTACTGGTAGGATGTTCCCAAGTCCATATACTTTCCGCCTGTAGGAATCAGCCTGACGGATTCCGTCAATAGGGGGATGCACTCTTCGTACAGTCCCTTTTCAAACAACATTTTGGCATGTAGTGACATCATCCGGTCATTGTCCCTGTAGTGGGGATACAGTTCCTTCAGTGCTTGTTTCGATTCCTCATCCTCTTCCACATTGTAGCGGACAAGGGCTTTCTTGACCAAGTGCTCCCTGTAATGCTCCCTGCCCAAGGCACCAAGATATACAGCCAGCAAAAGAAGGAATGCCAACCGTGTTTTCTTGCCCGTAAACCAACTCCTCTCGCTACAGGGAACCGCCATTGCCAACAGTATGGCTCCCGTCAGTTTCAAGGTCGGCACTTCGGCAGGGTATGAGAAACAGGCAAACACGGAGTATGCAATCAAGGCAGAGAATGCAGCCCGCTGAACCTTGTCGGCCTGTCGGGATGCAAGAATCAATGCGACTCCTATCCCAAGGCAAAGCATCAGACCGATGATGCCGTATTCACAACCTATCCGCACCACTTCATTGAAGGCAAGGGTGTTGTCAGATGCCAGCAGAGCCTCCGCTACCGTATAGTCTCCCGCATGGAAGTAGTCACCCTGACAATTCATGTACCAGTTGGCAAAGCTGTTTGTGCCCTGTCCCCACAAAGGACTGTCGGCCATCATGCGTGTGCTCACCTTCCATACCAGCAGCCGCCCGTCAGTCGATGCCGGACGGTAGGCATATAATGCAGCTGCTACCCCTATGACCAATACAGGTAATACCATCCAAGTTTTCTTGCGTGTTTTCACTGGAAAACGTTTGACAAGCATGAATCCAAATGCCACTATCGTAGCCATCCATGCCGCCCTTGAGTCCGAAAGAACGCAGCTTGTTTCCATCAATAGGACCGAGGCAATAAGCATCCGCTTGAAGATGGGTTTGTTGCACTCGCCCCACAATGATACGGCCAGCACCAAGCACACCGCCATATATCCGCCCAATGGTCCGGGATTGTCAAATGTCCCAGTGGCAGCATACAGTGGATGGTTGGATGTCCATATACCCATATACTGCAACACCGAAACCACGGCTTGCATCGTTCCCGAAAGCAATATGATACCCACTAACCACTGATTGACCTTGGGAATCACCGCCTGCAAACATCGGGTAAGGAGATAGACAAATCCCCACAAGAGACTATGGTAAAGTCCGATATTGGCCTCATTCATCATCACACATTGGTAGATGATGAATGAGGTGATTAAGGCATCAATGAATTTCAATCCAAGCTGATACACCAACTATTTTTTGAGTGTCCTTGTTATAAAATACCAAAATGGGGTCACAATCTGCATAGTTGATATATAACCATATCGCATTCTTACCATTCTTTTTTTCTGTAATATTGGGAATCTCATTGATTCGTGACAATGGTTCTCCGTACTTAATGACAGAATAAGGTTTAATGGTAAAATTCGAAGAATCGGCATAAATATATTCAACTATATTTCGATAATTCAAACGTATATCTACGTTTTTGAAAGTAATATTTGTTCCAAAATCTTCTTTACCTGCTTCACCCCATGTATAGCAACGTGTGGGGGTTCCTAATATCTTTTTTAATTCCTCAATCGTATAAGAATATCCTAATTTGATACCATTAATCTCTATATTAGTAGAAAAATTGGTGGCAGTTTGTGCTTTGCAACAAAGAGAAATACAAAGCATTGCTAATAATAAATAAGTTTTCATTCTGATTCTAATTAAAAGTTTATACTAATCACAAGGTGTTGTAATTGTTGTGGATGTTGTACTTACAGTAGCATTTAGGTAAGTTGTCGGATTTATCCAATTCGCATCTGAATTTTGTATTCCCAAGTGTAAATGTGGAACGTTTTCATCAGCGTTTCCTGTAATACCTGTATAACCGATTATGTCGCCAGCATAAACATGGCTATTTTCTTTTAATGTATTTCCATTTCTGTCTATTCCTACGGGATTACCTGCTTGTAAATGCCAATAAGAAAAATATACAATTTGTCCATTGATAATAGACTTTATTTTAATCCTATTGCCAGCTCCATTTCTGTCTCCATGGTATTCTGAAGGGTATGCTCCATCTATTTTATTAGGCTGAGTTGTGACAATTAAAACAACCTCACCATCTGCCATCGCATAAACAGGTGTTCCAACTTCTGCATATAAATCAATTCCATCATGAGGTTTGGGGTTCCCATTAGCATCTTTTCTTGTATTTCCAAATGTAGCACCTGCAATATTCCATGATGTGGGAGGAGCTAATCTCATATAAATTAAAGGATTGTATATTCCTGTCTCAGAATTATAGCATGGAGGGGCGGGGATAGGTTCTTCATCTTCAGGTGGAGTTTCTCCGCCACCAGTAGGAGTTCCACCTGTACTGGGGCCTGTTCCTGTGCCGGTTCCAGAACCAGTTTCACCTCCACCTCCTCCAATTGTATCTCCACATTCACATTCATGCAAAGGTTTATTGCAGAATAAGCAATTACCATTACTGCATTCGCATTCACGTAAAAGCTTATCGCAGAATGGACATTCGCAAATGCAATTTTCAACGACCTTTCCACAAATATCACATACATCACCAACGACTTCAAAGCAATTGCATGTATAAGGGTCTCCTCCGCAGAATATACATCCTGGTTGCTCATACGTTTCATTATCGAAAGAATACGTACTGATTGCTGAGGCACTTGTAATCAGACGCATGTTGAAAACCGGTGCTTGTATGGGGGCAATCCTGTTGTCTGTCGTGGTCAAAGCACGGGTAATCGGGTTCGTTTCGTGGTGATGTTCATGTGCCTTGACATTTGGACGGAAGGTATATTGTCTGTGCCCGTTCTCATAATTGAATCCATGGAAGAGTGTACCTTCCAAAGAAGAGATTAGCAGTAATCCCGAATAATCCGTATGGTCAGGGTTGTACCCCTCTATCTTTTTCTTATACTTGGGATGTCTCTTGATGTATTGGCGGCTGGGGGCATAGGACAGGACACGTCCCATGATGTTGCCCGTACGGTTGAATTTCTTCACGTACAGCACTGAATGCATGGGTGTCTGCTCCGCCTTACGCTTGTTGTTGATGACAGTGAACCGCCAGATAGCCATATTCTGTTTCATCTTTATGGGAACAAGTAGCACCGTGCCGTCCTCTTCGTGCAGACTCTGTGCCGCCTCCCAGTCGATTGTAAAACTTCCCGCAGCCAACGTCTGTGGTGCAGCTCCTGCCGCACGTGTCTGCGACTTGCCCAATGTCTTGACCATGTCGGGCATTGACATTTCTCCCTGTGTGCCTTCCACCATAGTCTTGGCAGCGCGCATGATAGCATTGTCTCCTTGCTCGACCGCCTGATGCCAAGCGGGTGCATCCACAATCCCTTCATCCGTGCAGGAGTGTAACATCATTCCTGCAAGAAGAAGGAAGGGCAGAATGAATTTTAATCCATTTCTTTTTCTTTTTAAAACCATTTCAATCTTATTTTATTGTCTGTTAAATGAGTATTTTTCTTTTTTAGTAAGAAAGTAGATACCTACTTTGGTCGTAACTATCTACTTTCAAACCATAATATTGCTACAGTATTCTTATTCTTTGCTGTTGTTCACCTGGAAGTCTCCGCTCACGCTTTCTCCACTTGCATTATTGGTAACTGATACGGTGTATGTACCCATATCCAATCCAGCCACGGGTACGGTGCAGATGGTTCCCGGCAGAGCCGTCATGGACTGTTGTGTGATCGTTCCTCCCGTGAGCGCGTTGTTCACCTTTACGGTTGCGTGAGGCACAGTGCCCGTGAACTGTACGTTCAGCACTTGGTTGTTTACTGTGGCTGTGACGGGAACTTGGAGAGTCTCTGTGTTTACGCCATAATCATTGTCATTCGTCAAAACAATCACTTTTTCTTCTTTCGGTGTGTTGTCATTTGCAATCATCATGGTACTGGCGGGTAGTATGCTTGCCAGTGCCATACATTTGATCAGAGTCTTGATTCTCATATTTCTTCTTTTTTTGAATTAGTAAAAAACGATTTTAAACTCCTGCGCAGTTTTGTTTGTGCAAAGGTACAGCACTATTTTAACGTGGTCAATAGTTTTTGGCCGTTGAAGGAGGGAACAAACCTGTCAAATGTGTCCCTGAGAAGGAGAGGTGTGGTTTGCAAGTGGTTGAAAATTACAGAGGTAGGTAATCTGTAATGCTTCTGCTATAGTCGAGGATAAGTGATGCTTTGGGGCTGTTTCAGATGCATTTTTTTTTCGTTATAAGGTATTCTACAAGGGTATTTTATAAAGGTTGATTTGGGTATTCCAAGAAAAATAGGTTACTTTGTAGCAAATAAATTTTAGTAAGGAGTTGTAGGAGTGACAGGAGTTAGAGTCTATGGCTAATGGCAATGGCTGATGGCTGATGGTTTTGACCTTAGCCCTTCGACTTTCGACCTTTGACTTTTGACTTTTGACTTTTGACCTTGAACTTGGAACATTAAACTTTGGACTTTTTTGATATGAAACAAATGATGAAAATAGGAATGTTGTTGGCAGTTGTATGTTCGCTGTTGGCAGCTTGTGGAACAGACCCTGTGGAGCAATGGCTCACCCGTGCGGAGGCGTGCATGGAGGTGAATGCCGACAGTGCCCTCCGGTGTCTGCAATATATAGAAGCTACGGGCGCGTGTAGCGACGAACAGCGTGCCCGCTATGCCTTGCTGCGGACGCAGGCCATGCACAAGTGCCGCATCCCCTTGGAGAGCGATTCGCTTATCAATGTGGCGGTGGCGTACTATACCAATAGCGATGACCATCATCGGCTGGCCTTATCCTTATTGTATAAAGGGCTGGTGCATAAACAGAACCATCAGGTGGAGCAGGCGACAGAGGCTTTTGTGGGCAGTGAACAGGCTTTCGAAGGAGTAGAGGATAACCAGTACAAGGCGTTGCTGTGTAACCACTATGGGGCTTTGTTGATGAATCAAGGAGTGTACGAAGAAGCTTTAGATTATTCTTTGAAATCATACCAATATAAACTGTTGGGTGACTCAATTCATTACATTGTCTCATCTTGCAGTCAAATTGCAAAGCTATATAAAGTCTTAAATATGTCAGATAGTGCTAAAGCCTATTATGAACGAGGGTTGTCATACGTGAATGGCCTTTCTCGTAAGCAGTATTATTATGCGTTATTGCAAAATTATGCCTCCTTTTTGATGCAAAATGGGGAACTGGAGAAGGCTGAAAGACTATTCAAGGAATGCGAAATAAATGCTCCTTTTGAAATCAGTGACAATGTGTATTCTGCATTAGCTACATTTTATCAAATAGTGGGACGTTATGAAGATGCATTGCAATATTGTAGAAGAACCTTGCAAAGCACTGACAGCCTGACAGTGTGTGGTGGATATTTGAGACTATACAATATATATAAAGGTATGGGGCAAATGGATTCGGCTTACCATTACCATAATCTGTTCCGGCAATATGATAGCGACATTACCCTGCGGCGACAGACGGCCGAGGTGGCCGCCATACCCCACAAGATGAAGGTGGCACAGTTGGCCAAGGAGAACCGTACCTTGACGGGATGGCGGCTGTGGCAGGCTGTATCTTTAGTCGTGGTGGTATTGGTGGCATTCGTGGTGTATGCTGTAATCAGGAAGCGGCATAGCCGTGAACAACAGGTGAAAGACTGCAAGCTGCAGGCTGTGGACAACAAATTGGGCAAGACATCGGCCGAACTTGGACGATTGAAAGGGGCGATGGCCAATCATGTGGAGGCTGTGGAGCGCCTGAAGGAGGAGCACCGCAAGATTTTGGACAGACACAAGGACGAGATTGAACGCTTGAAAAAGAGTGTGGAAGAGCTGGAGGCGGATATACGCCAGATGAAAGCGACCGACCGCACTGCCAAAAAGAACGAGAAAGACTTGAAACGGGCGTTGCAGACGATGGAGAATGAACTCGGCAGGAATGTTGCCAAGCTGACCGAGGCCGAGCATCAGCGGGCGATAGACCAACGGATAGAGTATTTTTTGTCAAGCGGATATGATTCTATTGCAGTGGACTTGTTGCTACAGTTGCGGCTGGACAAGCGAGGGACATTCCGGTACGACATCAAGCCGTCTGAATATCTGCCGTTGCTGAAAGTGTTGCTTGAACAGGAGAGTCCCGCACTGCATGAGCGGTTGGAAAACAGTGGGCTGGAATGGAAGAAACTGACAATGTGTTACCTGATGGCCCTTGGTCTGGACGATGTGGAGATGATGAGCAACGCCGCTTGCTTGGCCGTCAGTTCTGTGAAGAGGTATCGCAAGGAGTGCAGGGAGGTGGTGGAGTCGTTGAGTCGTTCGGCGTTGAGACGAGGACAGTGAAGAGTGGAGAGTGGGTTTAAGGTCTAAGGTCAAAGGTCTAAGGCAAAGGTTGATGCGTTGAGACGTTGATGCGTTGAGGGGGGCATCGCCATCTGCTATCGCCATCTGCCATAGTTTCAAGTTCCAAGTTCAAGGTTTCAAGTTCAATGCCATTAGCCATCGCCATAGCCATCTGCCATCTGCCATCTGCCATCGCTCAAAGGTAATACGAACCGAATAAATACGGCAGGCGAGCGGAGTTAACTGTTCAGAAGAATGGTATTCGTTCACAGGGAAGAATAGTATTCGTCAGCAAGGAAGAATGGTATTGGGCGATGGCTGTTGGCGATGGCAGATGCGATGGCGGATGGCTTTGAACTTGGAACTTAGGGTATCCGATTTGTTGCACCCTGTTTTTGTACTAATTTAACGTGAGTTTGATATAAGGAACGGAGTAACTACAACTCCTCCCCTAAGTTAGGGGAGGTGGCCTTAGGCCGGAGGAGTGTGTAAAAATGAGGATTTTACGGACACACGCCCTCCCCCTACGGGGAGCCTACGGCCTCCGTTGCACAGAGCACTGTGCTCCCCTCGCTACGGTACGGATGGATATTTAATCCATCCTCCTACGGACCTTGCTACGCCCTCTAACTTAGAGGGAGAGTTTTGGCTACTACTGAACCTCATAGATTTATGCATTGAATCAGAGCTAAAAGTAGGTACATCAAATTGGACTCCCTACCTTGAACCTTTGACCTTTGACTTTAGACCTTTAAACCCATTTATCCACGCCTCTCTTCAGTGTGAATCTTGGGACTGTTTTATCCATTGCTTACCCGCAACCGTTCCCAAAGAGGGCGGGGGATGAGGCGCCAGAAGAATACAAGGAGGCGGTAGCGCCAATCGATGATGCGTATGCGACGGCGATGCTTGAGGGCACGGATGATTTCGCGTGCCACCGGCTCAACCTTCATCAGCAATGGATAGCGGGCATCGCGCAACAGGTCGGTGGCCACGAAGCCCGGACGGATGTCGGTAAAGTGGATGTTCAAGTGCTGCATGTGGGCCAATTGGACGAGCGCCTGAATGTAGGTGTTTTGGAACCGTTTGGTGGCCGAATAGGCGGGAGCTACACCGATTCCCTTGGTGCCGGCAATGGAGCTGATGACGGCAATGTGTCCGGGATTCTCCTTGGTCGCATGGCTCTTGAAATGGTTGAAGGCAAAGGTGACCATGCGCACGAATCCTTCCCCATTGGTGCGGGCAGTGCGCATCTCAATGTCGGGGTCGAGCGTGGCATTCTGATAGCCGATGCCACTGCTATGGAAGTAGAGGTCCATGCCTCCCACTTCACCGATGAGGCTTTGCAGACGGGTGGGAGCGTCGGTATCTGTCACATCCAATACGGCTGTTTTCACTTGCCCTTCGGGAAACTCGGCTTGTAGCGATTGCAACAATTCCTCCCTACGGCCGGCAATGCCTATCTGCCAACCATCCTTGGCCAACAGACGGGCCACTTCGCGTCCGATGCCCGAGGTGGCACCGATGATGATAGCTCTTTTCATAGTTCCTGTTTCTTTATATGTTCCCACACCTTCTTAGGAAGGAAATATCTCACATCCTTTCCCTCTTTCAGTGCCTGTCGGATAAAGGTGGAGCTGATTTCCAACAGTGGAGTATCTACCAGCCGGACGTTGGTAGGCAATGTTTCTTCGTCGATGGGGTAATCGGGACGGGGATAGATGACCAGCTGGTTCTCGGCCAGCAGCTCGTCGTACTTGTACCAACGGGGGAACACCTCCCAATTGTCGCTTCCGATGATGAGTGTGAAGGTGTGTTCGGGAAAACTTTCCCGCAAGGCACTCAGGGTGTTCACCATGTAGCTGGGGCGGGGCAGGTGGAACTCAAAGTCGGAAGCCTTGAACTTCTCGTACCCGTCAATGGCCAGTTGCACTAACTTCAGACGCAATTCGTCGGGCCACAGATCGCCACGCTCCTTGAGCGGATTGTGGGGCGAGACGAGAAACCACACTTCGTCCACTTCGCCATATTCGCAAAGATAGTTGGCCAAAGCCAGGTGTCCGATGTGGATGGGGTTGAAGGAACCGCCGAAGATACCGATGTTCATGGATTGAGGGGGACTACTTTTGTAAGAATTCCCGTATCACTTTCAATGCTTCCGCTTTGGCGGTATCAAGGTCGTCGTTGACAATCACCACGTCGAACTTGGGCGCAAAGCTCAATTCGTATTCAGCCTTGGCAATGCGGCTTTCAATCACTTCAGGAGTGTCGGTGCCACGTCCTTCCAAGCGTTTACGCAGTTCTTCGATGCTGGGTGGTTGGATGAAGACCGAGAGGGCACGGTCGCCGTAGAATTGCTTGATGTTGCAACCGCCTACCACGTCCACGTCGAACACTACGTTCTGCCCTGCATTCAATTGGTTCTCCACTTGCGACTTCAAGGTGCCATAGAAGCGGTCCTGGTACACCTCTTCGTACTCCAGGAATTCGTCGTTGGCAATGCGCTCTTTGAATTCCTCGGGAGTGAGGAAGAAGTACTCTACCCCGTGTTGCTCCTGTCCGCGTGGCGGACGGCTGGTGGCCGAGATGGAGAATGCCATGTTCAACCCCTGTTCCAAGAGGTAGTTGATGATGGTGGATTTGCCCGACCCCGAAGGGGCGGAGAAGATGATCAGTTTGTTCATGATTCCAATTCCAATTAACCAAGTACAATGTACAATTTGTCCGGTATGCAAAACTGCCATAAATGAGTCTGATTCCCGTATGGCTGATTGTACCTTGTAAATTGTACCTTGTACATGAATTTACATTACATTCAACACCTGTTCCTTTATCTGTTCCAGTTCGTCCTTCATCTTCACCACGATGTTCTGCATTTCGGCTTGGTTGCTCTTGCTGCCTGTGGTGTTGATTTCGCGACCCATCTCTTGGGCGATGAAGCCCAATTTCTTGCCCTGTCCCTGTCCTTCGTTCATGGTCTGGCGGAAGTAGGCGAGGTGGTTGGTCAGGCGTTGCTTCTCTTCGTTGATGTCCAGTTTCTCGATGTAGTAGATCAGTTCTTGCTCCAAGCGGTTCTTGTCGTACTCCACGGGCAGTTTCGAGAGGCTGTCCACAATGCGTTCGCGTATCTTCTGCACCCGTTCGGCCTCGTAGGGCTCAATCTCTTTCATCAGGGCGGCAATGTTGTCCAGCTTCTCGCTGAATTTGCGTGCCAGTGCTTCGCCCTCCTGCTTGCGGAAGTCCACCAATTGGGCTACCGCCTCTTCCACTACCGAGCGTGCCACGGCCCACTCTTCGTCAGAAAGTTCCTGCACCTCCACACGGGTCATCACATCGGGCATACGCAACAGGGTGGTGAACCACTCTTCGGGTTGTGGAATGCCGTATTGCTCGGCTATGCCTTTGATTTGTGCATAGTAGTTGGCCACCAATGCCCCGTTGATGGGAGTGGCAGCCTCGGTGGCATCCTTCTCCACCCACAGGTTGAAGTCCACCTTGCCACGCTCCAAGGCAGTGCTGATGATGGCGCGTACCTCCATCTCCTTTTCGCGGTAGAGGGGGGCGATGCGTGTGCTCAGGTCCAGTGCCTTGCTGTTGAGCGAGCGTATTTCGGCAAATATCTTCTTGTCGCCGTATGTGGCCATGGCTTTGCCGTAGCCGGTCATTGATTGTATCATAATCAGTCAGTCGTTTGAATAAATTGGTGCAAAAGTACACTTTTTCTCTTATTCTCCCAAATAGTTGGCGATGTTTGCCAACACCTTTTCACTCAATCGGTCAAAGGCCTGGATGGTGCGGCCGGTGGATACGTTCATGCAACGCACCCGCGGATGCCTTGTCAGGTGTGCTCCGCCCAGTGCTCCCAGTGTGTCGCAATAGCAGATGTTCCGCTCGTCGGAGAGCCATTGCAGGAAGGGTGCTTCGTCCCATGCGGGCGAAAGTCCTGTGTTGAACAGCACCTTGTGATGCCCCATGCGGCGGAACTCCTCGTCGTGCAGTAACACGGTGTTCTTGTTCAGACAGCAGCAGATGACATCGCTCCACTCCACCAGGTCGCCCAAGGGAAGATAGCGGTATCCCTTTTCCGTGGCGGCAGGCTTTTCGCTACGGGCAAAGTAGGCAATGTCGGCACCGAAGAACTTCATGGCATCGGCTATCATGCCGCCCGACTTGCCCAGTCCTACGATTCCCACCTTCAGCCCCGTTATCTCGCGGGCAGTGCCTTGCCAGGCCGGTTGGCCGAAGCCGTGCATCAGGCGCACCAGTTCGCTCACTACATATTCCACCACACCTTCGTCGCCATAGTCGCGTATGCCCGTCACGGTGATGCCGCGTGAGTTGGCATAGCGGATATCTACGTTGGCGCTCTCGGGTGAATAGAGCGAGCAGCACATACCTATATATACGATGTGTGGGCATTGCGCCAGGATGTCAGCCGTCAGGGTCGAAGTGTAACTCAGCAATACGGCATCTGCATCACCGATGCGTTTCACTATCTCATCGCCATTGGCGGGAATGTCATTGTAAAGTACAACTTCATGGGCGAAGTCGTGCAGCCTCTCCTCGGCCGAGGGAATCAGGCTGATAGGCTCTATGGCCACAAGTTTCTTGAACATAATTGTCTGATAATGGTTTTCTCGGACAAATGTAGTGCTTTTTCCTCAGTTGGGCAAACTTTACCCGTTTATTCGTCTCAACATGCTAACGGTTCAATGAATTTTAGGTGCGGATAAAGGGGGGCAAGGGGCAAAGTTCAAGGTTCAAGGTCAAAACCATCAGCCATCGCCAACAGCCATTGCCATTAGCCATAGTTCAAGGGTCCCTCGGTTATGTGTAGTCGGGGGCTCACTTTTTTACAGTTTTGCACCCAAACTGAAACATAAGATGCACTTTTTCGTATAATATAGTGTTGATATTGGAATAAATTGCGTATTTTTGCACTCAAACCATCTTTTGAAAAAGATTATGTCATACAGAGAGATTGCACAGTTGGAATTGATGAATGCCTTGAATAGTATAAATTCGGAAGCCGAATTGAACGAGTTCAAGGATTGGGTAGCGCATTTCTTTGCACAGAAAGCCCAAAAGGCAATAGATGCATTGTGGGACGAAGGAATCATCAACGAAGAGACCATCAATCAATGGGGCGCTGAACACATGCGTACCCCTTATCGTTATGCGGCGAATCGTTCTTGATACCAATTGCTTGTTGCAAGCATTGCCAACACGAAGTATATTTCATAAGGTTTGGGAAGACATACTTCGTGGAAAGGTTGCTTTGTGTGTCAATACAGAGATTCTGAATGAATATGAAGAGATTCTCGCCAACAAGATGACGCGGGAGATTGCTCATAACGTTGTGGAGACTATAGCACGGTTACACACAACGATTTATCAGGAAATCTATATTCATTTCGGGTTGATAGAACAGGATGTTGATGATAACAAATTTGTAGATTGTGCGGTTGCAGCTGATGCTGAATACATAGTCACCAATGATTCCCATTTCAATATTCTCAAAGAGATTGATTGGCCAAAAGTAGCGGTCATTACAATCAAAGAGTTTGCGCAGCAGATAGCTGATGAATGAGCTATTTGGTCAGATACTTTTCGACAGTCTTCACCATGTTTTCGCCACGGAATTTAAGATCCATTTCAAGGATTCTGCCTTCAGGAGAGAGAAGTACCAGGGTGGGAATGCCTGTTATTTGGTATTGTTCCATGGCAATCTTTTCCGTGTCTATGATTTGTGGCCACTTCATTCCTTCCTCTTCAATGGCTTTGGCCATATTTTCAGGCTTGTCCCATGTGAATATGCCGACAATGGTCAATCCTCGGTCTTTGTACTGATTATGTAGGTGCTTCAGATAAGGCACCTCTCCTTTGCAGGGAGCACACC
>JAFXDG010000059.1 GCA_017521285.1 Bacteroidaceae bacterium | reverse complement strand
GTGCTACAGACCGAAATTTCGTGGTGGCTCTTCGTCGGCATCTTCTTCCTCGTCACCCTGCTTGTTGCCCTCTGCATCGGCTGGCGCGTGTGGAAAACGGCTCATGCCCATCCGGCGGATGAGATAGCGAAGGGGTGATTATATAGGAGTTCAGGAGTTGCAGAAGTTCAGGAGTTACAGGAGTTCAGACGATAGTTCCGACTATACTTTACATAGTGTTCAAAACCATTGTCTGAACTCCTGAGCGAAGCAAAAACTTCTGACCATACCTTAGTGTAAGAATCAGAAGAGATTTTCGACTGACCGAAGGGAAGTAACTCCTGAACTCCAGAAAGTTGAGCTTTCGAAACTTGAATAAATAGTAAATCGTAAATTACTAAATAGTAAATCCCCAAAAACTCCCTGTGAGGGAGGGGACCTGAAATAGCGTTCTTTGGCATTGTGTGTAAACGAGAAACTTCTAAGAAGAACCTTCTGGAAAAGGGTATTCTCCCCTATTTGCTGTCCGCAAGCAGCAAATAAAGCACAAAAATGCTGTTCGCTAACAGCAAAAAGTGAAAGAAAATGCTGTTTGTAAACAGCAAATGTGTATCTTTGCAACGTAAACAAGCAGAAAGAACTGTATGGAAACACTATTTGCGAAGCAAGACAGACTGTTGGCACTGACCTCAACCGGGATTGTGCGCCAGCTGATAGAACAGATCAATTGGGATGCCCAACTCATTGCCATCAAAGGAGCAAGGGGTGTGGGAAAGACTACACTGATGTTACAATACATCAAGTTGAATTACCCCCAATGCAGCCGCGAAGTGCTTTATTGTTCGTTAGATGCCGTCTATTTCAGCAATCATAGTCTGCTGGACTTGACTGACAAGTTCTACAAAAACGGAGGAAAGCATCTGTTTCTGGATGAAGTACACAAGTACCCCAATTGGAGCCGGGAGATTAAAGAGATATATGATTTCTATCCCGACTTGCGGGTGGTAATAAGTGCTTCTTCGCTTCTGAATCTGCTGAAGGGAGATGCAGATCTCTCGCGTCGGTGTATTCCGTACAATTTGCAGGGATTGTCTTTTAGAGAGTTCCTACAGTTCTATAAAGGAATAGAGATACCTATTTCCTCTTTGGAAGAGGTATTGACACAGCCACAAGAATTGTGTAGCCGAGTGAACGAAGTGTGCAAACCGATACCCTTGTTTAAGGAGTATTTGAGATATGGTTACTACCCGTTCTACTTGAAGAATCAGACTGATTACTACACAAGCATCGAGCAAGTAGTCAATCTGATAGTTGAGACAGAACTTCCCCAACTGTGCGGAGTAAACACGGCCAACATCCGTAAACTGAAAGCACTGATTGAGGTTATCTCCACCTCTGTACCATTTGAAGTGGAAATCACCAAAATGGCAACGGTCATCGGAGTTCACAGAAACACGGTAATTGAGTACCTGAACCACTTGGAGAATGCGCAACTCATGCATTTGCTGTATGCCGACATCAAATCTGTCAAGAAGATGCAAAAGCCTGACAAGATTTTCTTGGAGAACAGCAATCTGCTTTATGCCTTGGCAGACTCACAGGTGCAGATTGGAACAGCCCGCGAAGTGTTTGTGGTCAACCAGCTCTCCTACCAACACACGGTAGAATATGGAAAAAATGTTGGCGACTTCAAGATTGACGGCCGCTACACGGTTGAAGTGGGAGGAGAGAAGAAGACCTTCACCCAAATAGCCGATGTCCCCTCATCTTACATCTTGGCCGATGACATTGAGACCCCATACGGTCACAAGCTACCCCTTTGGACAATGGGGTTCCTTTATTAAGAAGGCAAACCTACTTGGGAATTTATAAGACACACCTGTGTCCCTGAGAGGTATCCAGCGGACTGGGGTTCAAAGACAAAATAAGCGGCTTACTATTCATCCCGAACTGTAAGCCGCTGTTCCTATTAGAATATTAGAGAGAGAAAATATTAACGAAAGGAAAACACACCGGACTGCAACTTTGTTCACCACAAACTGAAAAAAAATGTCGGCAGGCTTGGCGGAAAGCGTCAAATACATTACTTTTGCAACAATTATTACTCTTTTAACAAGAATCTGAATACTATGGCAACCCCGCATACCGATGATATTGCCCGACTGCGCCGGCTGGCCCTGCAAGAGGAGGCCATCCGGTGGAAACAGACCTTTACCAGCCGCGAGGATGAAGAGACTCTCTTCAAAAACATCTTTGACAACATTCCCGTGGGGGTGGAGATTTACAACGAAGCGGGCATACTGGTGGATGTGAATGCCGAGGACATGGCCATGTTTGGCGTGGAAGACAAACAGGAGATGTTGGGCATTGACCTGTTGCACAACCCGAACATCGGACCGGAACGAACCCGCATCATTATGAGTCAGGACGAAAGCCGATTCCACTTCGACTACAGTTTCGACCTGACGCGAGGATACTATTCCAGCCATCGCACAGGCACCATCAACCTCATCACCAAGATACGCAAACTGTTCCACTCCGACGGGCAGTGCATTGGCTATGTGATGATAAACCTGAACAATACGGCCAACCGCGAACGAGAACGCGAACTGACCATTGCCAAGGAACGGGCGGAACGGGCAGACACCCTGAAAAGTGCCTTCATTGCCAACATGAGCCACGAAATACGCACGCCGCTGAATGCCATTGTGGGATTTTCGACCCTGATGGCCGAGACCGACAACCGTGAAGAACGGCAGATGTATCAGGAAATCATTGACCAGAACAACACCCAACTGCTGAAGCTCATCGATGACGTGCTGGACTTGGCCCGAATAGAGTCAGGTACATTTGCAATAGACAAACACCCCTTCGACCCCGTGGGACTGTGCAACGACATAGTGGTGAGCATGAGCATCAAGGTGCAACCGGGAGTGGAACTGCGCGTGGCGGACAACTTGCCGGAGTGTACCCTCTGCAGCGACCGCTCCCGTGTGAGCCAAGTGCTTTCCAACCTGGTGGGAAACGCCACCAAGTTCACGTCACAAGGAAGTATCACCATAGGATTTGAATTGGAGGACCAGACACACGTACACTTCTATGTGGCCGACACAGGAAAAGGTATCCCCAAAGAGAAACAAGAGGCTGTGTTCGAGCGCTTCGTCAAACTGGACAGTTTCATACCGGGCAGCGGACTGGGGCTGAGCATCAGCCAAAGCATCGTGGACGAACTGGGCGGTACCATCGGAGTAGAAAGCCAAGTGGGACAAGGCTCGACCTTCTGGTTCACGTTGCCATTGGGATAAACCTTTAACTTCTTCAGAAAAAACGATGTTCACCACCTTCACCGACGAAATGCTTGGACTCATCATCGTGCGCACGAATGCCCGTGCACGGCGCATCATCATGCGTCCACAGACCGATGGCGTGCAGGTGACAGTTCCTCCACAAACAACAGAACGCCAGCTGACCGACACACTGAACCACTTTCGCCAACGGCTACGCGCCCAACAACTGGAGATGCAGAAGGTGGCAGAGGAGAAAGGGACGGGCAGTTCGCGCATCGATCTGGACTTCCGCCTCGAAACCGACCTAATAAATATAGCTCTTGAATGTGGGACAAGGAAGGACTTCTACCTGCGAACGGAGCAGGAAAGAACTGTTATCGTCTGTCCGCCCGACACGGACTTCAATGCCCCCGACCGGCAAGAATGGTTGCACCGGGTGGTGGAGCGTGCCCTGCGGTTACAAGCCGAACGGGTGTTGCCCGAAAGAATACGTGCCCTATCGCAACAGCATAACCTACCCTTCGGGGCCTGCCGGGTGAATGTGAGTAAAGGACGATGGGGAAGCTGCTCGGGACGGAAGGACATCAACCTGTCGTGCTACCTCGCCCTGCTACCACCCCATCTGCGCGACTATGTGATGTTACACGAACTGTGCCATACGCAAGAGATGAACCACGGCCCCCGCTTTTGGGCTTTACTCGATGCTCTGACCGATGGGAAAGCCAAAGCTTTGCGGGAGGAACTGAAGGGACACAGGACGGAGATTGAGTTTTAAGTAAACCTAACAATATGCATCTGATTGACCTGATTGTCTTTTTCCTCTTCACAGGAGGAATCGTATTGCTCGGTTGCTCGTTTTTCAACAAGCGGGCATCATCCGACGAGTTCACCTCCGGCGGACGCAACCTGCCTGGATGGGTGGTGGGCATGTCCATCTTTGCCACCTATGTGAGCAGCATCAGCTATTTGGGCAACCCAGGGAAAGCCTATGCGGGTGATTGGAACCCCTTTGTATTCAGTCTCAGCATCCCCATTGCCTCGTACTTTGCCGCCAAATACTTCGTCCCCTTCTACAGGCAGCAGTGCAGCGTGTCGGCCTACAGTTTTCTGGAAGAGCGCTTCGGTGTGTGGGCTCGCCTCTATGCCTCAGCCTGCTACCTGCTGACACAGGTGGCTCGCATGGGCTCCATCCTCTACCTGCTGGCCGTACCCATGAATGTGCTGATGGGATGGGACATTCAGGTGGTCATCATCGTCACCAGCCTGGCCATCATCGCCTACTCCATGCTGGGCGGAGTGAAGGCGGTCATCTGGACAGAGGCCATACAAGGATTTATCCTCATCGGAGGGGCACTGGTCTGTCTGTCCATCCTGTTATTCAGTATGCCCGAAGGTCCTTTGCAGACGTTTGAGATAGGTCTGCGCGATGGCAAATTCTCCTTGGGTAGCTTCGACTGGGGTGTGGGTACTTCTACTTTCTGGGTATGCCTTATCTATGGCGTATTCACCAACTTACAGAACTACGGTATAGACCAAAACTATGTGCAACGCTACCATGCGGCAGGCAGCAAACGCGAAGCCAAATTCTCGGCTCTGTTCGGCGGGTGGCTCTACATCCCCATGTCGGCCGTCTTCTTCCTGATAGGTACGGCTCTGTATGCCTACTACCAAGTACACCCCGACCTCTTGCCGGCCGATGGCATCAAGGCCGACTATGTGTTCCCCTACTTCATTGCCAACCAATTGCCGGTGGGATTAACAGGGTTGCTCATCGCTTCCATCTTTGCAGCAGGCATGAGCACAGTGGCCACCAGTGTCACCAGTTCGAGCACCATTCTGCTGGCCGACTACTACAAGCGCCTGCGTCGTCAGACAACCGACCGCGAGGAAGTGCTCGTGCTGAAAGTGAGTAGCCTGATTGTGGGAGCGTTGGGCATTATCGTGGCTTTAGCATTGCTGAATGTGGATAGCATACTGGATGCCTGGTGGAAACTGTCGAGCATCTTCAGTGGTGGTATGCTGGGCCTCTTCCTATTGGGGTACATTGCACGTAAAGCCCGCCGGGTGGATGCCATCATAGGTACGGTGTGTGGTGTCATCGTCATCGGTTGGATATCGGCCGCCGAATTCCTGCACCTCCCCTCATCGGGTATTCACGAGTATCTGGCCATCGTCTTGGGCACCATCGTCATCTTCCTGGTAGGTTTCCTGTTGGCTCACTTATGTCATTCCAAAAGGGTAGAAGAAGGGAAAAAGGTATAAAAGAAGCACCTTCTCCTTGATTTACGTCAAGAAAAACAGGGTTTTACTCACTTTTCAAGGGCAATTTCTTGCAGATTCAGTAGAAAGCAGTACCTTTGCATCAAGTTTTTCATGGTATTAGATTTAAGGTTAATAAAGGTTGGGTCAAAGCGTTGACCCTTTTTTTGTATCTATACCTCTCCTGCCCCTAAACAATGAACAAAAAATGAGCAATTGAAATACAAAGACAATCCCCAAACAAGCCCACGCCTCAATAGCAAAGGAACCTTTCGGGTCAGTCCGAAAATTCAGTTGCAAATTATGTCATAATTATTTTTTAGACGCAGATAACGCAGATGACGCGGATTCAGTTATAATTCATCTGCATTATCCGTGTCATCCGTGTCTGAACCATTAAAGAATGGGATGTCTGTATTCTTCTTCAGACTGATGGCTGGCAGCCAAAGGATAGGATGTCTGCATCCTTGGATTGCCGGACGGTCCTTGTTGCAGGCATCTGCCAGTCTGGTCTGTCCACAAAAATATACAAAAAAGGGGGACCCGTCTCATTCCTGAAACGGGTCCCCCCATCAAAACGGCAGCGACCTACTCTCCCACCTTGGCAGTACCATCGGCGCGGTCGGGCTTAACTTCTCTGTTCGGAATGGGAAGAGGTGGAACCCCGACGCTATAGCCACCTGAATCTCTTTATCTTCATTCTTT
>JAFXDG010000058.1 GCA_017521285.1 Bacteroidaceae bacterium | reverse complement strand
CATAATACACTTTTTAGACGCAGATGACGCGGATGACGCGGATTTATCTTGATCATTACTACCCGGTAGGTTATAATTTATCTGCGTTATCCGCGTCATCCGCGTCTGGAAAATGGAATGATGGCATTTTGACACACCTTCGTGCCGCAGCGAGGGGAGCGCAGTACCCTGTGCGACGGTGGCCCGAAGGGAGCGAAGCGGAGGGGGTAGATTCATCGTCATCATCGAATTGTTTTACAAAAAACGGCCGTTTATTTGCTCATATAAGAAATATGGTGTAATTTTGCCAAACAAAAAGCAGTAATTGTCATGAAAGTATCAGAACCTGCCATAGCATACGCTCCATCACCTGTTCAAGGTCTGAAAAACCGTTTGTTGATGTCGATAGACGAAACTGACGATATGGAGAAGTTGCAGCAATGTTTGGAATTGTTGCATGAGGATTCAATGCCTGGCATATATACGGAGGTGGAGTTTGATGAAGTTGTCAGACGAGCTGAGAAGAGTGGAAATGCCACTGAAGAAGAATTAAATGCATTCTTTCAGAAATGGGGACTTTAAAAATTGTTGTGCGAAAGGATGCATTGGCCTTTATTGAAAAGACCACGGAATGGTACGATTCTACCATGGGACACAAGGCGGCATTGCACTTCGTTACAGGTATTTACGAAACTATTCATCGTTTGGCCGAATTTCCCCGAATAGGCACATTGGATGAAAGAAGAAGTACAGAGAAGTTGAAGTATTATTCTTTTTTATCTCACCCAAAATACAGGGTTGTTTATCGTTTTACCCAAAGGACATTATATATTGTTGCTATTAGAGCAACAGTAATGAACCGATAATAGTTTAGAAATTTTTTATTGCTGTCCGCTAAAACTTTTTAGGCGCGGATGACGCGGATTTTATTCGCCTTTAGCCATGGCTGTTGGCGATGGCAGATGGCTTGAAACCTTGAACTTGGAACTTTGCCCCATTTATCCGTGTAATCCGCGTAATCCGCGCCTAAAAAACAACTAATTGATCATGCTACCGATTCACTTCATCACCTTACGGACGAAGGTGTTTCCTTGCGCGTCCTTCATCAGAACGATATTGAGGCCGCGCTGCAACTCTCTTTGCTGTACGCCACCCACGGAGTAGATGGCTACAACCTGAGCATCGGATACCAAGGTTGACTGTATGCCTGTGGCATTGGGGTCGCATCCTGCACTGAGGCCACCCTGTTCGTTGGCTGCATACACCATATAGGTGGCTCCGGCTTCGGCACTGATGGAGGTTTCAGTGGTGAAGCTAACCTCAGTACCGTTCTTCACAATGACGTAGCAGATGGCATAAGGCACAGCCTCCCACGAGATAATGCTCTTGTCAGCGCTGAGAACAGCCACAGGAGCTGCACATGACTCGGTGATGATGGCCGGTTGCCAGTTGTCCTTACCGCCCAATACGTTTTTCACTGTATATTGGGCAGCCTCCTCAGCTGTCAGGTAGTTCTTGGCCTTACCGTAGGTCTTGCTTCCATCGCTATTAGTATAGTAATAGGTGTCCTCGCGCTGGCTCAGGTCAATGGGATTGCCATTACCGTCCATGGTGTTATAGTCGGCCCACAACACGGGCAATCCACCCATAGTAGGATACCAACCTTTGGCAGGGATGGTCACTTCGGCGATGGTGTTGATGAAGACTGTCTTCGGGCTGTTGTGCCAAGGACGACCAAGCCATACATCCGTCTCAGAAGGCACACCCGGTGCGGTAATGCGGCAGTTCATGAAGACGTATCCCCATTCCACATCAGCGCCGTGCGAGGGAGCCACAATGTAGCCGCCACTCTTGCGGTTGATGTAGAGAGTGGTGTTGTCGATATAGATGTTTCCGCTGTTGTAGATGAAATCCACAGCCCCCTCGATGAAGCAGTCTTTGACGTATGCACGATAGTTAGACGTAGAGGGGGTAATCCAAGTGTCCTGATAAGAGAGCATGGCCACATTCTTGAACACAGTGCGGTCACCTGTCGTGTTCAGCGCCAATGCCTGCGGGCCGGCCTGCTTGTCGTGTCCCCATGAGTTCTCCAATGTGAGGTTGTCGAAATAACAGTCGTTGGCATTCACCACAACGGTAGCTCCTACGCTGACATGCAGGGCATTGTCGCCACCACAGAGTTTGTCGTCAGTGATGATCACCTTGTCGCGCTCCTGTCCGATAAAGTGGAGGTAAGGCTTGTTCTTGGGTACATCCACATGTCCCTTGTATTCTCCGTTCTTGATGAAGATGAGCCAAGGGATGGCACGTCCGGCCGGAGCGGCATCGATGGCATCCTGTACGGTCAGATAGTCACCACTGCCATCTGCTGCCACAATGGCATCATAGAGGCGGGCAACAGGTTGTGTGCGCTCCATAGTGGTGAACTGGAGAATCACACCCTCGTAAGCATTACCGCTGCGGTCAGTGATGACACCGGCAGGCAGCGTGAAGGTGTAAGCCGTATTGTAATCCAATCCGGTATAGGGGAATACGGCAGTTTTACCATTTACGGTCGGAGCTATCTCTTCACCATTCAGGGTTGCACTGCCTGCACCGGCTTTGATGCGTTCGTTGAAGGTAAGCACGATGCTGCCTGTGGCAGATGCACCGGTGGCATTGTTCTCGGGATTGCTGCCAACGAGTGCGGGAGCCACCTGGTCATTGGCCTGTTCGCTCTCACCCATGACAAAGATGTCGCCAATGGAAAGTCCGTCGTAGTCGCTGGAATTACCCACCAGTTCTTTGGTATCACCCTTCCAACGTACCCATACACGGGGTTGGTTATTGGCTTCTGCAGGCAGTGTGAACTCACCATCCACCCATCCACGGGTAGGAATATTGTAAGTACCCAACTTGGTGAAGTTGGTGCCATCAACAGAGTATTCGGCACGCATCACAGCGTAGGTATTGTATGAGTGTCCGAATCCGTTGGAAATAGTGATATTGCTGAATCCCTTGGTGGAGAAGGAGACTTCCCAATACCAGCCTTCGGAAAGATTTTTCCAGATACGGGCACCCCAACGGCCTTCTTCTGCGCCATTGTTCACACCGCGAGTGAGCCATCCGTTCGTAGAACCGTCGGCCTTGCGCAGTGAAAGCAAGCCTGCATTCTCGGGGTTGCTCTTGTAGTCGGCAGCACGCTCGCTACCCGGCTGGTCCTGATAGAGGTCCCATGCCACGATGTAGTCAGCCACAGCATAGTTCACGGTCAGACTCTTCTCGCCATCCATATTGATGATGCGTTCGGCATTAGTGCTCTTGTCTTCCCATCCGGTGAAGCTGAGAATCTTATTATTGTTTACGGTCAGCTTCACGTCTGTGCCTTCCTCGTAGTGGTGGACACCATTCACCAGATTGCCCACAGGACTGATGGTCACGAGATTGGCATTGCCATACGTGTTTTCCATATCGTCGATAACCTTCAGGTTGAGGGCATAGACGTTTTTCTGAGTATAAGTAGCTTTCAGTTCGGTGTTGGCACTGATAGCAAAGGTGTAAGGATTTTCAGCCGATACGGTTTCGCCCTCGGCATTGACCCATGCAGCAAAGTGGTAGCCAAAGTTTTCGGTCGCACTGACAGTCACTTCATCGCCCTCGGCAAAGGTAGGAGCATTGGGCTTCACGCTGACTTCACCGGCCTTGTCTGATTCGATGCTGACATTCAGGGAATATTGTGCCACATCTTCAGTAGTACCGTTCACAACACCTTCAATCACGACATTACCGAAACCAACCTGCTTGGTGTCGCCCAGTTTGTAGAGATTCAGACGCAAACCACAGACACCATTGCTGGCTGCGGCCCCAGAAACAGCCTTACTGAAGGCTGTCACCTCGTTATTACGGGCAGGGACGATGCCTTTCTCAATGCTTACAGTCGTACCATCGGAGTTCACCCATGAAGCATCCACCAATCCGCCATTAGTACCGTAACGGGTAGTGTTGAACGAAACTTTGGTCGGAGTAAAGGTCAACCCGTTCTTCGGAATGATGTAGAAGTTAATCTGATTATCCTCGTTGGCACTACCTTCGTTGGCAATGGAAGGCTGGAACTTTGTCTGGTTCAGTGACACACCATTGACAGACAGCGTAGCCCCGTATTCGGTATAGTTGCTCTTGAACCAACCTTCGCTTCCTGCGCTATACACACCGACTTGTCCATCCACACCTTGGTCGAACGCATAGGTAATGACGGCAGTCTGGTTCTCCACCGTTTCGGCCACGAAAGCAGCCTTGCCGGTGAACTTGATGTTGTTCAAGTTGCCCGTTGTACCGTTTCCACCCACACTGTTGAAGGTGATGGTCATGGTATATTTTCCTTTGGCCAATGCACTGGTGCGGAGAGAATAGGGAAGATATTCACCCCAATTATTGTTATTCTCAATGGCTTGCGTATCCTTCCAGACAGTTTTTCCAGCCTCGTCGGCCAGTGCAAAGGTGATGCTAACCTCGGGTTGGGTGGTACCCACGCCAAAATCAATGTCGTAGTACTGTGCATCGATGGTGTTCACCAGGTGATAGATGGCATAGTCGCCATTGTTCATCCAGTCGATGTGGTTGTCACTGCCAAAGCTGGCACGGCTACCATGCAGTTCGCCCTTCTGCATATCGAAGGGATTGGCTGCATCGTTGGGGATAGTGTTCTCTCCAGCCGCCCAAGTGCCGGACGGAGCCAACAGCAACAAGGCCATCAGCAGGAGCATACTTTTAACTTTTCTCATGATAATGTTTTTAATTGATTGTTATTTAGTTTATGTGTTTCTTTACAGGTTATTTCCTTACAATCTTCTTTCCTTTCATCACATAGATGTTCCCTTTAACCGGGTTCTTCACCGGGCGGCCCATCAGATCGTACATCCCGCTGTCGGCATTGTCGCTTATCACGGTCTGAATACCTGTTGCATCCGAAGCCATACCGTGGATATAGACATCGCTCAGACAGATGGTCTTGCCGGTAGCCTCGTTCTTGTACCAAGGATAGACGCGCAAGTAAAGACTTTGTCCGTCGGCAATACTTACCACGGGAATCGTTTCGATGGCATACACCTGATTTCCAGCCATACTGGTGAGTTCCTGAATCAGGACTGCATTGGAAAAGTCTGCAGCGGTGGCGTAATAGACCTTGCAGCGCATACCACTACCACCGGCACCGGCTACGAAAAGACTGATTTTGTCAATGTCAATCTTTGTCTGGGCAGGGGCAGTCATGCCGAACTGTATGTATCGGGTAGATACTTCGTCAATCTCACCGGCAGGCCAGGTGTCTCCTTCGAGCAGGTTACGCTGAGTCTTGTATGAAGCGTCGCGACCAGTCTCGGCAGGCCATACGGCTTTGCTGTTGATACTGCTGTATTTCTGTACGTACATGCCGCTCCAACTTTCGTCAACTGCCATACAGGGACCTGTCACTACAGGGTCGGGATTGGATGTCAACGGCCACAACACGGACACCTCTTCACCACCACTCAAGTCGATACATTCGGCCACAAGAGGCAGTTCGCGGCTCACGGTGCCATCGGTAGCAGTGAGCGTACCGCTGAGTGTGCCGGGAGTATTCATGGTTGCACGGATATAGACTGAGCTGATGAGGTTACCGCCTGTATAATCGGCTGTTGCACTTTGAGCATAATTCTTCTTGTCGGTAGATACTTCAAACCCTTCCGACACAGTGAAAGTGAAGGTTCCCGTCTGACTGGCCAGACCAAAAGCCGAGATATTGAATTCCTTCACGAGGGTCTGTCCGGCGTATGCCTTGCCGAAGTCGCCTGTGGTGGGGCTGAAAGTGATGTCGGTACCCACGATGATGTGTTCAGCCAAAATGCCCTGTTCCTTCATAGCCTGGGCAAAAAGGCGTGCAATGAGAGTGGCTCCCATTTTCTTGGGGTGTGTGCTGTCATCAGTGCAGAAAAGATTGGCTGTACAATAGCTCTCACCATAACTCAAATAAAGGTCACGCGTCATCAACGTGAGGTCGATAACGGGAACATCTTCGTACTCGGCTGCCACATCGCGCAGGGCCTGTGCGTAATCATACGTATTGTCACTCTCGGGCACACTACCCTTGGAGCTACTTCCCAAGATGCTGAACGAATCGCCCAAGTCGTGCATACCGTTGCGGCGAATGGTGTTTCCACTGAAATACTTGCGACAGATGGGAGTTACAATGACTGGTTTTCCGCCTTTGGCCTTGGTCTCTTCAATGTAGGCACGGATATATTTCTTGAAGGTTCCACTGGCTGTGGTTCCACGATAGTCAATACCATCAGTGCTTTGTCCATTCTCCTTGGCGTGAGCGATTACATCGTCGCCATCGAGTCCACCGTTCTTTTCGTCGTTGTGGGCAAACTGGATGAGCACATAGTCGCCTTCGTTGACATTGGCAATGACTGTCTTCCAATAAGCCGATTCCAAATAGAAGGATTTGGACGAAGCACCGCTTTTTCCCCGATTGTTGATGACCACTTCATCGGCATTGAAGAATTGCTGGAGCATCTGGCACCAGCCCCGCTTGTCGGTGGAGTTTTCATCGTAATTGGCCATGGTGGAGTCACCAATAGTGTGTACTTTAACGGCAGCCGTAGCCGTAAGGGCACTCAACAAGAGTGCAACGAGACCGAAGCCCCAACGTTTGTAACTGAATTTCATTTGCAGCATGATATGTTTTAAAGTTAATAAATCAATTCACGCTGCAAAATTAGGGGGAATAATTGGCAAAAGGGACGAAAAAAGCGTCAAAAAGGGGGATAAATGAGGAAAAGAGGAGGAAATGGCTGATGGCGAGGGCGAGGGCTGATGGCGATGGCGAGGGCTATGGCTGATGGCGATGGCGATGGCTGATGGCTGATGGCTTGGAACCTTGAACTTGAAACCTTGAACCTTAGACCTTAGACCTTTGACCCTTGACCTTAGACCCTTGACCTTTGACCTTTGACCCTTGCCCCTGTAGCTATCACTTCTTTTTATATTCCGTCGGCGACACTCCCATTGTCTGTTTGAAACAACGGCTGAAGTACTTCGGATCGGAGAAGCCGCACTGGTAAGCAACCTCAGAGATGTTCAGGTTCCCTTTTCCCAACAGTTGACATGCCCGCTTGATACGTGCCTCACGCAAAAGGTCGAGCGGAGTAACGCCCAAGATGGATTTCAGCTTACGATTCAGTCCTGAACGACTGGTGGCTACAGCTTCGGCCATAGCTGCCACATTGATGTCGGCATCAGCTATGTGTTCTTCGATGAAGGTCATCACACTGCGCATGAAACGGTCGTCCTCCTCGGACATTTCGGGAGTCGTCGGCTCATCCGGTTTCAGGTTGTCATTATCGGCAGTCTGCTCATCGGGCTTGTTCAGCAAAGCCAGATAGGCTTTCAATGTTTCATGTTGCCGCCGGTTGATACGCCTTATATATAAATAGGTATAGAGAATGGCACCCAGAATCAGCAAACCAATGAGAACATAGAGCAGGATGGCCCAACCTGTCTCCCAAAAGGTGGGAACAACCCAAATGCTTACCGCCAGCGTATTGTCCACCCATACACCATCGGCGTTGGTAGAACTGATTTCCAGCACATATTCTCCGGGCTTCATGTCAAGGAAGGTGGCCGAACGGTTTTTGCCCAAGTTGTTCCACTTGCTGTTCTTGCTGCCCTCACGTGTCAGTCTGAAGGTGTAATTTATCAGTTCGGCATTCGTGTAGTCTATCGCTGCGAATTTCACTGTCAGATTACGCTCGTGGGGGTGCAACACCAACGTATCATGGTGGGCCACTCCCATTTCCAATTCCTCTTCCTGTTTGGTAATGCCCGTCAGAATGAGAGGCGGCACATATTCGCTCTTGCGCAACCGCTCGGTGTTGAGGGTAAAAGCTCCGTCGTGCAGACCAAACATCCACCGTCCGTCGGGCAATTGCAAGGGACGGGCTTCAGAGAAACGGTAATAACGTTGGAAGAAGTTCGAGTCAAAACTGCTGATGATTTCCTCGTAGGGATTGATGATGCAAATCTGGTTGGTGCAGACAATCCAGATGCTCCCTTCGTGCTCTGTCATCGTCAGCACTACGTCGGAGGGCAGACCATTCGAGGTGTTGAAATGTCTGAAACTGAGTGTATCGGCCAGCAGATTCTTACTGAGAATCTGGCATACACCGCCATTTTCGGTACTGACAAAAAGATTGCCGTGTGAGTCTTGCAAGATGTCCATCGTGGCACTGCAACTGATACTGGCAGGAGTGTTGGGTTGCTTCACATGATGACGGAACTTCATACGGGCGAATCCTCCCTCCTCGGGAAGTTGAGTCACCAACAGTCCTTCAGTGGTGGCAACCAACATGATACCTTCGTCAGTCAAGTGCAAGAAACGCACCTTTTTGCACAGTGAAGCGGGATACCCTTCCAGTTCATTCTCCTTGTGAATGAATCGAGGGTGTTCTTCGGTCGGATTTGTCAAACAATTGACTCCACCACCCAAAGTGGCAATCCACAGACGCCCTTGTTGGTCTTCCTTAATGTCGTACACATCATTATGGCTCAGAGAATAAAGGTCTTCGGGATTGTGCCGGAGGTTGGTAATACTGAAGCATCCGTCTGCCGTTTCTTCCAACCGGAACAGCCCGTCGGGCTTACTTCCCATCCAAATGCTGCCCGTATGGCTCTGTGCGATGCAATAGATGCTGCTTGCGAAAGGGGTGTACTGTTTGTGCAACTTACCATCTTGCCCCAAGTATCCCAATGGACGGTTGTCGGCCGAGTAGAGGCGCACACTGTTGTCATCGCGGCCGGTGACCCAATAACGTTTGTTGTGGTCAACAAAAATACTGCGTACATGTGTGACGTGTTCCTGAGGTATGTGTTCGATTGAATTGTCAGTAAACACCATCTTATAGACTCCGCCGGTGAAGATTATCCACAGGTTGCCCTGCTTGTCTGAATAACCGAAACGCAACTCCTTCATGGGCACTTCCAACGGATAAGCATCCAATTCCCCGGTCCGGCTGTTCAGGCAATAGAGTTTCCCACCATGAGTCAGGGTCCACTGATAACCGTTTCCGTCAGTGTGGTGCAAATCACCATTAGCCAAATTGTCCAACCAGAATCCTTTGTAACGTGTCAACAGCTTATTGTACAGAGTCTCATTGTCTTCGCCCTCAATATCGTAGAAGGTGCATTTTTCCGGGTCGAATCCATAATAACCCTCATCGCTCTTGCAATAGATGTCGCCATTCTCGGCTAACCAGATATTCCGGATGCGGTCATCTGTCTTTTGACAGTTACCATCCTGACTCACCTTGAAGCACTTGAAGTCGTAGCCGTCGAAACGATTCAAACCATTCCATGTGGCAAACCAGATGATGCCTCCGTAGTCCTGCAACATCTGTGTTACCCGCCAATGGGACAGGCCGTTATTTTCGTCATAGCGTACCACCCGACAGGTAGGAGCAGCCATCAGAGCTATAGTAAATATCAAGCACGCCAACATGGCAGCCATCCGGCGAAAGAGGATAGTCAGTTTCATCAAAATGATAGTTTATGTCTTGCCTTTCTACTTGCTTATAAAAAACGCAAGCAAATGTACGGCCAATTCCCGTATTTGCCAAACATTTCATTCTCTTTTTCTGCAAGAATGATTCATAAAGGAGAAATTCGATTCCTTTCAGACAGTCATTCCTGCAGATTCTTTTTGTCAATTCGGAGAATCTGCCTACCTTTGCACCTCTATGAGGCGAAAGCAAAAACAAAGCATTTGGAAATCTATTGATTGGGTGACAGTCCTGCTCTATATGGTCTTGGTTACCTGCGGATGGTTCAGCATTTGCGGTGCCAGCTACACGTATGGAGAGACGGATTTGTTCAGCTTTGACTATCGCTCAGGAAAACAACTCGTATGGATAGGCTGTTCGTTGGGAATAGGATTCATCCTGCTCATGCTGGAGGAAAAAATGTATGAACTGCTGGCCTATCTGTTCTATGGTGCCATGATGGTGCTGCTGTTGGTAACGCCCTTTTTGGCCCGCGACATCAAAGGCTCCTTATCGTGGATAGACTTAGGTCCAGTGAGACTACAGCCGGCAGAGTTTGCCAAATACGCCACAGCGTTAGCGTTGGCCAAAATGATGAGTGCTTACGGTTTTACGTTAAGCAAAGGAAAGAACTTTATCCGTGCCATCTGCTTGATTCTGTTACCAATGATATTGATTGTCATGCAGAAAGAGACCGGGTCAGCCTTGGTCTATGCATCCTTCTTCCTCGTCCTCTATCGCGAAGGCATGTCGGGAGCCATTCTTTTCACTGGTGTTGCGGCAGTAATCTATTTCGTAGTGGGAATCCGCTTCGGTGGTGAATTGTTGTGGGATACGCCCACTTCTGTAGGACGCTCGGTGGTGTTGAGCCTTATCCTGCTATTCAGCATGGGCATGACTTGGGTGTACAGCCACCAGTGGAAACCGGTAAAGTATATGTTCCTCGGAACTATCGGAACGACGGTTGCCGGTGTACTATTCTCGGAATTCATTATTCCCTTCGACCTTACCCATTTGTTGATAGCCGAATGCACTGTCTTGGCAGGCTATCTCCTCTATCTGGCTTTGGCAGAACGAAGCAAGCAGTTTGCCCTGATAGCCTTATTCACGGTAGGCTCGGTGGCATTCCTTTATTCGTGCAACATGGTGTTCAACAAACTGGATGACCACCAACGTGTACGTATCGAGGTACTCCTCGGCATGAAAGACGACCCCAAGGGAGCAGGCTACAACGTGAACCAATCAAAAATCGCTATCGGCTCGGGTGGCTTGCATGGAAAGGGCTTCCTGAATGGTACACAAACGAAACTGAAATATGTGCCCGAGCAAGACACAGACTTCATTTTCTGCACCGTAGGCGAAGAGATGGGATTCATCGGTTCGTCGGCCATCCTGCTGTTGTTCATGGTCTTCATCCTGCGGCTGATACATTTGGCAGAGAAACAGAACCATCCTTTCGGCCGCATCTATGGCTATTGCCTCGTCAGTATCTTCCTGTTCCACCTGTTTATCAACGTAGGCATGGTACTGGGACTGACACCCGTCATCGGCATCCCCCTACCCTTTTTCAGCTATGGCGGCTCATCGCTATGGGGGTTCACCCTATTACTCTTCACCTTCCTAAGAGTGAATGCCGAGTATAACAAAAAGAAATAGACAACAACTCATGCACAAGCTATACGACCTGCTCCGTCTGGAATACGAGCACGAAAAGGAGGCCTACCGCCAACAAACGGAGGTGATGGGTGTGGCCCGCAAAGTAAAGCGGGGCATTGCCTGGTATCCCCTGAGCGTGGGGCGCAGTTATTACAACTCGCTGAACCAACTGGTTGTAGAAGCCAGCAGAACGGAAGACACGGACATAGAGCACAACTTCGAGTATGGCCGCCCCGTCTGCTTTTTTACCCAAAACCTGGAAGGGCGGGTGAAATTTCTCAGCTTCACCGCCACTGTCAGTTATGCCGACGAGGAGCGTATGGTGGTGGTTATCCCTTCAACAGACGCTTTAGTTGAATTACAGGCAGCTGACCGGGTGGGTGTACAACTCTACTTCGACGAACATACCTACCGGCTGATGTTCGAAGCCTTGAACCAAGTAATCAAAGCCAAGGGGAATCGCTTGGCCGAATTGCGTGACATATTCCATGGCTCAGCACCAGTAAGCACTTACCGTTTTGCTCCTACCCGTTTCCCTTGGCTCAACCCCAGCCAAGAAGAAGCGGTCAACAAGGTCCTATGGGCCAAGGATGTAGCAGTGGTACATGGCCCTCCCGGTACGGGAAAAACAACCACATTGGTAGAAGCCATATACGAAACATTGCACCGGGAAAACCAAGTATTGGTGTGTGCGCAAAGCAACATGGCGGTAGATTGGATTAGCGAGAAATTAGTAGATAGGGGCATCCATGTGTTACGCATCGGGAACCCTACCCGCGTAAATGACAAGATGCTGTCCTTCACTTACGAACGGCGATTTGAAGCCCACCCCGATTATCCCCAACTATGGAGCATACGCAAAGCCATACGCGAACTGTACCAACAACGCCGCAAAGGACGGAGCGACAATCTGCACCAGAAAATCAACGCACTGAAGGACCGTGCGACAGAATTGGAAATACGTATCAACAATGCCCTGTTCAACGAAGCCCGCGTAGTGGCCTGCACCTTAGCAGGCAGTGCCCATCGTGTAATGACGGGCATGAAATTTGCCACCTTGTTCATCGACGAAGCCGCCCAAGCATTGGAACCAGCCTGTTGGATAGCTATCCGACGAGCCGACCGTGTTATCCTGGCCGGCGATCATTGCCAGTTGCCTCCCACCGTGAAATGCCAAGAAGCTGTACGCGGCGGATTGGCACACACACTGATGCAAACCATTGTCAAGCGAAAGCCCGAAGCGGTAAGTCTGCTAAAGGTACAATACCGCATGAATGAAGAAATAATGCGTTTCTCCTCCGACTGGTTCTATGGCGGAAATCTGCAAGCTTCACCCGAAGTGAAGTATCGCGGTATTTTGGACTATGACACACCTATGGTGTGGGTAAACACCGAGGGACTGGATTGCAACGAAGAATTTGTAGGTGAAAGTTTCGGCCGTATCAACAAAGCCGAAGCACGGCTCACTCTGGAACAATTGCAAACCTACATCACCCGTATAGGCAAGCACCGCATTCTGGAAGAACGTATCGACTTCGGAGTTATTTCGCCTTATAAAGCCCAGGTGCAATACTTGCGCCAACTCATCCGTCGCGATGCTTTCTTCAAGCCTTTTCATCACTTGATTGCAGTAAACACCGTTGACGGTTTCCAAGGGCAAGAGCGGGATGTGATTGTCATTTCTCTTGTGCGTGCCAACGATGAAGGACAAATTGGTTTCCTCAGCGACCTGCGACGTATGAATGTTGCCATCACCCGAGCACGCATGAAACTTATCATTTTGGGCGATGCATCCACCCTGACCCGACATCCTTTTTACCAAAGGTTATATGAATACATCGAAGGAAATCATAACAAATAGTAAACGAAGCTACAACCATAACCCCTAAAAAGACAGTCCTTAGTGTTAAAAAGTCAAAGAAAAGGGCTAAAAGTCCCAATTCATGTTGTAGAACATATAAAAAGATTGTGTCAAATGGATTTATATGCCTACTTTTGCAGCGTTATCCTAAAACAATCTTTTTACCTTAAAGGAAACTAATACCTATAATTATCGGGAAGGGGGCTTTGTGAAAAGCTTCCTTTTCTGCTTTTAACGGGTCTGCGGATTTATATCCCCCTCCCTTTACAAAACGATTGACAAAGAAAAGAGCCATACCAGCATAGCTGATACGGCTCTTCTTTGTCAATCAAATAGAGTTGACTTTGTATCTTTCTATCGGAATTATCCCAAGCTGATAGCTTCAGAAGGACAAACATCGGCACATGCGCCGCACTCGATGCACTTATCGGGGTCGATAGAATACTTTTCGCCCTCGCTGATAGCTTCAGAAGGACATTCGCTGATACAAGTACCGCAAGCGATACAATCGTCATTAATTACGTAAGCCATTTTTTGTTCAATTTAAATCGTTAGTACTAATTAGTCAGTGCAAAAGTAATGGTTTTGATTTATTCTTCCACACTTTCGGGCAACAAATCTTGCAATTTGTACAACGTCTAAATATCCTGCACTGCCTGTTCTGAGTCCATTTTGCTATCTTACAATAGTCTTCTTTCCGTTCAAGATATAGACACCTTTTGAAGGATGAAGGACACGACGACCACACAAATCATAATAGACTTTTTGATTACCACCGTCTTTCTCTATAGTTGCGATGGACGATTCACCTCCACCATCTCCTGCCACGATGTTCAGTGTAATGGTATGCTTGGTGCCGGCAAAATCTGTATAGACCGCAGAAACTGTACCCCTCTTTGCTTCGGACGCTTTTATGCGGCCAATGGAGGAAACCAAGAAGTCTGTGCTACTGAAAGTGGCCTCTTTCGTCAAGTCTTCCCGATGACCGTCGGCAAAGAGTCCCCACAGAGGCAAACTCTGAACCACACCTACCGGGATGGCGACTTCGTTGTTCTCAACACCCGTAAATGTGAAGAACTTCTCCAAATTCTCGGGCATAACGTATGCCGCATCTTGTTTAGTTGCGCACCCCATAGCTTTTAAGGTAGCATAAGCATAGCGCTTGCCCATAATACGATAGCCTTCGGCTGAAAAATGCCATGGGTCCTGACCATTACCCGGACAACCATTTGAATAAACGATATGAGAAGTAGGAACCGTTTGGGGCATCTTTGCCACCACGGTATTGTGGCCATAGCAAGCTCCTCCTTGATCTTGTTGGAGGGTTTCGCCCACAATCAAGGGTACATCAGCTGCTTTCAGTCCCAAGTCGGTAAGCATATTGTTATAGATTGCTTTCACCATTGACGGCCAATTGGGGTCACCGTTGTTTGAACAGCCTTGATGGAGCAAGATGCCTTTGATAACACCCGTCTCCTGTGCTTTCTTTGCCATATCGACAAGCCGTTTGTAAGGTTTCCCTCCATAATAATTCTTGGCCAAAGTAGCCCACCATTCATTAGGATTCTGCATCAGCTTGGACGAATATTTGTATTTGTCGAACATTTCGATGGGACTTCCTCCCATGGCAACGGCTATCACTCCTACCCTCACATCTGCAGGGAGAGCAGCCACCATGGTACGGCCAAAATAGTCCGCCATACCCAACTTGCCCATCGGACTGACAATGGGACAATAAGCCGTGTACCATTCGCCCATCGTGCGCTTGGGATTGTCAAAGTCAGTGGTTGCCAGCATTTGGAAACGTGGGTCCACATATTGATTATCCACCGTTTCCCATGCAGCGTTACCTTCCATATTGGATTGTCCGAAGCAGAGATATACATGAAAATTAGGATCCACCTCAGCCTTTACGCAAAAGAGCGAGGCCGTCATCAAGATGCTTGAAGCAATGATTCTTTTTATCCGTAACATAGTAGTAGCAATAAATATGAATAACTGAGAGCAAAGGTATAAAAGTTCTGGGAGTAGCGGCTTCCTGCTTGTTTCAGATAGTTCTATATATGTTTCATCCCAAGGTATAAAAAGAGGGTGCACCACTCTTTGCAGCGCACCCTCTTTCTCTACGATACCTTTATTACCTTATTTCGGCAAGCCGAACGTATCACTCAGTTCCTTCATCTGTGCATCGCTCATACCTTCAGGCTCGAAGCCCATGTTCTTGGCTGCGATATAGATGAGGGCAGACTTGTTCAGCACATCCACCTGGTCGAAAGCTGACATGATGTCGGTATCGACAGCGAAGACACCGTGCTTTTCCCACATTACTACGTCGTAGTCGTCGTCGATAGCCTTGATAGTGGCATCGGCCAACTCTACGCCGCTGGGCATGAGATAAGGCACCATGCCCAATCCACGCGGACAGAAAGCCTTTGTCTCGGGAATCATGCTCCACAACATGCGTGTAGCCACATCCTTCTCCATATACTTCTGGCTGTGAGTCAGTGCCACCAATTCAATAGGATGGGTGTGCAAAGATGCACGATAGGGAGAACCCTTAGCCAACAAGTAGTTATGCACGCTCAAATGTGAAGGAAGCTCAGAAGTGGGCTTCACGGGATTGTCAGCAATGATGACATAGCTGGCACAGTCATCCAAAATGCGGATGATAGAGCCATTGTCCATTGGCCAACGGGCGAGGTCACGCATACGCATCTGGGTACCCTTGCAGTAAAAATAGCAGCCCTTCAAGTGGGGCAGTGTGGTACCTATCTGCATCACGTCGCTGATGGCAGGCATAGCCTTGATTTCGTCGTCGATATACTCAGTAATGTTCACAGTAATGTTACCTCCGTTACGCTCGGCCCAACCTTTCTGCCACAGGTAACCGGCAACCTCTGCCACTTGTCCCACGGCCTTGGCCAGTGCGGGACGATTGTCTAATATACTCATAGTTCAAGTCTTTATATCTGATTAATAATTATCCCCATAACGTTCGCGGGTAATCTGTTCGAGTGACTTTCCTCTTGTGTTCGGACATCCGATTACACCCACTATCAGTGAAATGAGCAAGAGGGCAATCATGCAGTAGGCTGCCACGGTGAAGCCTTCACCATTCTCACCATAGATGTAGGTGAATGCCAATCCCCAAGCTGCAGAAAGGCCGCGAACCACAAAGAACATGAGTCCCTGTGCTCCGGCACGGAACTTGGCAGGGAACAACTCAGAGCCCCACAAGGCATAGAATATCTGTACGGAAATACCACCGTTGATACCCCACAGGATAGAGAAGAGCCAAAGGGTAGTCATATCGTTGACACCGCCAAGGATAACAAACCAGGTAGCCAATGCAGCCACAAGGCCCAAGACATAGAGCAACTTGTGAGACACACGGTCGATGAAGAAAGAGACATTGAATGTCACTACCACAACGATAACCCAACCCACACAACTGAGCATGTTGGCATATTCGTTAGACAAACCTCCAGCTGTTTCATAGATATGCGGTTGGAAGAATCCCATAACAGATGCCACAAGGTTCCAGGTCAAGTAGATGACTGCCAAGAAACAAGCCGTCTTTACCGCCTTGGTGTTCGTAAACAGTTGTTTGAAGGCATGCAGGAGTCCGGTGTCTTCGCCCTTGGCTTTGGCGGCATTGCGGTTTTCGGTCCATTCCTTACTTTCCTCCAACTTGCGCTGCATGTTCCATGCAATGAATGCTACCACAAAGAGTGAGAAGAAGACAACACGCGAGCTGAACACATTGAGAGCATCACCGGCCAAGGATTCACCACCAATGGCATGAGCAATACTTTCTACCCATCCGAACAGATAACCGCCGGGAGCGAAGAACATACCTAACAAGAGGATAATCATCGGACCAAAGCCCCACGACATCTGCGAGATACAGATGTTACGGCCACGGTTGTAAACCTCTGAGCTCTCAGAGATGTAGGTCCACGATGCAGGCACACCGATACCTACCGAGATACCTGTAACCAAGAAACCAGCCAACAACATGGGGAAGTTGACCGAGAACATGACAAGCAGCACACCCACCATATAAACCAACAGGTTATAGGTGTAGATGAACTTACGACCGTACTTGTCAGCCAAGAATCCACCGATGATGGCACCGATAGCTGCGCCCAAGCAGTTCGCACTGATGAAGTTGAGCCAACCGAGATGAACTTCAGAAAGGCCCAAGTACTTCTGCCACAGGGTAAGACCACTGGCACCGGCAACGATAGCTCCGGCATCCAGGTAATTGGTAAGAGATACCGCAATGGTACTCTTCAGACTGTTACTTTTCTCTGACATAGTCTTTATCTTCTATGGATTATCGTTTGCTGGTCACTTCGGCCACATACTTGTCAATCTCTGCAATGAAGGCATCACCTACGGGAACATTGTTCTTCAAGCAGAACATATCATAGACAGCCTGCCAAGGCATAGCCTTCTGCTCTTCGAGGAGGGCAAGTACCTTGTAGCCTTCGCCTGCAAGTTCGTACTTGGCAATGAGTTCTTTCGGCTCCAAGAGGGCACGAAGCATACACTTCTGAGCTGAACGAGAACCGATAACATAAGCACCGATACGGTTGATAGAACCGTCGAAGAAGTCGAGTCCGTAGTGTACACGGTCAAGAGCACCGGCACGTACGATTTCGAAGAAGAGGTCCTGAGTAGGATCGTCCATGATGGTCACATGGTCTGAGTCCCAACGAACGGGGCGAGACACATGGAGCATCAGTTCCTTCACGAAAGGCAACACGGCTGATACCTTGTCGGCAGGAGACTCAGTCGGGTGGTAGTGACCGGTGTCGATGGTCAGCATCTTATCGTACTTGGCAGCATATGCTGTATAGAAGTCGTGTGAGCCTACAGTGAAGCTTTCCAGACCGATACCGAATACCTTACCCTCGATACAGTCCTTCATCATGGGCTGCTCCTTGGCAAAGATTTCATCCAAAGACTGCTTCAACAAGTTGCGGTAAAGACCGTGGTTCACGCTCATGTCCTTGCAACCGTCGTGTACCCACAAGTTCATGATACAGGGGTCGCCCTGAGCTTCACCCATGGCATTGGCAATGTCACGGCAACGCTTGGTGTGCTCAATCCAGAAGTCGCGGATACCCTTGTCGGGGTTCGAGAGAGAGAGGCTTCCACTCTTCGGATGAGAGAAAGAAGTAGAGTTGAAGTCCAACGGAGTGTTGTTCTCCTTACCCCAATCAATCCAGCTCTGGAAGTGCTCCACACTCACTTCGTCGCGGTCAACCACCTTACCTTGGAAGTCTCCGTAAATTTCGTGGAGGTTCAAACGGTGAGTACCGGGAATGAGAGACTTGGCTTTCAATACGTCCTGACGGAGTTCGTCAATATTGCGGGCTGCGCCGGGGAAATCACCTGTTGACTGGATACCGCCTGTAAGGGCACCTGCCTGTACTTCAAATCCCTTTACGTCGTCAGCTTGCCAGCAGTGCATACTCAAATGGAAGTCCTGCAACTGGTCCAATACTTTGTCAGTGTCAACACCAAGGGCCGCATAGCGCTCCTTGGCAATTTCATACGCTTTGTTAATCAATTCTTCTTTCATGATAGTTGTTCTTTATTTAGTTAGTAATTAGTTCTTATCTCACTTGGTCACCTCCACGAACTTCTGGAAGGCTTCGTTCCACACCTCAATGTCTTGGGGGAGGAACTCTACGGTCTCGATGGAGGAAGCAATCAGGCTGCGCATCTCCTGAATGTCGCCGACCATGCCTACGGCCTTGGCCTGAAGCATGATGTTACCGATGGCAGTAGCTTCTGACGGGCCTGCCACTACGGGGATTCCCAGTGCGTTGGCTGTGAACTGGTTGAGCACATTGTTCTTCGAGCCTCCTCCAATGACATGGAGCTTTTCGATGGCAAAGGGTGCCATTCCCTGCATCCATCCGAACACCTGCTTGTAGCGCAAGGGCAGGCTTTCAAAGATGCAGCGTGTCAGTTCACCATGAGTCTCGGGCACAGGCTGGCCAGTGCGGCGGCAGTAGTCCTGAATGGCATCAATCATGCGGTCGGGGTTGGCAAAGCATGCATCATCGGGGTTGATAAGGCTGCGGAAAGCAGGTGCTGCCATGGCGGCCTCGATGAGCTCGGGGTACGAGTAGTCGGTGGTCCACTCCTTGCGGCAACGTTCGAGCAGCCACATACCACAGATATTCTTGAGGAAGCGGGTTGTACCCTCCACACCGCCTTCGTTGGTAAAGTTCACCTTGTAGCTCTCTTCGGTAATGATGGCATCCTTCACTTCGATACCCATCAGTGACCATGTACCCGAGCTGAGGTAGGCAAAGCGCTCGTTCTGGGCCGGTACGGCTGCTACGGCACTACCCGTATCGTGTCCGGCTACGGCAATGACGGGGATGGCTCCCAGTCCGGTCTGGCGCTGTACCTCTTCGCTGAGCGGGCCAACCTCTTCTCCGGGGAAGACAAAGCGGCCGAACTGCTCCTCGCTGACACCCACAGCCTCCATCAGTTCCTTGTCGAACCGCTTGGTGCGGGGGTCGAGCATCTGTGAGGTCGATGCAATGGTATATTCCGTCACCATCTTACCGGTGAGCATGTAGCTCAGGGCATCGGGGATGAAGAGTATCTTGTCTGCTGCCTCCAGCGCCGAACTCTTGTCGCGCTTGAGGGCATAGAACTGGAACAGGCTGTTGAAGTTGAGGAACTGGATACCGGTCACGTTGTAAACCTTCTCCTTGGGCACCACGTTGAAGAACTCCTCCATGGCACTGAATGTGTGGGGGTCGCGATAGCAGTAGGGGCTGCGCATTACGCCGCCGTCCTTGCCGAAACATACAAAGTCAACGCCCCATGTATCGATACCGATGCTCTCTATCTGGATACCTTCCTGAGCCACCACCTTCAAACCACGGATGATTTCGTTGTACAGGGCATAGATGTCCCAATAGAAATGTCCGCCCACTTCGATGATATGGTTAGGGAAACGGGTCAACTCCCGCATCTCGAAGCCGCCTTCTGACAGGACTCCCAGGATGGTACGTCCGCTGGTTGCACCCAGGTCAACGGCAAAAAAATTCTTGTCTTTCATGTAATCTCTCAAAATGTTCTATGGGGGTGTGTGCGCCCCCGGTTAATAAAAAGTGCTCAAAAGTAGCCTTTTTTCTCCATCCAACCAACAAGATGGGCCACTTTTTTCTATAGGGAAGGGATATTTCCTCTTTGAGGGGTTAACTGCGGCTGATTTGGAGCCCTTTGTCGGAGAGAGTCATGTCCACAAAGCGGGCACATCTGTTCAGCGGATTCTCCTGCAAGAGGGTGCGTATGCGGGCGGCAGCTTCGGGGTCTTTGGCCACCATGTAGAGGTATCCTCCACCGCCTGCGCCGGGCAGTTTGTATCCCAGGCAGTAGTCCTTGATGCGGCTGATGATGGCCTCCACAGCTTCGGGATTGGTTCCGGGGTCGAGGCGTTTGTTCTGTTCCCACGTCACTCCCACCAGTCGGCCCATTTCGGCGAAGTTGCCGCGTTGGATGGCTTCGTACAGGTCGAGGGCATGAGCCTTCATGTCGGCCAACAGGCCCAGTTGCGCCGTCTCGTTCAGGAACATGCGACGCACAATCTCGGCCAGGATACCTTTGGCGGTACGGGTGATGCCGGTGTAGTAGAGCAGGTGACACTTCTGGTACTCGGGATTGGTGAACAGGAAGGGAGGCAACCAGCGCACCAGCGGACTCTGGTCGAAGCCAGGCTGAGTCTGCAGCAGTTTCACTCCCTGCAGGACACCGCCATACTGGTCCTGCCAGCCGCCACCGGTGGTAAGCAGTTGTTCGAGGGCAAGGGTGCGCAGGCAGATTTCGTTCTTGTCCCATGCCAGGCCACAGAAGTCGGCTATGGCTCCCAACACGGTAGAGGCCAGGATGGAACTGGTGCCCAGTCCCGAACCAGCAGGGATGGCCGAGAGGAGAGTGACCTCGATACCCGACCCGAAAGCGCGGAGCTGCTCTTCCAGGGTGCGGAACGGTTCGGCACAGAAGCGGGGACTGAAGCCGGCCAGTGCCAAAGCGGCTTTGGGAATGGAGAAGGGGCTGCCTACGCGGGCAAAGTCCTCCAACTCGTCGAAGGTGCTGACCACCTCCATGGCTCCCAAGTCGATGGAGCGCAGGATGATATGAGGTTCGTTGCACGGCTTCACATAGGCCTGTAACGGGGGTTGTCCGTTCAGTTCGATGGCAATGTTCACCACGTTTCCTCCTTCGCTCAGGCAATAGGGAGGTGTGTCGGTCCACCCACCGGCCAGGTCAATACGCACAGGGCTTCGTCCCCATACTATCTGGTCGGCATACACATCGTGCCGGGGCAGTTGCCGCTGGGCCAGGATGCGCGAAGTGAGTCCATCGCGCAAAAGGGCGAAAGCCTGCTCCTCCTCGGCCTTACAGGACTGCCCTTCAAAGGCTTGCAGACGGGCGCGGAAAGCATGGTCGTGGATGCGGGTCATCAGGGGGGCACTGTCGGGCAAAGCGGCTGGGGCGGACAGGCCGAAGCGGGCAAACTCGGCAGCGGTGTCCTCCAGATTGGTCTGGTAGAAGACACTCTTCTCCCAGTTGCGGGCCAAGGCAGGCCAGTTTGTGGCGCGGAAGGCCTGACGCTGGGCATAGAGGCGGCGCAGGTTGGCACGGGCAGACAGTTCGTCGGCCGACAGGCGGGTGGCCTGCATCCACAGGGCGCGTCCTTCGGAACAAGCAGGGTCGGCGGTCATCCAACGGAGCACCAGACCCAGTTCTCCGACAGAGCGGAGAAGGGGGAAGAGGCGGGCGGACTGCAAGTCATCGCTGCCCTCTATCGATTCGGGGATAATAGAACGGGAGATAGCCCATTCGATGAAAGGACGCCCCATCCACAACGTGCCTACATCGGCAAGGGCACCCTTGAAGGCATCGTTGAAGCCATAGGGACGGATAGCCCAGGTATCGTCGCCCACAGGTACACAGTCGATGCAAAGTCCGGGGGAAAGGGTGAGTGCCCAGTCGTTGTGAGGCACTCCGGTGATGATATGTTGGTGGGCCAGCGTCCAGGTGGAGGGTACGTGGCTGTTCTCAATCCACACTTCGTAGTTGTCGGCCGTCAGGGGTCGCTCCACACGGGCATTCTGCACGAACATGGCGGGATGGGCCTTCACACGACGCTGCACAATCTCGCGCTGGTCGCGCACAATGTTCTGCACGGAGACGGTTGACGAAAGCAGCTCGCGGCTGGTACCATAGTGGTAGAACTCACCTCCGGGCAGGGGCAGGACGGCCACTGAAAGGCTGCGCAATTCATCGTCCTCAATGGTGGGATGGTCGCCCAGCGAGCAGCCGAAGTCGCTGTACAGGTCGTAGTAACGGAGGGGGGCGGAAGCATCAGAGGAAAGAGTGGTTTGCCGGCTGCGCCGCATCAGCAGCTCCACGGCACGGTCGCTGAGGAGCCAGATGCCGATGTCCATCAGGAAGAGGTGGGTCTGCAGCAGGCCGGCCATGCGTTCCACCGAGGGCTTCTGCAGCATGAAGTCGAGCCGGTCGGGCGACTTGCGCGACGAGACGAAGATGCCATGGTTCTTGGCCAGCGAGGGATCGACCCACAGGCCGTAGCACACCACATCGGCTTCGGGGATGGGTTGCAAGGGCTGGGACGAGCGGATATAGACATCGCCACTGGCAATGAGGGTGTGAAGCCCCTCGGGAGCCTTCTGCATGATGCGTTCGTAGAGGGGCAGTTGCAGTTCCAGCAGGTTCTGCCCCAACCGCTGTCCCTTGGCCCAACGGAAGATGGGGATGGGGGTGAGCACCTTGCCCGATGGGGCATAGCCGGGCAAACGGCGGCTCTGTCCACCGGCGTGCAGCAGGATACGCTTTTCGCCTGCAAGCCATTGGCTGAAACCGGTGTCTTTGCCCCAAGCCTGATGGCAGGCCTGAAGCAACCAGGTGGTGCCACCGCCAGAACCGAGTTTGGCCCCCACGGGGTCACTCGTACAGAACCATTCCGAGGGGTCGGCCCCCTCTATATCGTGGAAACATTCCACCAAGTTCGGTGGTAAAGAAAGCAACTTTTTCATGGATTCACCTATTAACAGTTATAAGTATGGGTGCAAAGTAACGAAGAAATTTCCACTTATACGACTGTTATGTAGAAAAGTTTCAAAGAAAAAGCAATTCAGAAAAATGAGGGGAAAACACCCCGCACAGGGGGCTGTGGAGACACAGGTGGGTCTCCATCGAAGACACAGGTGTGTCTCGGGTCAAGACATAGGTGGGTCTCGAGGCAAGACACAGGTGGGTCTCCCGAGGTGACACAGGCGGGTCTTCCCAAAGGGGTAAAAAGAGGGGGTGCAACAGGGATTGGAATCTCCCCATTGCACCCCTATTGATGTCATATACAAAGCTGAGCTTCAGTTTGTTACTTCACAACAAGCACCTTCCGGTTCACTATACCCTGTGGAGTGGTGATGCGCAACACGTAGGTGCCAGTGGGCAAGGCTGTGATGTCCAGCTCAGGGCCTTGGGCTTGTGCAACCATTTGTCCGGATATTTCAACAAGAGAAACCTCCTGCACCTCTTGGCCGGTGACACGGATGTAGTGGTCGCCTTGCTCCACGCGGAGCACTGCCACACTGTGTTCACCAACAGTGCTGGGGCCTACCTGGAAGAATACGGCCGTACCCTTCACCACCCGTTCGGGCGAGTAGCGCACGTCCACGTTCAGGCGGTGGGTAGCATCGCCCTCGGGGAACTCATAGCTGAAGGTGGGTTCGGTCAAGGGGGCAGTGTTCACTACCTTGTTGTCGATGCGAACGTCGTAACCCTCCACGGGGATGGGCTTTGCCTCAGGAGCGGCCAACACCAGACCCATCATCCAGTTACCGAAAGCTGATGCCTGGCTCACCGAACTGTAGGTAGCACCCTCGTTCAGGGAGTAGAGGTCGCCCTCCTCAATGAAGGGCATGCGGGCATCCAGTCCGAGGGGAGCCGTGTTGGGAGCCACGTCGTAGCAGTCGAGCAACAGGCGGTAAGTGGAACCGGCCTTCAGCGCGAGAGGCTGGGACAGCTTCACCGTATTCCACACACCGGGAGTATATTCCTCGGGCCATGCCTCGGCAACGACCTTGCCATCCTCTTCCAGGAAGAAGGTGTACTCAGCCGTCGTAAGGGGGTAGAAACGGAATCCCGTCACCTGGTAACCCTCGTATCCGCGTGTCTTCTCGGGGGAATATACGGTGGCGGCAATGTAGTTGTAGTTATTGGCTGCCGGACCCAGCACACCGCCCTGCAGGGCATCGGTCGAGTGGGTCAGGAAGGTTTCGTCGTTGTCCACCGGCGCCTGCCAGCTGAACACCACGGAGTGGTCGGTGGGACGGGCTATGCCGACACTGCTCACAGGCTTGAACACCTGCTCGTCGGGCACAATGGCGAGGGGAACACGCACCACTTCGGAGGCACCTCCGTTCTTGTAGTAGGCCTTCACACCAATCTCGTGACCGCCAGCCTCCAAGGTATTGAAGGCGAAGATGCGGCCTGCGGCCACGCCTACTTCCTCAGCCCCGTCATAGATACCATAGTAGTCGATGAGGTCAATCTCTTCCACCTTGCCACCGGGCGCCATCAGGTTGGCAGAGATGGCCCATGTGGTCAGTTGGGTGGCACCGAACTTCTTGCCCTCTTCGTAGAGGGAATAGAACTCCGGCTCCGAAGTCATGCGCAGCAGGTCGGTCTGCCCGGGTATGGGGTCGCCACTGACTTCACCCAGCACGTTGTAGCCGGTATGGTCGGCCGCCACAGTCACCTCGATGGCCACGTAGAAATCGACACCGTGTTCAAGCTCCACGTAATTGTCCAGTCGCACCACATTCTCTTTGCCATACACCAAGGGTTGGGTGATGGGCTGTGAGCGGACAAGTTCGCGGGTACCACCCGGCACCTTCTTATAGATGTTCACCTTCCAGCCCTCTTGGGGGGTCATGGGATAGAAGCTGACACTCAGCAGGAGAGACCCACTGTAGTAGTTCGTCTCCTCTGCCGGGATGCGGATGGCGGCCTCGAAGCTGTTGTTGCCACCACCGAAACCTGTCACCTTGGTCCCTTCCGGATAGTAGCTCTTCACGTTGAGGTTGGTGCGCGGGAGGTCCCACTGGAGCAGGGCACCACTGTATCCCACCTGACGGGCAAAGAGGTTGCGCGGGGCATTGTACAGGATTCTCTTCCCTACCATCAGTGACACAGGCTGCGATGCCTTTGACTCGGCCTCGCCATAAAGGGCTGTCACCTGATAGGTGCGTTCGCCCGGACCAAACAGGCCGGAGTCGATATAGCTCGTCTCCGTGATGGGCTGTTCGTTCACCTTCACTCCGTCCCTATAGAGGTTGTATCCGGTCACACCCTCGGCCCCGGTCAAAGGTGCCTGCCATGCAAGGCGGGCAACCGAAGTTGCCTCCATGTGGGTGGCCTTCAACTGTACAGGCTCGCGGGTGGTGAGGTCTTCGTCCAGCTTGATAATCATGCTTCGCAGGGCACCCTGGGGGTCGTAGTAGAGGGCGGCAAAGGTCTTCTCGTCGTTGGAGATGCCCACGGCGCGGATGAAGTAGATGTCCTTCCCTTCGCGCAAGATGCCGGTGTCGGCATCCATATCGACCCCCTGTTCCTTCAGGTAGTCGTAGAGCCAGCGGGTCTTTCCGTCCTTGAAGATAATGGCCTGGTCGAGCTGGGTAGCCTCGGGCGACTCGTAGCCCACAATGGTGCCGTTGTCATTGATATCGAAGACATCGAAGTTGAAGGGGTCGCGTGTGATGGTGGGCATGTCGGTCTTCTCGCCCGTCTCCACATTGTAGAGGGCACGCAGCGCCATATTGGAGGCCGTGGGGTCGGTTATCTGGTCGGCCGGTGTGTCGTAATAGCCCTCCCAGAAGAGCAGCCACTTGCCGTTGGGGGAGAACTTGCGGGCCGAACACCAGGCATTGCTCAAGCGTTCGTCCATAATGAGTGTGGCACCCTTGCCCACCTCCCACAAAGTGGCCACACGGGCCTGCTCAGAGTTGGGTGTGGTGCTCCATCCGGCCGCCCGTTGTCCGTCGGCACTGACGGCGTATATCATGCCTTCGTAACCACTCTCGGGGGTGAAAGCGTGGGCTATCTCGCCATTCTTCCACACCACGGGAATCAGACGGCTGTTCTTGTCGTTGTAGCTGCCGCCGATGTAGGTACCATCGGGACTGATGGCATTGGCGTAGCCCACCTGGTCGCTGTTGTGCACGGGGGCATTGTTGATGTTGGGCAGATGATGCCACTCCCCATCCTTCCAGTAACCGGCGGTGTAGGCAGGTGCCCCGTTGTCGGTGGCTTCGGTGTTGTCAAACATGCCGGCCACCACACCATCGTTGCTGATGGACGTGCCTTCGGACAGGCAGAGGTCACCACTCAGCAGTTCCACCTTGCCGCTCAACAGGTTCCAACGGAAGCCGTAGCCCATGTTGTTCATGTTCACATATACGCCAGTGGCCCACTCACCATTGGGCGAGATGCCATACACCTGATAGTCCTGAGGAGAACGCAGGACGAGAGCACCAGTAGGAGCCCCTCCCTGTATGGAGGGGAATGAAGTGTCCGCACTGACATAAGTCTGAACACACAAAAAGAGGCAGAGCCATCCCAATCCCCTTCTTACATGGAGGGGAGCAGACAGTCTGCCTCTTATCTTGTCAATAAGTTGCTTATACATATTAAGTATGTGTCTTTAGGAATTAGTAAGAAGAGTATCCACCCCCTCCCTCACAGGGAGGGGAAGGGGTGGGTCTGTTTTTAGAGTCTCACCTTCACTGTCTTCACACCCTCGGCAGTCTCTACCTTAACCAAGTAGATGCCGGCAGGCAGTGTGTTCAGGTCAAGCGTATTCACAGCCTCGGCCACCACAGCACCCTGTGCATTGTAAGCCACCAAGCGGGCAGGAACAGCAGCAGACACAATGCCGCCACGGACAGTCACCTGTGCCTCAGCCCCGGTTCCTTCGATGCCCATAGCGTCCATCACAGCCTGGCAGTCAATGCTGATCATCTCACTGTTGGCCTTGCCGTACTTATAGACAGTCTGGACATAAAGGTTCACCTTGCCGGTGTAGCCGCAGTTCACCTCCCAAGTGAGAGCCTGTCCGTCAGTCTCCAAGTTATCAGCCGCCTTCATCTTCTCCAACATGACGTTGTAGCGCTGGAAGGCATGACCAATCCAAGGAGACCCTTCTTCGACTTCTCCAAAGATAGGTGCATTCCATTCGATAGTAGCATAATATACACCACCCTCCAAGCGGGCAGAAACACATCTAATGTCCCTTACCTTTGGCAAATAGGTATTGAACACATAAGTCTCCACATCAGAAATGTTCAGTGCATCCTCTGTCTCCAACAGTTCGTTAATAAGGACAGTCTGTACATAATAGTCGTAAGTGCCATTCTTCACTCCTTCATCAAAGTAAGTCAGCTTGCCCTCCTTGGCATCAGTAGCATTCAAGCGGGTCAAGAAGATTCCGTGGCGATAGATGTCAAAGGCAATAGTACCTGTCACAGCAGCATCGGGCAGCGTGATGACAAGCGCAGCGCTGTTGGTCTCCAATACGCTATTAACATCTCTGCCATCTATCACCTCCAGCGTTGCCACTGCCTCGGGATTCATCTCGCTCAGCTCAGTGATAGTGTAGGTAGATTCGTTCACCCAAGCACCATTGGCAGCCAAGGTCTGTACCTGCTCCTTGGTGCGGTTCACATTGCCATTGTCATAGGTGTAGATGGCACGCTTCTCGCCCTGATCGAAGCCCCAGAACCACTCGTGCACCCAATGAACCATCACCGTGTCGTTGGCTGCATCGTCGTTATAGGACCAAGTCTCAATCTTCACATCAGTAGTGTCGGCCAATGTCCATGTGTGGGCACTGGTCTTGCGTCCCTGTTCGTCGTAGGTATAGACACCGAAGTACTTGTCGTTGTCGTACATACCCGTGCTATGGATAGAGTCGGGCTGACCGTAGGCATTGAAGGCACTGTAGGTAATCTCGTACATCACATACTCGTCACCCTCATACTGGTTGTAGTAGTCGGGCACCAGTTTGATTTCCTTCACCTTCTGTCCGGCCTCGTTGTACTCATAAGCCATGCTGTATCCGGCAGCCTGCATCGTCTCTCTCACCAAGCGTCCGGCTTCGTCGTAAGTGTAAGTGATGGTGTCATTGTTGTCAATGAAGCCCAAGTCCGTTCCGTCGTGGATACCATACTTCTGACTGGCAGTCATGGCAAGCTGTCCGGCCTCATTATAAGTGCAAGTACCAAAGTACTCAATCTCCCACACATTGGTATAGCTCAGTCCGTAAGTAGCCTCGCGCTGCAGACGGTTCTCGCCATCGTAAAGAGACACTTTCTTGTGGGTAATCTGTCCCACGCGCTCACCCATGTGGTCGCCGTATGTCTCCACCACCTTTACCATACGGGTGTCGGGAGTCGGTTCGGGAGTCGGTTCCTCTTCCACAGCCACCGCATCGGCTGTTGACTTGGCAAAGCAGATACCTACACCCTCACCCAACAGGAGCTTGGCATTGTCAGCACCGGCATCGCCCGAACCTTTCTCGGTTATCAGAGTCGCGGTCTTGGTAGCTATGTCGAGGGTAATCAGATGTGACTGTATCGTTTGGTAAAGAACACCTTCGTGCAAAGCCAATGAACTGGTCATAAAGTCGGTCGTCAACTTCACCTTGGCAGTGGACTCATCCACAAACACCTCGGTCAACTCCTTGGTGCTGAGGTTAAAGCTATAGAGGTTCATCTGCTTGTACCAGAACTTGAACATAGAGTTCTCACCAGCCTTCGGAGTATAGGGTGCCATGCCCACCATGTAAAGGTTGCCGTTTCCGTCGGGAGTGATACCAGCAATCTTATAATCAGTTGCCTCTTCGGGCAGAGTGGCAAAGGTAGTCATACGACCATTGCTGGGATTCACGGTACAGAGTTCCATCATATATTTTCCGTCACCAGTCTCTTCATCAGTCACTACAAACTCCTTACGCAAAAGATAGATAGTCTTGGTTCCCTCATCATAGCACATATCAATGGCAAAGGCGAGGTCGAAGCTCTTGCCCAAAATCACCTTGTTACCAGTGGTCATGTTGAGCGAACAGAACATATTTGTTGTAGCTCCCGACTCTGTTTCGGTCTCCATATAGGCATAATAGATTGAGTCAGCCAACGTTCCCAAGACACCGAAACATCCGGATGTAGTGTCGGCATAGCACACCTCATTTGCCACCCAAGGGGTTTTCACATCAAATGCATAGATGGCACATTTTCCTTCATTCACTTTACGGTTGCTACTGCCATTCAGAATGTAAGCTGTCTGTGCCGCTGCACTCATGGCAACCAACAAGCACAAGGTTGCCACACTGATTTTCTTGTAAATCTCTCTCATAATGATTTGTCGATTTAGTTGTTTTAATCCTTTATAATTACACGTTGATTTAATTACCAAAGGGGGAACCCACGAATATACCTTATTATATATAAAGGCACATTACGGGGTTCTCCCTTAGGAGATCTACCCTACCCTTCCCTGTGAGGGAAGGAGATTGGGCAGTAGGTCAAATCACAATTCCTCCCCACAGGGAGGAGTCTGAAAAGTCTTAATCTGCCAACTTGGCCTTGATGAACTCGCGGTTCAAGCGGGCAATGTGAGTGATGCTCACACACTTGGGGCACTCAGCCTCGCAAGCACGGGTGTTGGTACAGTTACCGAAGCCCAACTCTTCCATCTTGGCCACCATCGCTTTGGCACGACGGGCAGCCTCGGGACGACCTTGGGGAAGGAGAGCCAACTGGCTTACCTTGGCTGAAACGAACAACATGGCCGAACCGTTCTTACAAGCAGCCACACAAGCACCACAACCGATGCATGAAGCAGCATCCATAGCCTCATCAGCATTCTGCTTGGGGATAAGGATGGCATTGGCATCCTGAGGCTGTCCGGTACGTACACTGACGTAACCACCTGCCTGCATAATCTTGTCGTAAGCCGTACGGTCCACCATCAAGTCCTTGATAACGGGGAAACCGGCAGAACGCCAAGGCTCTACAGTAATCACATCGCCATCGTTGAAACGACGCATATAAATCTGACAGGTAGTAGCACCTGTTGCGGGACCATGAGGATGTCCGTTGATGTAGAGTGAGCACATACCGCAGATACCCTCGCGGCAGTCGTGATCAAATACAATAGGTTCCTTACCTTGCTCAACGAGCTGTTCGTTCAGGATATCCAGCATCTCCAAGAAAGAGGTATCACCGGGAATATCCTTCATCTGGTATGTTTCAAATGCGCCTTTAGCCTTCGGGCCAGCCTGACGCCACACTTTGAGTGTGAATGATATATTTTTATCCATAGTCTTATCATTGGAGACCCACCCCGTCCCTCCCTGTGAAGGAGGGAGTTGAAAGAATGCTTTAGTTAATCTGTCCCCCTCCCTCACAGGGAGGGATGGGGTGGGTCTGTTCCTTAATTCTTATAATTACGTGTCTGTACCTTGATAGCCTCATACTCGAGCTGCTCCTTGTGGAGAACGGGCTCCTTGTCGTCGCTGCCCTGGTATTCCCAGCAAGAAACGTAGAAGCAGTTCTCGTCGTCACGCTTGGCTTCGCCCTCTTCGGTCTGATACTCTTCGCGGAAATGTCCACCGCAGCTTTCGTTACGGCTGAGTGCATCGTAAGCGATGAGCTGACCCATAGTGATGAAGTCGTCCAAGCGGATAGCCTTGTCCAACTCGATGTTCATGCCTTCCTTGTCACCGGGGATGAAGAGGTTGGTATCGAACTCCTTGCGGATTTCCTTCATCTTGGCGATACCTTCCTTCAAGCCTTCAGCTGTACGAGCCATACCCACGTAGTCCCACATGATGCGGCCGAATTCCTTGTGGATAGAGTCAACCGAACGCTTACCCTTGATGTTCATCAGCTTGTCAATCTTAGCCTGAACAGCCTTTTCTGCTTCGATGAACTCGGGCAGATCCTTAGAAAAGCGGGGAACAGTAATCTGGTCGGCCAAATAGTTCTGGATAGTATAAGGAAGCACGAAGTAACCGTCGGCCAATCCCTGCATGAGGGCAGAAGCACCAAGACGATTTGCACCGTGGTCTGAGAAGTTACACTCACCGATGGCGAAGAGTCCCTTCACTGATGTCTGCAATTCGTAGTCAACCCATACACCACCCATCGTATAGTGGATAGCGGGATAAATCATCATCGGGTTGTAGTAGTCGCGACCATTAGCAGAAGTACGCTTTTCACCAGGGTTCACGTCAGTAATCTCCTCGTACATATCGAAGAGGTTTCCATAACGCTGACGGATAACGTCGATACCCAGACGTTGGATAGCCTCAGAGAAGTCGAGGAATACGGCCAAACCTGTGTTGTTCACACCGAAGCCGGCATCGCAACGTTCCTTGGCTGCACGGCTGGCAACGTCACGGGGAACCAAGTTACCAAAGGCCGGATAACGGCGCTCCAAGTAATAGTCACGGTCTTCCTCGGGAATCTGCCATCCTTCCTTGGTACCGGCCTGCAGAGCCTTGGCATCCTCCATCTTCTTGGGAACCCAGATACGACCGTCGTTACGCAGAGACTCTGACATCAAAGTCAACTTTGACTGCTTGTCGCCATGGATAGGAATACAAGTGGGGTGAATCTGTACGTAAGCGGGATTAGCCATATAAGCACCCTTACGGTAGCAAGCCATAGCTGCTGTACAGTTACATCCCATAGCATTGGTAGAGAGGAAGTAAGCATTACCGTAACCACCAGTAGCGATAACTACGGCATGGGCAGCAAAGCGCTCCAACTTACCTGTTACCAAGTTCTTGGCAATGATACCACGGGCACGTCCGTCAACAATGACAACGTCCTGCATCTCGTAACGGGTATAGAGCTGTACCTTACCGGCACCTACCTGGCGGCTCAGTGCAGAATAAGCACCGAGGAGGAGCTGCTGACCAGTCTGACCCTTAGCATAAAAAGTACGTGATACCTGTGCACCACCGAATGAACGGTTGTCAAGCATACCGCCGTATTCGCGTGCAAAGGGAACACCCTGAGCCACACACTGGTCGATGATGCTGTTTGACACCTCAGCCAGACGATACACGTTAGCTTCGCGGGCACGGTAGTCACCACCCTTCACGGTGTCGTAGAACAAACGGTAAACAGAGTCACCGTCGTTCTGATAGTTCTTGGCGGCATTGATACCACCCTGTGCAGCGATAGAGTGTGCACGACGGGGAGAGTCCTGAATACAGAAGTTCAGCACATTGAATCCCATTTCGCCCATTGAGGCAGCAGCCGAAGCACCGGCCAAGCCCGTACCTACAACGATGATGTCGAGGCGGCGTTTGTTTGCGGGGTTCACCAGTTTCTGGTGAGCCTTATAGTTCGTCCATTTCTCGGCCACAGGACCGGCAGGAATCTTAGAATCTATTTTTGACATAGTTTTCTTTGTTATTTATTTGT
>JAFXDG010000057.1 GCA_017521285.1 Bacteroidaceae bacterium | reverse complement strand
TTCACAATTTCATCATGAATATCTGTGCTGCATTGACCGCATACTGCTTTTTTGACAACAAACCTGAGGCTCTTAATGTATCATTCGAAGATTCTTGTCAGTTGGCTCTCTTCTAAAAGCGCTTATCCCGAACTCGCGTAGTATTATACAGCTTGATTTGCCCGAAGGTTCGCTCGAAATTGGCAAGGGCACCTTTGACGGCTGTACTGGACTTATGACTCTTACACTTCCCAACAGTTTGACAAAAATTGAAGATGGGGCGTTTGCTCAGTGCCTCAACCTGAACAAACTTGTTGTAGCTGACGACCACCCTGCCTACTGTTTTGAGGACGGGATGCTCTATACCAAGAATCATCGTAAGCTGAAAGCCTGTCTTCTTCCTCCGGTGAAAAGTATATCCATACCCGATGGCGTCGTTAGGATTGGCAATGGTGCATTCGAAAACCGCACTACGCTCACCGAAGTGCATATCCCCGAAAGCGTGAAAGAAATCGGCTTTGGCGCATTCTGTAGCTGCTATCGTCTTGCTGGCATCCATCTTCCCAATGGGGTTACCAAGGTGGAGAGCAGAGCTTTCGACAGTTGCGAAAGCATGGCTCACATCGAACTTTCCGATAGCCTGACTAGGATTGAAGAGGCGGCATTCATTGGTTGCGATTCCCTCACAAGCATTCGTATTCCCAAAAGTGTGACCAAAATAGAGGGCTGGTTTGTTGCCTATTGTAATCAACTCCGTGAAATCCATTTTGAAAGTAAGGGACTGAAAAGTGTGAAATGGAACGATGAAATCCTTAAAGGGGTTGACAAGAGCCAGTGTACAATCTTTGTACCCAATGGTACGAAAGAATTGTATGGGGCGCATCCCGCATTTGAAGGTTTTAGGATAGTGGAAGAAAATTAAAGGACTCAACAAGGGCAACGAAAAATTATGTATATTTGTAGTGTCGTTATCTCTAGATTCTGTTTAACGGACTTCGCAGAGGCTGGAGATAGGTTAGGAAAATAGTATAATTACTCGTTGGAGTGATATTATTCGGTTAAAATAAGGGAAAGAAAAGAAAGTAAAATATGACACAGGAACAATTCAAAGAGTTATTACGCAGTCAACAAGGCGAGCTGAATGCCGTGCTGATGTACCAAAGGCTTGCCAAAGTTGTCAAGACAGACAAGGAGCGTGAGGCATTTCTCCAACTTGCAAAAGAGGAAGGCCGACATGCCAGTGTTTTCCATGCCTACACCAAAGAGGCTTTGAAACCTAAGAAGACAATGGCTGTCATCATGCCATTACTTTATCGTATTTTAGGGAAAAAGCGATTGTATAAGCTGATAGCCAAGGGTGAGTATGATGCTGCTACAGGTTACGAACATCTGATTGCTGATTTTCCAGATGTGGAAAGTGTTAAGAACGACGAGAAACGTCATGGTGATATTGTATCTGGATTACTTGATTGATATATGAAAGCACTTTCAACACGCACGGCAGGCTTCACGGATTCCATCATCCGTAGAATGACCCGTATCTCAAATCAGTACGGAGCCATCAATCTCTCACAAGGGTTTCCTGACTTCGACCCTCCAAAGGAGATAACAAATCGTCTGGCAGAAATAGCACCACATGGCCCACATCAGTATGCTATAACTTGGGGAGCACAGAATTTCCGTGAGGCTTTGGCTAAGAAACAAAGTCATTTTACAGGATTGGACATCGATGCCAACAAGAACATCGTTGTGACTTGTGGCTCTACTGAGGCTATGATGGCAGCAATGATGACTATCGTGAATCCAGGTGACAAGGTGGCCATCTTCTCGCCATTCTACGAAAACTATACGGCTGACACGATTCTTACAGGTGCAGAGCCGATATATATCCCTCTTGTACCACCCACATTTGAGTTTGATGCCAATCTGCTTGAAGATGCTTTCAGAAACGGCGCAAAGGCTTTGGTGCTCTGTAATCCGTCGAATCCTTGTGGCAAGGTGTTCACTCGTGAAGAACTCCAGACGATAGCAGATATTATCATCAAGTATGACGGTTATGTGATAACAGATGAAGTATATGAGCACATCGTCTATACCCCTTACCAGCATGTCTATATCTCCACGCTGCCGGGAATGTGGGAGCGAACTGTTTCATGCAGTTCACTGTCAAAGACCTACAGCATCACAGGCTGGCGACTCGGTTATGTCATTGCACCAGAACGCATCATTGACAGAGTGAAGAAAGTGCATGACTTCCTGACAGTGGGAGCTGCTGCACCGTTGATGGAAGCAGCTACAGTTGGTCTGTCATTCCAAGACAGTTATTATAAGGAACTTCAAGCCCACTATACACACATGAAGCAACTCTTCTGTGATGGATTGCGTCAGTTTGGACTTGACTTTACAGACCCACAAGGTGCCTATTACGTACTGCTCGATGTGTCGAAGTACGGCGTAAAGGACGACCTTCATTTCTGCGAGTGGTTAGCTGAACATGTCGGCGTGGGTGCTGTTCCTGGTAGTTGCTTCTTCAGAGAAGATGTTAATCATCTTATCCGTTTCCATTTTGCCAAGCGTGATGACACCCTGAAGGCTGCTCTTAACCGCTTATCAGAACTGGAACTGAAGGCAAAAACATACAAACAATAAATGATACAAACAATAAATGATACAGATAATAACATATAGCGAGCGATACAAGGCAGACTTCATTCGTCTTAACAGGCAATGGATAGAGACCTATTTTAGACTGGAGGAGTCTGACCTAAACACTTTTGCCCATATTGACACTTATATTATCGGTAACGGTGGTCAGATATTCCTGGCCATTGATGACAGTACAAGCGAGGTGGTAGGCTGCTGCGCTTTGATAAGTCATCCTGAAAAGGACTCGTATGAATTGGCAAAGATGGCTGTATCACCTCATATTCAGGGACAACATATAGGCTACCAGCTTGGATCTGCATTGATAGAGTACGCCCAAAAACTGGGAGTAAAAAGAATCTATCTTGAAGGGAATACAAAACTGGAAGCCTCCATACATTTGTATCGGAAATTAGGCTTTAAGGAAATCCCACTGGAGGGTAATGCCTACGACAGATGTGACATAATTATGGAACTGATTCTATAGACTGTGAACTCAATGAGAACCGTTCAGATAACAGCTGCTATTGCTGATGAAAAGATAAAACAGCTGTATGAAACGGCATTCCCAGAAGACGAACAAATCCCTTGGAAGGACTTGGTGCGCCTGGTTGAGGAAATGCCGTTGGATTTCACTGCATACTACGATGGCGAAG
>JAFXDG010000056.1 GCA_017521285.1 Bacteroidaceae bacterium | reverse complement strand
CGTGGCCTTCCTCATCGTGGCCGCCATCGTCTGCCTCACCGTCACGGTACAGAGCTGGCGCGCGGCACGGGAGCGGCCGGTGGAGACGATAATGAAGTGAGAGGGACCCACCCTAACCCTCCCTGTGAGGGAGGGAACTGAAAATAGCCCAATCAACCAAATCGTAAATAAATAGTAAATAGTAAATAATCAAATAGTAAATCAAACCACACTCCAAAATTCTCCCCCTCACAGGGGGAGTTAGAGGGGGTCTATTAATCCTATGAAACCAACCCTATCAACCATCCTCCTGCTATCGGCCTTGAGCCTGACGGCAGGCGCACAGGAGAAGCAAGTGCTGACCTTAACCCTCGGCGAGGTCATCCACATGGCACAGGAGCAGTCGCCCAGTGCCGTCAGTGCCCGCCTCAACCGCGAGTCGGCCGAGTGGAGCTACAAGTTCTACAAGGCCAACTACCTGCCATCGGTGACGCTGAATTCCAATCCCAGCTACAACCGTAGTATCAACAAGATTACCCAACCGGACGGTTCGTACAAATACTTGGAGCAGAACAGCCTCTCGGCCGACCTGAGCCTAAGCATCCAGCAGAACATTGCACTGACGGGTGGTACATTCTCTATCACCTCGTCGCTCGACCGTTCGGACTTCTTCCGCGAGGGACAGGAGAAGGAGACCTCGTACAGCACACGCCCCGTCTATATCGGCTACAGCCAGAGTCTCTTCGGGTTGAACTCGCTCAAGTGGGACCGCCGCATACAGCCCATCGCCTACCGCGAAGCGTGCAAGCAGTACAACGAGGCCATGGAACTGGTGGCCTCCAGTGCCTGCAACTACTTCTTCAACCTGGCCGCAGCACAGGTGAATGCCGACATTGCCGCCTTCAACTACGCCTCGGCCGACACGCTCTACCGCTTTGCCCAAGGGCGCTACGGCATCGGCACCATCACCGAGAACGAGATGCTGCAACTGGAAATCAGCAAACTGAGTGCCGAGAACGACCGCATCGAAGCACAATTCTCCGTGGAGGACTGCATGCAATCGCTCCGCTCGTTCCTCGCCTTGCAGGATGATGTGGATATCCGCGTGGTGCTGGACGATTCGGTTTCCTACTTCACCGTGCCGGCCGCCGAAGCACTGGCCATGGCCTACGAGCACAATCCCGACCCGGAATACTTCAAGCGGGCACGCCTGCAGAGCGACCGTAGCGTGGCCAGCGCCAAGGCCAATGCGGGACTGAAGGCAAACATCTACCTGCAATTCGGTCTCACCCAGACAGGCCCCGACATGCGGACAGCCTACCGCGACCCCATCAACTCACAGGCGGCCAGCATCAGCCTGTCGCTCCCCATCCTCGACTGGGGACGCGGACGCGGACAGGTGAAGATGGCCCGTTCGAGCCGCGACCTGACCTACCTGAACATCGAACAGAGCGAACGCGACTTCGAAGAGAATGTCTATCGCCTTGTCCGCCAGTTCAACCAACAGGCCTCCAAGATGAACATCGTGGCCAAGACGGACATCACCGCCGAACGTCGCTTCGAAGTGGCACGCCGCCTCTACCTGATGGGCAAGAGCACCATCCTCGACCTCAACTCGGCCACCAGCGAAAAGGACTCTGCCCGACGCAACCGCATCTCTGCCCTGCGCAACTACTGGAGCCTCTACTATGCCCTGCGTAGCCTTACGGGGTATGACTTTGAGAAGGGGGAAGAGATAAACTACGAACCCCATCCCGGCCTTCCCCAAGGGGAAGGAGTAGATACTAAAAGAATAAGAATGAAATAACATACTCAACTTTAGCAAGTATTATACCTGCGAAACTTAAATAATTTATAAACAAAAAAGACTCCTCATCCTCAAAACAATCCACTCCCCTCCCTTGTGGAGGGGCAAGGGGGAGGGTCCACTAAAAATTTAGACATATGGACATCCAACTGAAAAAACGCCCCTGGTACATCCGCTACAAGTACTATCTGATGGCCGCCGTGGCCTTTGTAGCCTTTATGATTTATGTCATGACCCTGTCAATGGGTCCGCGTAAACAACGCATCGACACCGAGAGTATCCAAATTGCCGACGTAGAGACCGGCCGCTTCATGGAGTACGTGGATGTGGAGGGACTGGTGCAACCCATCCTCACCATCCAAGTGAACACCAAGGAGGGAGGCTTCGTTGACCGCATCGTGGCCGAAGAGGGAGCCATGCTGGAGCAGGGCGACACCATCCTGACACTGGTGAACCCCGAACTGACACGTGCCATCAACGACAAGCGCGACGAGTTTGAGAAGCAGATGGTGAACTACCGCAACCAGGAAATCAACATGAAGAAACAGACACTGAACCTGCGCCAACAAATCCTGCAAGCCCGCCATGAGCAGCGCCGCCAGCAGAAGAACTATGAACTGGCCAAGGAGGAGTTTGCCATGGGCATCAAGAGCAAGGCCGAACTGGAGGTGGTGGAAGAGGAGTACAACCTCAAGCGACAGACCACCGCCCTGCAGATGGAGAGCCTGCACTACGACTCGGTGGCCAGTGCCCTGAGCAGCCAGATGTTGCAGGCCGACATGGAGCGCGAACGCAAGAAGTATGCCCGCGAACTGGAGCGTCAGGCCGACCTCATCGTACGTGCCCCCATCAGCGGACAGCTCAGCTTCATCCAAGCCACACCCGGCCAACAGGTGGGCGGCAACAGCCGCGTGGGCGAAATCAAGGTGTTGAGCCAGTACAAGATTCACACCTCGCTGAGCGAATACTACATCGACCGCGTCACCACGGGTCTGCCCGCCACCATCCTCTACCAGGGCAAGCGCTTCCCGCTGAAGATTACGAAGGTGGTGCCTGAGGTGAAGGACCGCAGCTTCGACGTTGACCTTGTCTTTGGTAACGAGATGCCCGACAACGTGCGCGTGGGCAAGAGCTACCGCGTACAGATAGAGTTGGGCCAGCCCGAAGAGGCAGTGGTCATCCCGCGCGGCAACTTCTACCAAGCCACCAGCGGCCAGTGGATATATAAGGTGAACGAGTCAGGCGACAAGGCCATCCGCACCCCCATCACCATCGGCCGACAGAACCCGCAACAGTACGAAGTTACCAGCGGCCTCGCCCCCGGCGACCGCGTCATCACCACCGGCTACGACCAGTTCGGCGAGGCGGAAGTGCTAGTGTTGGGAAAGTAGGAGCCCCCCTCAGGAGACCCACCCTAACCCTCCCTGTGAGGGAGGGGACTGAAAATAGCCCAATCAACCAAATCGTAAATAAATAGTAAATAGTAAATAATTAAATAGTAAATCAAACACACTCCAAAATCCTCCCCCTCACAGGGGGAGTTAGAGGGGGTCCACTCTTATTATGAACATCTTTCAAACCTTGCGGGCCATGTCCCGCTTCAAGGCCCACACGGCCATCAATGTGGCCAGCCTCGCACTGGGGCTGACCTGTGCCCTCACCATCCTGCGGTATGTCCATCAGGAGCTGACGGTCGATAGCCACTATGCCAACTTGGCAAACACCTATATCATGCTCTCCGAGCGGGAAGGAGACTCCAGTCCCAGCCTCGGTTGCGATGATAACCCCAACGAAGAAGAGGGTTGGGTCTATCCCAGCCGCGCCCCCGAAGTGGAGGAGGTGGCCGAGTTCTGCATCCTCAAGCAGCTCATGGTCGAGACGGAGAATCAGGAGTTCTCCCTCAACGCCATGGCGGCCGACAGTGTTTTCTTCCACATCGCCCGCTTCCCCCTGTTGGCCGGAAGCAACCGGTTGGAGGGTCCCAACGACATCATCCTGACCGACGAGGCTGCCCGCCGACTGTTCCCCGATGGTGACCCGCTGGGCAAAACCATCAAAGCGCTGCGCGGTGATGTGTTCACGGTAAAAGGCATCGTGGGCAAGCCCGCGTGCAAGAGCACCTTCATGTTCGACATCGTGTTCAACTATCACCGCGGCGATTGGAGATACATTCCTTTAAAGTTGCTCCACCTGCGGCCGGGTACTGACATCGACGACTTCAACGAGCGCAACGGACAGTTCTTCTACAGCAAACTGTGGAAGTACAACCTGCGCTACCTGCTCTTTCCCATGAAGGAGCTGTACTTCCACCCCACCTACGGCGTCTGGATGGACGACCAGACCTGCAAGGGAAATGCCGAAAACGTGCGCATACTCAGCATCGCGGCAGCCATCCTGCTCTTCATTGGCATCTTCAACTTTGTGAATGTCTATACGGCCATCCTGCTCCGACGGGGCAAGGAGATGAACATCCGCCGCATCTACGGTGCTACGCGCAGCCACATCTTTGCCTGTCTGTTTATGGAAAACCTGGTACAAGTGGCCGCAGGCCTCTTCTTCGCCTGGATGTTCATCGACGCGTCGCAACCGCTGATGGAGCGCTACTTGGGCATTCCGCAAATGGACTACAAGGCGTTCGACTGGCAGGCTTCGCTGGCGCTGCTCGTGGGGTTGCCCTTCGTCACCACGATCTACCCCTTCTGGAAGCATGTTCACAAGGCCCCCATCACCTCCATGCAATCGGTGGGAGCCATGAGCCGGCCGGGAGTGTCGCGCGACGTATTCCTCTTCCTGCAATACGTCATCACCTCCACACTGGCCGTCTTTGCCCTCTACTTCATCAGTCACCTGAACTACATCCTCCACACCGACATGGGGTACAACACGCGGAACATCGTCACCGCCACCCTCAGCAGCGAAGAGGGGACCTACAACATCCGCAACGAAGAGGAGTGGGACAGAATGCATAAAGAGATGATCCACAAGGCCCGCCTGCTGCCCATCCGTCTGAACGAGTCGCCCCTCATCACCCATTGGTGTAACCCACAGGGAATGCCTTACCAGATGGTGGCAGGACGCGGTGGTACAGACATCATCCACGACGGACAGACTATCGAAGTGCTCAAGGGCAACCTCACCAGGGGATACCAAGCCATCATGGGTTACGAATTAGCGGCCGGTCGCCTGTTCACCGACGAGGAATACGCAGAATGGGGCTCCTACATCTGCATCATCAACGAGTCGATGGCCCGTCTGTTGGGCATCACCGACCTGTCCGATGCCTACGTGCAACCAGCCCGCCGCCTGTGGTTCACTTGGTCCACCAACGGTTCAGAGCAAGAGGAGATGAAGACCAACCCGCCCTACCGCGTGGTGGGCATCATCAAGGACTTCAAGACGGGACACCCGACAAGCCCCACACGCCCCCTCTTCTTCACACCCGACAAGGACGGCTTCGGCCGTCACCCCTTCGCCTTCTATGCCTCGTACCCCGAGGGACGACGGGCCGAGGTGGTCGATTTCCTGGTGAAACTGCATGCCGAGGTGGGCAACGGTGAACTGAAGTACAGCTTCATCGAGGACGAGCTGGCCGCCGTGTTTGACGATGACCGCCGCACGGTGCACATCTACACCACCTTCAGCGTGGTAGCCATCGTCATCTCGT
>JAFXDG010000055.1 GCA_017521285.1 Bacteroidaceae bacterium | reverse complement strand
TCCTTAGCGTACTCTACAGCACCCTGAGCCATGTAGCGGAGCAATGTTCCGTTAGCATAGTCGCGAGCACCACGAGAAACCTGAAGGATAACGGGAGACTTGGTTTCAACAGCAGCCTTGATGATAGCCTGCATCTGCTCCATGTTGTTGAAGTTGAAAGCGGGGATAGCATATCCACCCTTGATGGCACGTGCAAACATCTCTTTGGTGTTTACAAGACCCAATTCTTTGTAATTTACCATTTTCTTAAAACTTTATAGTTGGTTAGTAATATTCAATTCCAGCGCAAAATTACTGAATAAACTCAAAACACACGAACGATACGGATAGTTTTTTAACGTTTTGAGAAAGAAAGAATCCCGTTTTCGAGCACGAAGCTTGTGGGTTCAAGGGAAATGCTATCTCTATATTGCAATAAATATTCTTCCAAGTTTCATTGTGCTTTGCCAAACTTTTTGTTTCTTTGCAGAAAATTACCCAACAAAGGTGAGTCATGAAGTGGAAATTCCTATACCTTATTATATATATGGCACTTTTCGGAGGACTATGCGGATGTGAACGGTTGGACATACCCAACCCGAACGAAGGCACCGAAGATATCGAGAAGGAAGAGGAGGAGAACAAGACTCCCCTACCCGACCCGGACAACAAGGACGAAGTGCGCGACGGTTCGCGCGAAGCTCCCTATACGGTGGCTCATGCACAAGCCATCGGCTATGATTATTTCGAGTTGGAAGATGTCTGGGTAGAGGGATATATCGTGGGATGGATCAGCGGAAGCCATTACCAGAATGGTGCCCGATTCACCTCCAAAGCTGCCGGACAGACCAACCTGCTACTGGCTGATTCCATCTATGAAAATGACCCTGCACACTGCATCCCCGTGCAACTGCCCGCCAACACGCGCCTCAGAGAAGAACTGAACTTGGCAGACAACCCTCAGCACCATCGCCGACACATCAAACTGAAGGGCGACATCACAAGCTACTTCAGTACAACCGGCATAAAGAATCCGACAATTTATGAATGGATGGGCACATCGGCTATTGAGGACGAAAAGACAGCCTTATCCGTCACGGAGATATACGAAGACTTCAGTGGATTTCAGGTTGGTGATTCACTGAGCCTGAAGAACTGGAGCATCAGCGCCCCCTACACCCCAAACTGGCAGATAGGGGGAAACCCGTTGGAACGCTATGCCACCATCTGCCACACGGATACGTTCAGCAACCGGCCTTTCGACTATTGGCTGATAACGCCCCCCATCAATCTGAACCGCATGAAGGATGCCGTATTCTCATTCTCTACCGCCTATGACAATTGGGACGGGAACAGCCGCCTTGAAGCCTTTATCCTCAGCGAAAAGAATCCGTATGAGGTAGGATTACTCCCTGTTCTGGACGCTCCGATTGCCCAACCGGGAACAAGCGAACCCAACCAATGGCTTCACTCAGGAGAAATCAGCCTCCATTCCTATGCAGGCATCCTGTACATCGGATTCAGACTTGAAGGAAGAAGTACCGGGGAACGGGGCACCGAATACCGCATCGACAACATCCGATTGGAGGAGAAAGCCGAATAACCTCTCCGAACCCTTGCAAGAATTAAAAGAAAAAGATATATTTGCAGCCCCAAAGATTCAGATATACACGTTTATGGAAATAAAATCAGCCAAATTCGTCATCAGCAACACCCAACTGGAAAAGTGTCCACAAGACGGAAAACCGGAATATGCCTTTATCGGACGCTCCAATGTGGGCAAAAGCAGCCTCATCAACATGCTGACCCGAAACAACAAACTGGCCATGACCAGTTCCACTCCGGGCAAGACATTGCTCATCAACCACTTCCTCATCAACGAAGAGTGGTATCTGGTTGACCTTCCGGGCTATGGCTATGCACAACGAGGCAAGAAACAACAGGAAAAGATAACGAAACTGATTGAGAACTACATCTTGGAACGGGAACAGATGACCTGCCTGTTCGTCCTGATAGACAGCCGTCACGAACCTCAAGCCATCGACTTGGAATTTATGGAATGGTTGGGCGAAAACGGAATACCCTTTGCCATCGTCTTCACCAAGACAGACAAATTGTCCGGCGGAAAGCTGAAAACAAACGTGGAAGCCTACAAACGCAAGCTGCTGGAGCAATGGGAGGAACTGCCCCCCCTGTTTGCCACTTCGTCTGAAAAGAAGAGCGGACGCAAGGAGTTGCTTGACTACATAGACTCCATCAACAAAAGCCTGTAAGCCAAGTTCGTCTGCAAGGGTTTATTCCTTTTCGGGCATACGGAATGCCGTATATAGCTGAATGACAGCCGCTATCGTAAGCGTGACAATCCAACCGTTGTGACGCTCGACGAACATCAGCACTCCCGTCACCAACAGCATCAAGGAACCAATCAGTTGCTGGCGACGCAGACGCTTGACCGTTATATCCTGGCCTTCATACCGGTCGGTCATCTGCATGGCAGCAAACAACAATGCTCCGACACAAAACAGATAAGGAGCCAATGTCCACCCCGTTATCATCAGAGCCGCACCAGCCAGCAGCAACAGGGCACCGATTATCATCAATGTAGAAAAAAGTGTCCGATTCATAATTATTCTGCATATATATAGACATCCTCATCGGGACGCTTCATCAAATATTTCTCGCGGGCAATCTTCTCAATGGCTTCGGGATTATTGTCCAACTCTTCCAAGCGTCGCGAATCCTCCTCGAACTGTTCTGTATATCGTTCAATCTCGGATTTCAGTTCCGCAATCTCATACTTGTGCATGGCACGACGCATCAGACTGTTCTCATCCAATACACCGATAATGACAATGAAAGCAATCGTCACAACCCAATACTTGTGACGTCGGAAAAAGGTCCAAATTGTAAGAAGTTTACCCATATAAAAAAGACATTTGATGAATTGACGGTGCGAAGATAGAGAAAAGATGGAAATAAATCAAGAACGAGCGGGCAAAATATTTGCTTATCTTCAACATTCGTCGTACCTTTGCGACTACGATTAAGAAATTGACAATAAAATCATGGAAGACTATATCGTATCAGCCCGAAAATACCGCCCGATGAACTTTGATTCAGTGGTGGGACAACGTGCCCTGACAACGACACTGAAAAATGCCATTGCCACGGGAAAACTGGCACACGCCTATCTGTTCTGCGGACCACGCGGAGTGGGAAAGACAACTTGTGCCCGCATCTTTGCCAAAACCATCAATTGCCAGCATCTGACTCCGGAAGGGGAAGCCTGCGGAACATGTGAATCGTGCCAAGCATTCAGCGAGCAACGTTCGTACAACATTCATGAACTGGACGCTGCCTCCAACAACTCCGTAGAAGACATCCGCACCCTGATTGAACAGGTACGCATCCCGCCTCAAATCGGACAATACAAGGTCTTCATCATCGACGAGGTACACATGCTGAGTACCGCCGCCTTCAACGCTTTCCTGAAGACGTTGGAAGAACCCCCTCATCATGCCATCTTCATTCTGGCCACCACAGAGAAGCATAAGATACTGCCCACCATCCTGAGCCGTTGCCAGATATACGACTTCAACCGTATGAACGTGAACGACACGGTGGACCATCTGAAATATGTGGCTGAAAAAGAAGGTATCAATGCCGAGACTGAAGCCTTGAACGTAATAGCCCAAAAGGCCGACGGTGGAATGCGCGATGCCCTCTCAATCTTTGACCAGGTAGTCAGTTTCACAGGAGGCAACGTCACCTACCAGCGTGTCATCGAGAATTTGAATGTGCTGGACTATGAATACTACTTCCGCATCACCGATTCCCTGATAGGCAACAAAGTTCCGGAAGCCATGTTGCTGCTGAACGAGATTCTGAACAAAGGCTTCGACGGACATCACTTCATCACCGGTTTGGCATCACACATGCGTGACCTGCTGGTCAGCCGCGACAGCAGCACTCTCCCACTTCTGGAAGTGAGCGATGGTGTGCGTGCCCGCTATAGCGAGCAGGCACAACGGTGCGAAACCAAGTTCCTGTACCGCGCCATCAAGGTGTGCAACGATTGCGACCTCAACTACCGGGCAAGCAAGAACAAGCGTCTGTTGGTAGAAATCACCCTGATACAGCTTGCCCAACTGACCACAGAAGATGCTGACACATGGTGTGGGCGTAGCCCTAAGAAGATATTAAAACCACTATTTTCCAAACTTGCGGCTGACACTCATGCTGTCAACCCGCAAGCAAATGCGGAGTCTCATCCAGAGACTCCCGCACCAGTTGTGTCCGTCCCCCAACAGAAAGTACCTACAAATGCTGCGCAGCCCCAAGCGGAAGCACCTGCAACCAAGCGTCCTCCATTCCTTCAGACCACACAGCAGACCTCCAAAATCCCCGTTCTGAAACAGGGACAATTAGGCATATCCATACGCCAGCCCTTTACCTCCGCACAGCCTGCCAACTCTCCTACCCCCGTACAATCGGCTGCAACACCCAACGCGGCATCAACCAACGCAGCACCGGCATACGAAGACTACATCTTCAATGAAAAGGACATTATACACTATTGGCTCGACTTTGCCAACAAACTGCCCATTGAAGAAAATGCGACAGCCGGACGCATGAAGAACATGAGACCACAACTGTTGAACGACACCACGTTTGAGGTTACGGTTGAAAACGAGCTTGTAGTAAAGACCATGCAAGCCATGGCACCGCAAATCATTGAACACATGCGCGCCCAATTGCATAACAGCAAAATAGAAATGAAAGTGCGAGCCATTGAAGCGAGTGAAGCCAAGCGGGCATACAGCCGTGTGGAACAGTTCCAGATGATGATCAAGAAGAATCCGGCCCTACAGAAAATGAAGGAAGCCCTCGGGCTGGAACTGGATTAATGCGTAGCGTCCTCTCCTCCCCCTCATTCTTCCAAAGTTTTCCTCCGGTCAAACATTCGGGGTTGTCATTTGTTGATTAAGCGTCACCAAATGAACGACTCAAATGAAAAAGATCAATCAAACAATTTTAGCCGTATGCCTTGCGGCAGGAACAGCCGGTTCCACCGTTGCACAAAGCAACACCACTGTCATTGACAACGAAGCACCCAACAGTATTGTTATTGTAAGCCTGGACGATGCCGGAGACGAAATCATCCAGATTATGAATGAGAGCCAACTGCCTCACGTTCACGACCCGCAAACTCCACGTTTTGTCCTCACTGACCGCCAAGGAAACTTTGCCTTAGGAATTGGAGGTTATGTGCGCACCGTAGCGGAATATGACCTCGGCGGCATCGTTGACAATGTAGATTTCATTCCTTCACTGATTCCCAACAACGGACAGACCAGCAACCAGATACAGATGGATGCCAGCACAGCCAACATTTATCTGAAATTGGTCGGCAACACTCCTCTCTTGGGTAACTTCATCATCCACACCGAAGGAAACTTCAGGGGAAGCGGAAAGACATTCAAGTTACGCAATGCCTATATGGCATTCAAGGGATTCACCATCGGTTACACCTACGGCGGGTTCATGGATGCTTCCGCCATGCCTTCAACCATCGATTTCCAAGGTCCTAACGGTGGAACCTTCTATCGTGCCACCCAATTGGCCTACACCTACAAAGGATTGAAGAACTTCCAGTTCAATGCCTCTGTTGAAATGCCCGAAGTCGATGGCGAGACCGGCAACAGATTCACCATTTCCCACCAACGTATGCCTGACTTTACCGCATCGGCCCAATACAATTGGGGGAACAGCAGTCACTTGCGTATCGGAGGTATTATCCGGAGTATGACCTATACCGACAACATGGACAACACGAATCATGACATAACCGGATACGGTGTACAGGCCTCCACCACCTTCGGTTTGGGAGAAAGCATCAGAATGTTCGGCCAATTCACCTATGGAAAGGGAATTGCCCAATACATCAACGACTTGGGCGAACTGAACGTTGACCTTGTTGACAATCCGAAAGAAGAGAACGAGATGCAGGCCCTGCCCATGATGGGATGGTTTGCCGGTTTGCAGTACAACATCTGCCCCAACCTGTTCGTTTCAGGAACATACAGTATGGCCAGACTGTTTTCAGAGGACGACTATGCCACCACTGCTGAAGACCATTACAAGTACGGCCAATACGTAGCTGCCAACATCTTCTGGTCAGCCAGTCCGAACATGCAGCTTGGAGCTGAATATCTGCGTGGATGGCGTAAAAACTTCAACGCCACCAGCCATGATGCAAACCGCATCAGCCTGATGGCGAAGTTTTCATTCTAAGTGAATATTGTTCAACTTTCGCAAGTAAATAAGCAGCAGGAGTATAGGAGACAGGAGTGTAGGAGTGTAGACAACAGCTTTAACGATGATAGACAAAGCACACCATGCAAGCAGCACTATCGTCTACACTCCTAAGCGAAGCGTCATTCCTACACTCCTGTACTCCTGAAAGTTGAGCTTGCGAAACTTAAATTATTACAAGAAGCGGTACATTGCTTCCAACAAGGCATCATTTTCCTCAGGCGTACCCACGGTTATGCGCAAACAATTCGCGCACAACTGCACCCGGTGACGGTTGCGGATGATGATGCCTTGCGTCAACAGATAATCATAAAGAGCCTGGGCATCCTTCACCCGTACCAATACAAAATTGGCATCGGTGGGAAACACATGTTCCGTGTCCGGATACTTTTCCAACGCTACGGCCAGACGCTCCCGTTCAGCCTTGAGCAGTGCCACCCACTCCGTTATCTTCGAATAGTCGGCCAACACCTCCAATGCCTGGCGCTGGGTCAGCACATTTACATTATAAGGGTACTTCACCTTATTATATATAGCTATCACTTCGGGCGAAGCAAAGGCCATTCCCAATCGGATGCCGGCACAAGCCCATGCCTTTGAGAAGGTCTGAAGGACAATCAGTTTCGGATAATCGGACAGCATACACAAGAACGATTCCTCTTCCATAAAGTCCGCATAAGCCTCATCCACCACCACGATTCCGTCGAACCGCTCCAGCACTTTCATCAGTTCCCCACGCTCCAGACATTCACCCGTCGGATTGTTGGGCGAGCAGAGGAACACCGCCTTGGTGTGTCCATCAACAGCAGCCAACAAATCATCGGCCTTGAAACGGAAGTTTCCCGCCTCGTCCACCGACAAGGGCACCGACCTGTAGGCCACGTTGTTGACATCGGCACACACCTCATACATGCCGTAGGTGGGAGCAATACTTACCACATTGTCCACGCCCGGCTCACAAAAGATACGGAACACAAGGTCAATAGCCTCATCACTGCCATTCCCCAAGAAAATGCACTCTTCCGACACTCCCTTAATGGGAGCCAGCAACTGCTTGACCTGAGCCTGCAACGGATCAGGATAGCGGTTGTAAGGTTCGTGATACGGACTTTCATTCGCATCAAGGAACACCTTGGCATCAAATCCTTTATACTCGTCGCGGGCCGAAGAATATGGTTTCAGGCTCCATATATTGGGACGTACTAAATCTTGTAGAGTTTTCATATCAGAATCCTTTATTTGTTCAAGCTTTTCAGACGGACTGTTACCGCATTCTTGTGGGCATCCAATTGTTCGTTGGCAGCCATCACTTCGATAGCCGGCCCAATATGCGCAATACCTTCGGGAGTTATTTCCTGGAAGGTGATTTTCCGGATAAAGCTGTCAAGGCTTACTCCGCTATACGCCTTGGCATAGCCATTCGTCGGCAGCGTGTGATTGGTACCCGACGCATAATCGCCTGCACTCTCGGGCGACAGGGAGCCAAGGAATACAGAACCCGCATTCACCACGCGGGCAGCCAGCGCCATATAATCGCGAGTTTCGATTATCAGGTGTTCGGGAGCATATTCATTGGTCAACGCCATGGCTTCGTCCATATCCTTCACCAGTATCAGTTTGCTGTTCTCCAACGAACGGGCGGCAATCTCCTTGCGCGGAAGAAGCGCCAGCTGGGCCTCCACCTCTGCCTCAACACGGGCTATCAGCTCTTTGTCATCCGTTATCAATATCGCCTGACTATCTACCCCATGTTCGGCCTGCGACAACAGGTCAGCCGCCACAAAGGCCGGATTGGCAGACGAATCGGCCAGCACCTCCACTTCAGAAGGCCCTGCAGGCATATCAATGGCCACATCGCGCAGAGAGACCTGTTGCTTGGCAGCTGTCACATATTGGTTTCCCGGACCGAATATCTTGTAAACCTTGGGAACACTCTCTGTTCCGTACGCCATGGCACCTATTGCCTGCACGCCTCCAATCTTATAAATCCGGCTGACGCCTGCCACCTTGGCGGCATACAGGATGGCCGGATTGATGCTGCCATCGCGTGCAGGAGGGGTGCACAACACGATTTCGCCACATCCTGCAATACGTGCCGGAGTGGCCAACATCAACACAGTAGAAAAAAGCGGAGCCGTACCACCGGGGATATAAAGTCCGACCTTTTCAATGGCTACAGCCTTTTGCCAACAGGTGACACCGGGCCGGGTCTCTACGGGTTTTCCCTCAAAGCGCTGGGCGGTATGGAATTTCTCAATATTGGTGTGCGCCAACTCAATAGCTGCTTTCAGGTCCGCATCTATCAGGCGAACAGCCTCCTCCATCTCTTCCGGAGTTACAGCCAAGGAGTCGAGTTTCACTTTATCAAACTTCTCTTCGTATTCCAATACGGCACGGTCGCCCTGTGTACGCACCTGCTGAAGCACCTCATTGACAGTGCCCCGCAATGCCTCCACATCCAATGCCGGACGCTTGAGCAACTGGCTCCACGATTCCTTTGCCGGATATTCTATAATTTTCATTGGTTTTCGTTGTTTATAATTTAAGTTTCGCAAGCTCAACTTTCTGGAGTTCAGGAGTTCAGAAGTTTTCGCTTCGCTCAGGAGTTACAGACAACAGCTTTGAACGTCATGTTAAGTATAGTCGAAACTATTGTCTGAACTCCTGTAACTCCTGAACTCCTGCAACTTCTTATACTTGCGAAAATTGATTTTATAATATCATCTTTTCAATAGGAAGCACCAGAATACCTTCTGCTCCCAAAGCCTTCAGTTTGCCAATGATTTCCCAAAAACGCTTTTGGTCGAGCACGGTGTGCACCGAACTCCATCCCTCTTGCGCCAGAGGCATCACCGTGGGGCTCTTCATACCGGGAAGCACCTCAATGATTTCCTGCAACTTCTCCGTAGGGGCATTCATCAACACATATTTCTTGTCTTCAGCCATCTTCACGGCTTCGATACGGAAAAGCAGTTCGTCCAACACTTCGCGCTTTTCGGGGGAAATGTTCCTGTTACCTATAAGCAAGGCTTCCGACTTCATAACCACCTCCACCTCGCGAAGATTGTTGCTGACCAGCGTAGAACCCGAACTTACGATATCGAAGATGGCATCAGCCAACCCTATGCCGGGAGCAATCTCCACCGAACCGGTAATCACATGGATGTCGGTCTTCACCCCGTTCTTTGCCATGAAGTCTTTCAGGATTTCGGGGTACGAGGTGGCAATCTTCTTGCCTTGGAACCATTTCAAGCCCGGATAATCGATGGCGGCAGGAATGGCCAACGACAGACGGCACTTGCTGAATCCCAAGCGACGAACGATTTCGGCATCCTCCTTCCGTTCGAGGTATTCATTCTCGCCCACAATACCCAGATCGGCCACTCCATTGGCTACCGACTGGGGTATATCGTCGTCGCGAAGGAACAACACCTCAACGGGGAAGTTGGTCGATTGTACCAACAACGTACGTTTGGATGAACTCAATTTGATATCCGATTCACGCAAAAGGTCCATCGTCTCCTCATAGAGGCGGCCTTTCGATTGTACTGCAATTCTTAGCATAACTCTTTTTATGTCCTTATTAATTATTGATTCATTACAAAAAAAGGAGCTTCCCGTTTTCGGTAAAGCTCCCCACTATTTGTTCCGACTTCTGTCACCACAAATGCCACTCAGCCTACCGAATTCATTCGATGGGGAAATGATGATGGCGATGTGTAATGGTCAGAATCATATTGTCTATTCTTTAAATTTGGCGCAAAATTACACTATTCAATTGACAAATGCAAACAATCCGACGATTTTTCTTTCAAAATCATCATTATTTCACCTTATTCTTCCAATTCGCACGCTTCGAAGCCCATTTCCTCGCGTGCTTTCTCAGGTGGGAAGGTAAAATAGAGGCATTGCGCCCGGGTGCACAATTCCCCTACCTTATTATATATGGCAGCTTCCACCGTCACCAGATTGCGACGCTGCTCCACCACCCTTGCTTCCAGGTCTATGTACTCATCGTTTGTCGAGATGGCACGTTTGTATTGGGTCTCCATCTTCGAAGTCACACCGGCGCGTTGTAATTGGCGCATCACCGCCCATGCACAGATTTCATCCAACAATACCGCCTGAATACCCCCGTGCAACGTATCTATCCATCCCTGATACTCCGCACGCGGTTGCCAACGGCATACCACCTTGTCACCCTCTTCATAAAACTCCATCTTCACTCCATACGGATTACACGGTGCACAACCGAAGCAGTTGTAGCCCTCACGTCCCAACCAAGGGTTCTTTATCTTCTTCTTTTCCATACTCAAAGCTTTTTCAGGTTGCAAATTTAGGAAAATTCCCCCGAATCGGGTCAATCGGACAAAGGATTTTATCTGTCCGTGAATATTTTCAAGTCAAAATAGCCATAAAGGTTTTAGCGTACACTACTAATAAATAGTTTTATAATGGCTATAAAACGATAAATGTTCCTACTTACTTTTTCATTTCACGTCGTGAAACAAATATTTCACGTCGTGAAATACTCATTCCAAAGCGTGAAATGACCATTTCACGACATGAAATGAAAAAGTAAGTAGGAACATTTATAGTTTATTCTGTATGTTAACGATTTTAGTTGACTACTTTTCGTCTTATTTGTATAGCAAGTTGACCCAGTTAAACAATATTTTTAATGATGGTTGACTTGTTTTTTATTTAGTCATACATTTGGTCTAACTTTTCCCGGTGTTTTTCCTACTTTTGTAACCATTCAGCGATTCTTTCTATTTTCAAGCGCTGAATAGTTACGGAGGAGTTGTAAATTGTTAACAAACAATAAAAATTCAGAGAAATATTATACATTTGCACTGAAAAAGGGAAATAAAGGTAGAAGACTCAATGAAAAAGTGACAAAACATGCAAACCAACCATAAACAACAGGCAATGCTACCCGACAGCGAAATCATCCGGCAGATACTTGACGGAGCAACCGGACTGTTCCGTCTGCTGGTGAACCGACATGCCAACGAAGTGATGCGCATCGTGGGACGCATCGTGCCCGTACAGGCCGATGCCGAAGACGTGATGCAGGAGGCTTTCGTAGCGGCTTACCAGCAACTGGCCGAATATGATGCCCGGCAGGCAGGATTCCGCACCTGGCTCTTGGGTATTGCCTGCCACAAGGCGCTGAAACAGGCAAAAAACGCCTCCCTGTTCCCACATGAAACGATTGACAGGGAAGAGATGGAAAACCTGCCCGATGCCGACGTTGACCACCTGTTGGACGACACGCTCCCCGACCGTCTGGCTCTGCTCGAACAGGCTGTAACACTGCTCTCGCCCAACGACCGGTTGCTGCTCAGCCTCTATTACCACGACAACCGCAAGCTGAAGGAGATTGCCCTGATTATGGGATGCACGGACAGTTATCTGCGTTCGCGTTTGCAATGGATCAGAAAGTATTTATGTCACACCATTTACACCCTTGAAAGAAAATGAAAACCAATGACCGTCACGAAGACACTGCCTTGCGCAGGGTAATGGAGCAACAGGCACAACAGGCCGGAAAGATGCAGCTCCCCGAAGACTTTGCCGACCGAGTAATGAACCGAATAGCCCGACAGGCGAATGGAGAAACGGTTTCCACCCCATCACCGGCACCTGCCCGCCTGACACATCTGCGCAAGGTGGCAGCCATCCTGATTGCCGGCATATTCATCAGCGGACTGGCATTCGCAACCTGGAAACTCAGCAACGGGCATTCGCAACAGACTGCCATCTACGAAAAGGCGGCACAGGCCGACAGTGCCGTAACCTTCAGCAACGTGCGCCTCGACTCCATCCTCCACCGTGTGAGCCGCCACTACGACCGCCGTGTCCGTTTCCAGAACGAGCAACTGCGCGAATGGCGCTTCCAGATTGTGTGGGAGCCAGCAAAACCCTTGGCCGACTTCGTCAGTGTACTGAACGAATTCGACGGACTCCACGTGAGCGACAGAGAAAAGCTCATCATCGTTGAAGCCACTAAAAAATAAGGAGGGGGAATAACCATGAAACGCATCATCTATATACTATTGTTTCTGTGTCTGGCCACAACAGGAGCCTTGGCACAACAGGTCAGCGGTTCGTTCAAGGCACAACCGCTCTCCAAAGTTCTCGAAACCTTGGCAGCCCAACAGTCGGATTACTCCGTTTCGTTTGTACACAACCAGTTGGAAGGTATCAGTGTCACAAAAGATGTCAAGAATAAGACGTTACCCGAAGCCATCAGAGAGATTTGCAAAGGATTGCCCGTGAAAGTTACAGACAAAGGAAAATTAGTGCTGGTGCAGGCTGATGCAAAAGCCAAAGAAGAAGAATATATATATATATGGGGTTCTGTACAGGACGAGTTCTTGAAAACCCCGCTAAAACAAGTAAAAGTTTCCCTCCATTCTCTGGACAGTACTATAATCGTAGATTCTTTAGAGAGTATTTCATTTTCAAATACAAAAGGAGCCCCTCTCAAAGAGATATATCACACTACCGTCAAGAAAGAAAAGCGAAACTATTTAATCCGTGCCACACGTCCTGAATATGATGAAGTGTGGCAACCTGTATCAATACTTTTTCCTGACAAAACTAAATCCATAGAAGTACCTACCATTAAGATGCGTAAATCCCTTACCATCAATCTTGATGAGGTGGCTATTGTCGCCACTAAGATAAAGATGTATTATAAAGGAGACACTTTAGTGTACAATGCTGATGCTTTCAAATTACCTGACGGTTCTATGTTGGATGCACTGATACATCAATTGCCTGGTGTCACCCTAAATGAACATGGAGAAATTTTTGTAAACGGCCGCAAAGTCGATGAACTTTTATTGGGTTCACGTACATTCTTTGGAGGGAACAAAAAAGTTTTGATGAAAAACCTCCCCTATTTCACGGTTAAAGATTTAAAAGTGTATGAAAAGCAAACCGCCAAAAGCGAAGCCCTCGGATATGACGTAGAGCCTCGAAGTTATGTAATGGATGTAAACTTAAAGCCTGAATACAACCGAGGATATATTGCCAACGTGGAAGCAGCCGGGGGAACTGAAAAACGCTGGTTAGCACGTGGCTTTCTGCTTGGATTCACCGACCGTTGGCGCTATGCATTGATGGGCAATGCAAACAATGTGAATGAAAGCGGACACATCGGTGAACGGGGACATTGGACACCGGCCTCCATGCCGCAATCACTTATTACTACCCAAAGTGTCGCTACAGATTTGGACTATCAGTCAAAAGACAGGAATTGGAGTGACAACATCAATGCGAGCTTTACCTCTACGGATATGAATACAGAAATCCATCAACGGCGTGAACAGTTCCTTGCAGGCAGCAAGCCCATTTCCTTGTCAACCAATCGCAATGAAGCAGAAAACTGGAATCTGAAAGCTGTGAACACTTTCGAGGCTAAGAAACCATTCTATCTCCGTTCTGTGACTTCTTTCAATTACAACAAACGTGATGGTAACGGTGGTTCCCTGTTTGAACAGTGGGATGACCTGCTAACAGCATCCATGCGTAACGATGCTTTGAATAAAGGGAATTCGTGGAACCTCGCTGAAGAGTTACATGGAGCATTCAATCTGGAAAAAGAAAAAGAATTGTATTTGACTTATAGTCTTTTCTTCAATCATTCCGAAGAACAATCCTGGCATTCCCAACGTTACGATACATGGCAAAATGCAACGCAATCCAATGCTGTCCGACACAACGCAAATGATGTGAGCCGTAAATCAACTTACTTGCATTTCCTGACATATAGTACTGTTAAAGACTTATTTAAAGGCTTGCAACTGATAATGGGGATTGAATCCTATTATTCAAATAACGAAGTACACGATTACCTTTACCATCCCGACACTTTGTTGTTGGCATCCCAACTTGATATGCTGACAGCCATAACCGACCCGTCCAATTCCTACGACAGCCGTCATCGCTATTGGCGCAATAAAGCCAGCATCGCTCTAAAAAAGAGAGGAAGTTATAAAATAGCTCCTGATTCCCCCATCAACTTTACTTATGACCGCTGGAATGTTGGAATTGATATACCAGTCATTCACCAATCACTTAATTACAGACGTGGTGTCATTGACATTTCAACAGATGATATGCAAGTGTTCATTTCACCTAATGTATCTTTTCGCTATATGTCACCAAACGGGAAGAGGGATTTTCGTATTCATGCCAACCATCAAAGTAATCCGGCAGAGCTCATTAACCAAGTGGGGTATCGTGATGACAGCCAACCGCTTGTTGTCAAACTTGGCAATCCGAACCTGAAAAGTGTTTCCACCACATCGGTTTCTGCAGATTATACTGATCGCACAGGAAACAGACAACAACAATGGCATGTGGGAACATACTTCAACTATCGCCACCGCGACGTGGCACAATCAGTAAGCTACAATCAAGAAACAGGTGTCTATACTTATAAGCCTATGAATGTAAGCGGAGCATATACAGCTACAACCAAATTCGATTATTCACATGCAATTGATGAAAAGCGCTATTGGACATGGCAAATGACTGCAGATGCAAACTATAACCATTCCGTTGATCATTCCATGTTGGAAAGCGAAACAGAAAGTTTTGAAAATGCAGTTAATACCACCATTTTGCATGATGGCGCTCACATCCAGTTCCAGAAGGGCGACCTCAACATCCGTGCAACGGGAGATATTGCCTGGCGACACAGCGAAGGGCGGATGCGCGACTTCAAGACCCTCAATGCACTGGATTACCAGTACGGACTCTCGGCACGATATACCCTTCCCGTACTGAAAACCACCCTCACGGCCGACGGAACCATGTACAGCCGCCGCGGCTATGGCTCGGCCATGCTCAACACGGATGACTTTGTGGTGAACGCCTCGGTGAGCCAACCCTTCCTGAAAGGCAAACTCATTGCCCGACTGGAAGCCTTCGACCTGCTGCACAACCTTTCGCCCACACAGTACGAGGTGAATGCACAGGGCCGCACAGAAACATGGTACCGTTCACTGCCCCACTACGCCATGCTGCACTTGGTGTATCACTGGAACAAGAATCCGAAGAAACGTTGAAGTTTGTTGAAAGGCGATGGCGGATGGCGATGGCGGATGGCGATGGCGGATGGCGATGGCTGTTAGCGATGGCGATGGCTGATGGCGATGGCCTTAAACTTGGAACCTGGAACTTTGAACCTTGAACTATGGCTGATGGCGATAGCTTGGAACTTGGAACCTTGAACTTCGACCTTGAATGGCAAATGCAAACCGCATCGTGTCAGAATTGCCCCATTTCACACAGCTGGCTGTGATGGCCGATGGAGCTGGCTGTGTTGGCCATCGCAGCCAGCTGTATCGGCCAATGCAGCAGGCTGCGTGAAAAGGGGGGGAATATGCGCTATCCGCCATACCCAATAGTAGGTAATATGCGCACGCGCACGACGAAAAAGGAGGCACCCGCTTGGTAACTTCGGAAAGAAAACGTAATTTTGCACTCCATTACAAATTAGGAAGAGATATGCGCTTATCCGAACTGAAGACAGGGGAAAAAGGAGTCATCGTAAAAGTGCTGGGACACGGCGGTTTCCGCAAACGCATCGTAGAGATGGGTTTCATCAAAGGGAAAACCGTGGAGGTCGTCCTGAACGCACCGCTGAAAGACCCTATCAAATATAAAATCTTAGGCTACGAAATATCTCTGCGCCGACAGGAAGCGGAGATGATTGAGATAGTGCAGGCACATATAGCCCCCTCCAACTCCCCCCAAGGGGGAGGGGACAAAGATGGTGTGCCACAATCACTCTCTCCCCTTTTGGGGGAGATGGAGGAGGCCATCGAGCTGGCACGCGGACAACGACGCACCATCAATGTGGCCCTTGTGGGCAACCCCAATTGCGGAAAAACATCACTCTTCAACATTGCAAGCGGTGCACACGAACATGTGGGAAACTATAGCGGTGTGACGGTAGATGCCAAGGAAGGGTACTTCGAATTTCAGGGCTACCGCTTCCGCCTCATCGACCTGCCGGGCACCTACAGCCTTTCGACCTATACCCCCGAAGAGCGCTATGTGCGCAAATTCATCATCGACGAAACTCCCGACGTGGTCATCAATGTCGTCGATGCCAGCAATCTGGAGCGCAACCTCTACCTGACGACCCAGCTCATCGACATGAACGTGCGCATGGTCATAGCCCTGAACATGTACGACGAGCTGGAGGCCAGCGGAAACACACTTGACCACAAGCAGTTAGGTGAACTGCTTGGTGCACCCATCATCCCCACCGTATCGCGCACGGGAAAAGGCATTGACCAACTTTTCCACACCATCATCAGCATCTACGAAGGAGGCGACTTCCTCGACAAAGAGGGCCACCTGAGAACCGAAGCATTGAACGACCTGAGCGACTGGCACCGGCAATATGTACCCGACCACTCGTTTGACGCAGGCAGCATGAAACACGAACATCCGCGCGGATTCTACCACCACATACACATCAACCACGGAAACGAAGTGGAGCGAAGCATCGAAGAGGTGAAACGCGAAATCAGCCGCAACGAGGGAATCCGCCACAAATACTCCACCCGATTCCTGGCCATCAAACTGCTGGAGAACGACAAAGAGGTCAAAGACTTCATCAAGACACTGCCCAACGGCATCGACATCCTGGCCACACGCGACCGTGAAGCCATACGCCTGCAAAAGGTGCTGGGAGAAGACAGCGAACAGGCCATCACCGATGCGAAATACGGATTTATCCAAGGTGCCCTACGCGAAACTTTCACCGACAATCACCTGGAGCGTCACAAACTGACGGAGGCCATCGACACCATTGTCACCAACCGTTGGTGGGGATTCCCCATCTTCTTCCTCTTTCTCTACATCATGTTCGAAAGCACCTTTGTGTTGGGTGAATACCCCATGATGGGCATCGAATGGATAGTGGAGCAGATTGGGAACCTGGTAGAGGCCAGCATGGCCGAGGGACCACTGAAGGACATGATTATCGACGGTATCATCGGAGGTGTGGGCGGAGTCATCGTCTTTCTTCCCAACATCCTCATCCTCTATTTCTTCATCAGCCTGATGGAGGACTCGGGCTATATGGCCCGCGCCGCTTTCATCATGGACAAACTGATGCACAAGATGGGGCTTCACGGCAAATCGTTCATCCCACTCATCATGGGCTTCGGATGCAATGTGCCCGCCATCATGGCCGGACGCACCATCGAGAACCGCAAGAGCCGCCTCATCACCATGCTCATCAATCCGCTGATGTCGTGCAGTGCCCGCCTGCCCATCTACCTGCTGCTCGTCGGAGCCTTCTTCCACCAATATGCCAGCGCCGTGTTGCTCAGCATCTATGCAACAGGCATCCTGTTGGCCATTCTCATGGCACGCCTCTTCAGCCGCCTGCTGATGAAGGGCGACGATACACCCTTCGTAATGGAACTGCCCCCCTACCGTATGCCCACCAGCAAAGCCATCCTGCGCCACACATGGGAGAAGGGCGCCCAGTACCTCAAGAAGATGGGAGGTATCATCATGGTGGCCTCTATACTTATCTGGTTCTTGGGCTATTATCCGCGCCACGAGGCACACGAGACATTGGCCGAACAGCAAGAGAACTCCTACATCGGACAGATAGGACGCGCCATAGAGCCGGTCATACGTCCATTAGGATTTGACTGGAAATTAGGCATAGGCCTCATCTCGGGCGTAGGAGCCAAAGAACTGGTGGTGAGCACCATCGGTGTGCTCTACCACGAAGACGAAGCCCAAGTGGCCGCCGCCACCGATGGAGAGAGCAGTACCCTATCGACCCGCATAGCCCAGAGCATCACCCCTCTGGCCGCCATCAGCTACATGCTGTTCGTGCTCATCTACTTCCCTTGCGTGGCAACCCTTGCCGCCATCCGCCAAGAGAGCGGACAATGGAAATGGGCCATCTTCACCGCCCTCTATACCACGGCACTTGCCTGGCTTGTCTCCTTCACGGTGTATCAGGTGGGAAGCCTGCTAAGCGCCCTCTAACTCCTCCAAAGGATGAAAAGCCCGACACGGATAAGAAATGAGATGAACAAAATGGGGGACAACTCCAATTAGCGACAAGAAACTTATGAAAACGATTCTTATCATCATCATCGCAATACTTGCACTTTTTGGGAGAGCTTACCAACGCGAATACGGCCCCAACCGATTGAAACGATCGATTATCCAAACCATCGGCATAATAATAGCTGCTTGTATCCTCGCTTTCATCTATGATCAGATCGGACTTGAGAAGTGAACAAGAGTGCAGGATGTAGAGTTAAAGGTATAGGAACAAATAAAAAAGTAAGAAAATGCAAGAAGCACTCGTCATCGTCATTGTTCTGATGGCCGCAGCAGCTGCCATCTATCACCTGATATGCTCGTTCAGAGCCATGAATGGTGAGGAGAACCCGTGCCGACATTGCGCGTCGAGTTGCAATTGCCGCCTCATACAAGAGGAAAAAGAACAGAAGAAAGGCCAAAAAGAGAGAAAAAACATGCCTCCCTGCAAAAAAAGAGGCGAAAAGAGTTGCTAATTCCAAAATATATTGTACCTTTGCATCCGCAAATGGGAAATACCCCACAGGGTACCATGGCCGAGTGGTTAGGCACCGGTCTGCAAAACCGTCTACAGCAGTTCGAATCTGCTTGGTACCTCACCAACAAAAAAGTCTCTCAATCTGAGAGACTTTTTTCTTTTTTACCAACTATTTATTTCAGAAAGAATCTGAAATTTCATCAATCTGCTCCAATATTTCATTGGCCATGCCCTGCACTTTTCGATATCGGAAAGAACCGACAATTGCTCCAATGACGGCACCAACGAGCATCCCTATCAACATACCGTGCAGGCTTTCACCTTGATACAACCGGCTTATTTCGTATATGAACCAACTGAGAAAAACCACGATGAATGGTATGCCGATATATTTAAGCCAAAAAGCATAGAGCCTTTTCAATTTCAATGTATCTTTGCGGGCTTCCAACAAACTTCCTTGAAGAAATTCTTGCGGACGGAAGTTCTTATAGATATATCCGTTGTAAGCCAAAGCCAACAGCATAAAGAAGACGACAAAACAACAAAATCCCATTGACAATTCAACCACAACAGGCATCACCAAGATGAAATAAGGAATCATAAGAATGGTGAGGATACTTTCTGCTATAATCTTCCGACGGATTCCCCAAGCCTTATTCTTCATCGCACGGCGTATCAACCGCTCGTTGACAATTGTCTCTTTCTCCAACTTCTTGTTCAACAAGGCAAGCTGGGCTTTCATCTCTTCAAGTTCAGTATATTTCTCCATTTTCATTCGTTTTTTTAATCGTTAGACATACTTTTCAATTCTTCCTTAATGCGGAAAAGACGGACGGAAACATTCTTCACCGTGATTCCTACGATAGCGGCAATCTCCTCGTAGCTCATGTTCTCCAACCACAAGAGCACGATGGCCCGGTCAAAGGGTTTCAACCGATGGATGCGGTCGTAGAGCATCTTGATCTGTCGGGTATCGCTATCCGTGTCCTTAAAGAGGTTTATCTCCATCGACAGGGGTACGGCGGCCGTACGTTTCTTCTTACGTTCTTGTGAAATGCAGGTATTGAAACTTACCTTCCATATCCACGTGTCGATGTTGCTTTTCCCTTCAAAACTCTCGAACCCTTTCCATAAGTTTATCGTCACTTCCTGAAAAAGGTCGTTCACTTCGTCGGAATCCTTGGAGAACATGAAGCACACCGTATAGATGGTGTTCTTGTGCTCCCGAATCATTTGCGCAAATGCGGTTTCCAATGTTTTCATCTTTCTTTTTCTATTGTTTTTTACACGTTAGACGCACGAAGAGACGAAAAACTACAAAAAAACGAAAAAAAATTGCATTCTTCTAAAAATCTCCAGTTTGGAAGGAGTTGACGGCATCTATCACCTGTTGCACCTCCTCATCGGTCATCACAGGACTGATGGGAAGACTGAGTACTTCGCGATGGATACGCTCGGTGACGGGGAGGGAGAGATGATTCCATTCGTGATAAGCCTCCTGCTTGTGCGGAGGCGTGGGATAGTGAATCAGCGTCTGTATGCCTTGTGCGGCGAGATACTTCTGGAGTTCGTCGCGACATTCACACCGCACGGTAAATACATGGAAGACATGGCCGAGCCACGAGCGCACGTGGGGAGTGCGCACCAAAGGATTGCTTATGCGCCTGATGTATCGGCGGGCAATCTGTCGGCGACGGTCATTATCGGCATCCAAGCGGGCAAGTTTCACCCGAAGGACGGCGGCCTGCACTTCGTCGAGCCGGCTATTCAATCCCTTATGCACGTGCACATACTTTTCACGCGAACCATAATTGGCCAATGTGCGCACGGTGCGGGCAAGCAGACGGTCGGACGTCACCACGGCTCCCCCATCGCCCAAAGCTCCGAGATTCTTGCCCGGATAGAAACTGAAAGCGGCCGCATCGCCCAAAGCTCCTACGCGCGTACCTTTATATAATGCACCATGTGCTTGCGCACAATCTTCCACAACCTTCAATCCCTGTTGGCGGGCAAAGGAGCGGACGGTGTCCATCTCGCACACCTGTCCGTAGAGATGAACGGGCATAATAGCACGGGTACGAGGGGTGACGAGTGACTCCATTTCGGAAACATCCATCAGCGCATCCTCTTCGTTGGGTTCGCAAAGCACAGGGGTCAAGCCTACCCGACTGATGGCAAGGATGGAGGCGATATAGGTGTTGGCGGGCACTATCACTTCATCGCCTTCGCACCAGCCATACATCTCGCGCCAAGCCATCAGTATCAGTGCAAGCGCATCCAACCCGTTGGCCACACCTACGCAATGCGTCGAGTCGCAATATTCGGCAAAAGCTTTTTCAAACGTTGCCACTTCCTCGCCCAACAAGTACCATCCCGAAGAGATGACACGTTGCACTTCGGACGACAGCTCCGGTTCGAAGGAGGCGGTTATGCGTTGTATGTCTAAGAATTTAATCATGCGGTTCTTTTTTATGAAAAGGATTGGAGCTATAGATTTATAGAATAACTGTCATACATCACGGCCCGTGCGCCGAAGCCCTCCTTCTGACGGACAAGGCCTTCGTTGAGCACACGCCCACCCTGCACGGTGGAAATGCCAAAATCGAGGTATCGCTTATCTGCATAACGCTCACCTATCAGCCAGGCATAGAGGGCATCTACGGCCCCCATCTCTTTCCCTTCGGTCGAAGAGGCGATGTATTGGGCATGAACAAGATGCGGCATTTCATACATCAATGTACCGGCCAACATACGGCCATCGGCATCGTATGCGGCATAGAGGCGGATATGCTCAGGGAAACGGCTTTGCAGGAGTTGCATCTCCTCCAACGAGTGGACGGGAGAGACCTGATGACAATCGTGAAGCACCTGAGTCAGTATCTGCCAAAAGGCGGGAAGGTCGGCACTTTCGCCTACGGTAATGCCTTTTGCCAAAGCCTGCTTGGCCGTACTCTTACGCCCTTTGCGCAAAGGAATCCGATGCGCCATATCGACCACCGAGGAAATTCCCCGTGTGTGCAACACGGCATCGTGGCGGAAAAGGGCATAGAGGTCTTCCTCCGACGGACACCTATTATATATATAAGGTATAGGCTTATAGACCATGCGGACGGCTCCCAACTGAAGGCGCATCCAATCGAGCATGACCGTAAAGATGTCCATCACCCGGATAGCGGTCAGTTCATCGCCCATCACGAGGCCACCGTAGGTGAGGCCCTGATGGCTATACACCGTGCGCTCCTCCTCCACCCAATTGGCGGGAAGCAGAGCGACCAAACGTCCCTCGCGAAAGAACATCAGCGAGCAATCGGTGAAACGATGGGCATGATAATCCATATAGGCACGTTCGAAGAGGAAAGTGCCATTGCGCGACGAGCGGACGAAAGCATCCCACTCGGCTTGCCGTTCGGAAGTATATCTGACTATTTCAAACATTTGCATTCAAGGAATTGGTCGTATTCACGTATGTAATCGGCCTCGTCGTAAGGATGGGAAGCCAACACCAGGCAGACGGCTCCCGAAGAGAAATTCTCCAGCGTACGCCAGATGCCCGGCCCTATATAGAGGGCTTGGAAGGGACTGTTCAGGAAGACGGTGCGTTGCTCGTGCCCATCGTCCAACGTGACGGAAAAACTTCCGCCGACGGCTACCAGCAATTGCTCCAACTGGCGATGGGCATGGCCTCCGCGCTGTTCGCCACACGGGATATCGTAGAGATAATAGACGCGACGCGTGGCAAAAGAGAGTTCTTGCAGATTGTTCATCGCCGTCAGGTTACCCGCCCGATTGTGCACCTTGGGCAATTGCATCGTGCGACAAGCATCGGCCAACCGGCTCAGCTGATAGGGTGCAGGAAGGGGGATTGCCTCGGCATTTTTTTTCTCCCGTTGGGAAAAACTTTTTTCCCTACCTGCCAAAAAAACGAACTCGTCAAAGTCGCGGATATAGTCGGCTTCATCATAGCGGGTCGATGAGAGGACAAGGCAAAGCGAATTGGTGGAAAAGTTCTCCATCCGTCGCCACGTCATGCGCGGCACATAGATGCCCTTGTACGAGCGGTTGAGCTGATAGCGACGCTCCTCCTTCCCATCGTGGAGCACCACATCGAAACTCCCCGAAAGAGCCACAATGAACTCCTCCTGCTCGCGAAAAGCATGGCTTCCCCGCTCTTCGCCACCGGGCACATCGTAAATCCAATAGACGCGCTCGATGGCAAAAGGAATGTGGCGAAGCTCTTCAATGAAGGAGAGATTGCCCCGCTCGTCAACTATCTTCGGAAGCTGTATAACCTTCTCATTATTAACAGCTATCTCACTTTGGCACTTTTCCATCGCAAAAATATTTGCCACAAAGGTAGAAAAAAGTTTTGGAAAACGTTGTGCAATCCAAAATAAATCTCTACCTTTGCACCGCATTTGAGAAAGATGCTCGGTTTAAGTGACCCGTTTGGAAGTGTGGGTGAGTGGCTGAAACCACCAGTTTGCTAAACTGACGTACGGGTAACCGTACCGGGGGTTCGAATCCCCCCGCTTCCGCTT
>JAFXDG010000054.1 GCA_017521285.1 Bacteroidaceae bacterium | reverse complement strand
GGTAGGCTCAGAACCGAGCAAAGGAGCACATGCTTCGCTGCAGGAGATAGGTCCTTTCATGAAGTATTTTCGTAGTTTGGTAGCTCGTGAGGTATATACCGATGTTTGTTTCCTTACCGAGTCCGACGAACGGCTTTGGTGGTACGATGGTGAGCGTGTGGAGTTCCGCACAGCCAACTATCCGCATCTGCTCCGGCTGATGCTTTCCGAACCGGTGCTTACATTGGAGGAAATGCAGAAAAGATTAGGAGTAAATATGTCGGCCGTCAAGAAATTGGTTGCCCAACTCTTGAACAAGCACTACATAGAACGTGGAACGGTCGAAGGCTCTTGGCGAGTCTTCCTCACCCCCTCGGTGTAACGACATCCCCTCTCCCCCCACACATTCTTTTCTTCGTCCCGACAGACAAACTGAAAAGTTAAAGGTGAAAACGGAAAAGTGGCATTCACCTTTCACCTCTGACCTTTCAGTTTGCTCGTTCGGGACGTTTCGTTTTCCGTCGTTTTGTCTTCAGCTTGTAGAGAGTGTCCTCTCCTTCCGTGTCATTCTGAGCGTAGTCGAAGGGAATGTCAGTCAGAGTGTTATAAAATGTTTTGCTTGTAGATGCTTCGACTGCGCTCAGCATGAACTGTGTTAAAAACCAAATTAAATAGCATAAATTTCACTATAAGCCTGATTATTTTTCACAATGGCAAAAATTTGCTTCAAAAGTTTGTTTGCAACCGCAATCATTGCCACTTTTACAGGTTTCCCTTTTTCCCGCAGACGCTCAAACAGATCCACACACGCTTTATTGCATCTGATAGCCGAAATGGAGCACATATACAACAGTTTCCTTATCCATCCCATTCCCATCTTGCAGATATGCGCCTTTCCATGAACGGATTTCCCCGAGTCGTAAATTCTGGGGCATAGTCCGAAATATGAACTCACTTGCTTGTAGCTTTTGAATCCATGCATCACTTTAGTCGCGGTAAGCAATGCTATGGCCGTTTTCTTGCCGACACCAGGAATGGAACTGATATTGTCAATGGCACGGCCATCCTCTTGTCCGATGAGCGTCTCCAGCTGCTTCTGCAGGCTTCCAATCCGTCTTTGTAACTGTCTGATGTGTTTACGTAGCATGACAATCAGCGTGCTGTCATAAATGGGAGAATGGCTGATTGCTTCAATCTGGTTCTCTGTCTGCTGGATATTCTGCTGGAACATTTCAATGCTACGGTACAGCTGCTGGATACGGATGTAGTTGTCGGGCGTGGGTTCCCATATTGTAATCTCCATTCTCCTTGCGTATTCGACAAGCAGTCGGGCATCAGCCTTGTCAGTCTTTGTACGACACATGACTGCACGTGAGAAGTTCTTTACCGACAACGGATTCACGATTGAGACGGACACCCTCCGCTCATAAAGGGCATATGCCAGTCTGAGGTGGTAAACCCCTGTTGCTTCCATGATGCAGATACAGTCGTCTTGTACTTCTTCCAGAAACAGTCTCATTCCTTTTTCATCGTATGAATAACTGTCCTGAACACTCTTTTCATTTTCATTGAATGAAAAACATGCATCAAATTTCTCTTTGGAGATGTCGATTCCAATAATTTTGCTTACCTTTGCCATGCTTGTAATTTTTTAAAGTTTCAGAAGACTCTTTGTGTGTTTCATCGATTCTACATACAGGCTCTAACGCCTAATGAACTGTCCGAAATCTACAAAGAGGGTAAAGGGAACTAACATGCTGAACGGTGTCGTATGCACCAATGACAGTCAATAATCTTTATCCTTTACCTCTTCTGTTTTCTTTGCGAAGATAGCGAATTTCTCGCTATCTTCGTTTTTTCTGCAAATATAGAATGACAAAGCCAGCATGAGCCTTGAGCGATGGCTAATGGCAATGGCTGATGGCTTGGAACTTGGAACTTGAAACTTGAATGTTGGCTATGGAAGGGCGGAATGTAAACGATTAACTCCGTTCGCGAACCGTACAAACACGGTAAGCGAACGGAGTTAATGCTATTCAGGCGCAGACTCGTTTCACATAGTCTTATTTCTCGCTGACAATCCAACCGTCTTTGTCGAAGTACATGGGACGGATGAAGAGGAAGGCTCCACCGTTGCGGGCCTTTTCGTAGGCATGAGAGACGAAGTACCACTGGCCGTCGAACTCGTATGCAGAGTTGTGACCTACGCCGAAGAATTCTTCATCAGGTCCATAGAGGTAGGTGCCACCACCTTTGTCCATGCGTTTGCCATCCTTGTCGAGGTAGGGACCTTCAATCTTCTTGGAGCGTCCATAGACTGTCTTGTAAGTGGACTTTTCACCACGGCAGCAGTAGTCGAAGCTGACAAAGAGATAGTAATACTTGCCATGCTTGATGATGAAGGGAGCCTCTACGGCATTGTCACCGGCTTCGACGCCACCGTCAAACTTGATTTCCTTCAGATTCACTTTCTTTTCTACGCGGCGCGAGATGGTGACGGGCTTGGTGATGGGGGTCTTGAAGTCGTCTTTCGAGAGCTTGATCAGCTGGATGCCATCCCAGAACGAACCGAAGGAGAGATAGGGCTGTCCCTTGTCATCGACAATCAGGTTGGGGTCGATGGCATTGAAATTATCGACATTGCGATGTGAGGCAATGACCATACCCTTATCAACCCATCCGAAGTCGGGCGATTTGGGGTCGAGAGTCTTGTTCACGGCCAATCCGATGGCGCTACCATTCTTTCCGAAAGTGGAGCATGAGTAGTAGAGATGCCACAAGCCATTGTGGTAGCTGATGTCAGGTGCCCATGTGTGTCCGCGGTAGCCGGGTACGGTGTCGGTGGCCCAAGCGGGAGTCTCCTTCAGGGCACCAGGTTCGTGCTTCCAAGTGAGCAGATTGTCACTGGACATTACACCTACGTTCATGCCTGTTGCGAAGATGTAGTAACGGCCATCTTCACCACGAGCCATTACGGGGTCGTGCACACCGGGGTGTTTCATCTCTGTAGCGGCAAAGCGGCGGCGACGGGGTTGGTCTGTACGGGCCTTTACACGCATGATGGTGTATGACATGGGGGCAAATTCATATTGGAAGTTTTCGCCAAACTGGTTGAAGGTGGTAGTCTTCGGTGTCAACTTGGTAGGCTCTTCAAAGGTGTTCTCATCCTGCGGATTGCCTGAGAGGGTGATGACACGGCCTTCGGGAGCGATATTCTGTGCCCCCTTGATGTTGAAACTGCGTGTGTAGGGTTGCTCTGTACCATTAACCACCTTGATGATGAGTTCGCCGGTCATTTCGTCGTAGCCAGTCTGGCAGAAATAACGGGGCTGTACGGCGGGTTTGGCTGAGGCGATTTCTTCTCCGTCCATGAAGAGAGTAACCAGTTCGGGGGTCACTACCAGCTTGATGTCGTACCAGCGGTCGTTCTCTACTCTCTGACGAACCTGACGGCCGATGACATCGTTGGTACGTCCGCGCACGATGGGTTGGAAGGCGGTGGTCATGTTGTTCCATCCGGCGATGTTGGCCACGTATCCGTTGCGTCCGCGTTCGTCGAGACCGTAATAGATGAAGAAACCTTCGCGTCCGTCGGTCTTCTTGGCTTGCAATTGCAGGGTATAGGTGTCGCTGCTGAAAGCGGGCAATGTAGCCATGGTCAGCTGTTGGTTGGAGGTTTGGGCAATGATGTCGCCGTTCACTTTCCATTCGCCACGTCCCTGAGTGAATTGTGATGGGGCAATGTTGGTTACTTTACCTTCAGCATCAGTTATCTGTATTTGGCGGTATTCGCACTGGGTGGCGTAGCTTCCCAAACCGATGGTGCCAGGAGCGAAAGGCTTGGCTTCGGTGGCACTGGTGGTTTCGTTAACGAAGACGTTGTAGCTGGCGCGGTTTTCGGCCGACATCTTCTGCACGTAATATGACGCACGGCCATAGACGGCTTCACTATTGAAGTGGATGAGGTTGCACGGCCAGTTGGGTTGGTTCACATTCTCGAAAAGGGGAGCGTATGAACTCATTTTTACCACATCGCTATTGCGCTCCATTCCCAAGATGAAAGCGGCTTCGCTGATGGCAGCCAAGAGGTTACCTGAACCTACACCGGCATTACAAGCGTACTCGCCCACGTAGATGTCGTGGGTGCGGGGAGCCTCGTCGAAGAGTTGGTTGTTGTTGAAGAAGAAGTTCGGGTCGCGATACCAGTGGGGGTCAACCATGTATTCGCCAGGGATTTGCTCCAGCAGGGGGTCGGTATGTCCCAGTGTGTTGATGAATGTCAATTGGGGATATTCGGCCTTCAGTGCCTTGAAGATGTAGTTGAAGTGCTCTACATAGACGGGACCCACGTTCTCATTACCAATTTCCACATATTTCAAGGGGAAGGGCAGGGGGTGTCCGGCATCGGCACGCATCTTGGCCCATTTGTTTTTGGCGGGATTGCCGATGGCGTATTCGATGGCGTCGCGGAAGTCCTGAATGACGGCATCGAGCTCTTCTTTGGAGTGTACATAGTCACCATTACGTACTGAGCACGACATACCGGCATTGTTCACGAACATGGCGTCCATGCCCAAATCTTCGCAGAATTGCAGGAATTCGTGATAACCGAGACCATAGGTTGAACGGTAGCCCCAAACGTCCCATTCGCCTCGACGGGTCATGGGGTCACCCAATGTCTCTTTCCATTTGATACGGTTTTCGTAGGTGGCACCTTCGACAATGCAACCACCGGGCCAACGCATAAACTTGGGTTGCAAGCCGATGAGCATCTCTGCCAATTCAGGACGGAGTCCGTTCTTGCGACCTTTGAAGGTCTTTTGCGGGAAGAGTGATACATAGTCAACCAATACGGTTCCTTCGGCATCGAACTCTAGGGCGAGTTGTCCCTTGGGGGCTGTGCCTGTAGAGGTCAATACACCCGTAAACTCTGTCCATTCTTTGATTTTCTTGGCCTTGAAAGCTACTTCACCGAATGATGCACCGCCTTCGCTATTGGATATGCGGGCGGTGATGTTGCCTTTGTAGTCGGCACTTTTCACATAGAAGCGCAGGTCGTACTTTTCGCCGGCTTTCAATCCCATGCCCCAATAACCAGTGTTGATGAGGCTGGCTTTGCCACCGTCGTTCATATTGGTGATGACCAATTTCATGGCATGAGGGGTGTTTTCGTGCAAAGGATTGTCGGCTTTAACCACATTGCGGGTCATCTGGCAATTGTTGTTGGCAATTGTCCAACCCAAATATTTCTTTTGCTCCACATCCCAGGGGATTGACCACTTGCGATGGGTGCGATGTTCGTAGTTGGGGCTATCCACGGCTACGGCACGACCGTTTTCCAACGTCATACTCGAAGGAAGTACGTGCTCTTCGAATCCGCGATTTTGTACCAATTCGGCATAAAGCCCGCCATCACCGGCGTGGCTGATTTCTTCAAAAAAGATACCGTAGAGGTCGGGAGACACGTTGGCTCCCCGTTTGGCGAGGTCGATTTCTATCGCATTCGTTTGGGCGAATCCGCCAATGGCGCATGACAATAGAAACGATGAAAGAATGATTTTTTTCATGTTTGTTGTATTATGAATCAGTTAATAAATGGTATTAGAGATGAACTCTTTTTTTTAGTTGTAAAAGATTATGATTGTGTAAGGGTAAGAAAAAGGGGTGCTGTGCAAGTGCATAGCACCCCTTCTTGCTATAGTTTAATCAATGTAGATTAATCCAAGTGAGGACCTGCAGCTACGAGAGCCTTACCTGCTTCGTTTCCAGTGAACTTGGCGAAGTTCTTGATGAAACGGCCAGCGAGGTCCTTAGCCTTCTCTTCCCACTTGCAAGCGCACTCGTAAGTGTCGCGAGGATCGAGGATGTTGGGGTCAACACCGGGCAATTCAGTAGGAACTACGAAGTCGAAGTAAGGAATAGTCTTGGTAGGAGCTGTGTTGATAGAGCCATCGAGGATAGCGTCGATGATACCACGAGTATCCTTGATAGAGATACGCTTGCCGGTACCATTCCAACCAGTGTTCACCAAGTAAGCCTTGGCACCTACCTTCTCCATCTTCTTCACCAACTCTTCAGCATACTTAGTGGGGTGCAAGCTCAAGAAGGCAGCACCGAAGCAAGCAGAGAATGTGGGAGTAGGTTCAGTGATACCGCGCTCTGTACCAGCCAACTTGGCAGTGAAACCAGAGAGGAAGTAGTACTGAGCCTGCTGGTCATTCAGGATAGATACAGGAGGCAATACACCGAATGCATCAGCAGAGAGGAAGATTACCTGATGAGCGTGAGGACCCTTAGAAACGGGCTTAACGATGTTGTTGATGTGGTAGATGGGGTAAGAAACGCGAGTGTTTTCAGTCACGCTCTTGTCTGCGAAGTCAATCTTGCCATCCTCAGCTACAGTTACGTTCTCCAACAAAGCGTCGCGCTTGATAGCGTTGTAGATATCGGGCTCGCTCTCCTTGTCGAGGTTGATAACCTTGGCGTAGCAACCACCTTCGTAGTTGAACACACCTTCGTCGTCCCATCCGTGCTCGTCGTCACCGATAAGCAGACGCTTCGGGTCAGTAGAGAGGGTTGTCTTACCAGTACCAGAGAGACCGAAGAAGATAGCAGAGTCAGTTCCTTCCATATTGGTGTTGGCAGAGCAGTGCATTGAAGCGATACCCTTCAAGGGGTTCAAGTAGTTCATGATTGAGAAGATACCCTTCTTCATTTCACCACCGTACCAAGTATTCAGGATTACCTGCTCGTTGGTCTTGAGGTTGAACACGGTAGCTGTCTCAGAGTTCAAGCCCAGCTCCTTGTAGTTGTCAACCTTGGCCTTGGCTGCGTTGAATGATACGAAATCGGGTTCGCCATAAGCTTCCAACTCCTCAGCTGTAGGACGGATGAACATGTTGGTCACGAAGTGAGCCTGCCATGCAACTTCCATGATGAAACGAACCTTCAAACGAGTAGCGGGGTTGGCACCGCAGAAAGTATCTACTACGAACAGACGCTTGCCGCTCAACTGCTTTACAGCCTTAGCCTTCAGGTCAGCCCAAGCCTCTTCTGAACAAGGCTTGTTGTCGTTCTTGTATTCTTCAGAAGTCCACCATACAGTATCCTTGCTGGCTTCGTTCATTACGAAGAACTTGTCCTTGGGTGAACGACCGGTGTAAACACCTGTCATTACGTTTACTGTACCAAGTTCAGTTACCTGACCTTTTTCAAAGCCTTCGAGTTCGGGCTTTGTCTCTTCAGCGAACAAAACATCGTACGAGGGGTTGTGCAATACCTCAACCACATCGGTGATGCCATACTTGCTTAAATCTAAATTTGCCATTTTCTTTAAATTAAAAAAGTTGTTATTTTTATTGTTTATTCTTTACTTTTTTATGCTGCATTCAGGGGCGTGTTGTGAACAAGCCCTTGTTAAGCGCGTACAAAATTACCAAAATATTTCAGTAATAAAAAACTTATTAGAGAAATATTTCCGCAATGGCAAAATTTTTATAATTGTGTAACAAATCTGCCACTTGGAGTTTGCAAATTGACACCCTTTTTGGCACTATTCCTATTGCAACTTCAGGCGGTTCTCAATCAAATCCTCCAATTGGGCGGGAGGATTCATGAGGAGTTCATAGGTGTGGGCAATGGAGTCGTAGGTAATGGTGCCACCGAAGTAGATGGTTTTCTCTCCTATGCCGGACATTTCAATTTCAGCTTTCAGTCCTTCTATTAGAGTTACCCGTTCGATAGCGCGTTGGGCGACTTTGATGCCTTCAGTGTTTTCTGGAGTCTTCACATACAGGGACAATCTGCCATGTGTCAGTGAACCGTCTTCGTCGGGGATATTTGGCTCATACAGGTTCATTATCAATCTGTATTCTTCATAGCCTCCGTTGTCATCGGCCTTCTGATAAGTCACGTACTTGTAGAAAGGGCCTTGCACCATGGTGTCGATAGCGGTAACCATGACAGGTGTTGTCTCTTCGGCTGTAATTTCCGATTCACGGATTACTATTTCCTGGTTTTCGCTTTCCTTGTTTCCGTGAGACATGCATGCCGTGAGGAGTATGGCGATGGTGCTGGCATAGAATAGCATTCTTTTCATACGCAAAATATACCTATTAATATTATAAAGACGAAATGTGGGTGCAAAGTTACTTATTTTGTTTCGAACGCGAGTGTTTGTTGCCCAAGTTTTTCCCTACGAGAGAAATTTTCTTGGCAGGTTAGGAAAATTTTTTTCTCCCGTAGGGTAAAAAAATAGGGTTATTTCTGGCCATGAATGAAGATGCGTATCTGGTACCTTCATTGGAGCTATTTGTTGCTCAGATATTTGTCCAATTGGGGTAGGATGGTGGAATTCACCGAGTTGTAGGTGACGTTCTCTACGCTGAGGGCTTCTACGTTTTTCACCCCATTGGTCGTGTCGGCCACGCAATCTACCAAAATGTTCTTCATCACTACGTTGTGGATGGGCAGGCGCTCGTCGCCACGCAATTCATAGATGGCCTTTGCCGAATCCACTTGGATGTTGGTGAGGTAGATGTCGTTGATGCGGGTGAGCGTGTCCTTGTACGTCGGCACCAGGTTTCGCCACTGGTAGAGCACGTCGGTGTCTATCTCGGCCACGCGCAGGGTGCCTCCCGTCTGGATGCTGTCCATATAGATGTTTTCCACGAAGGCTCCGCGCCGGTGGTTGGTCTTCACGAAGAAAAGGCGGTGCACCGTGCCGGATGCCACACAATTGGTCATGTAGATGTTGCGGATACCTCCGGCCAGTTCGCTACCGATGCCCAGCAGGGTGTGTCCTTGCTTGATGACGCAATTGCGCACCACGATGTTTTCACACGGGGTGTTCAGCCTCCAAGCGTCGTGGTTGCGACCCGATTTGATGACTACCGCATCGTCTCCTTGGTCAAACACGCAATCCTCTACCAGGAAGTTGCGGCTCATTTCCAAGTCGATACCATCGTTGTTGTGACCGTGTGCACGGACGTTGAGGTTGCGGGTCACACCCCCGTCGCACAGGTAGAGGTGGATTGTCCAGAAAGGGCTTCCGTCGATGGAGAATCCGTCGAGCAATACATTCTTGCATCTGTTCAGTTGGATGAGGTGCGGACGGAAGTTGTTGTCGCCCACCGCCACTTGTCGCTCCTCCACGGGCACGTCCTTTGACATCTGGTGATAGAGGTTGGCCAATGCATCCATGTGTGCTTTCGGTCGGCTGAACCACTTGCGCCAGAGCCCCATCTTGGGGTAAAGTTTTCCTGCGCCGGTGATGGCCACATTTTCACACTCGAAGGCATAGATTAGCGGTGAATAGTTGTAGCACTCCATACCCTCCCACGAAGTGTGTACGGCTGGCAAGTAATCCGCCGGGTTGTCGGTGAAGCGCACCACGGCTCCTTCGGCCAGATAGAGGTTTACGTTGCTCTTCAGGTGGATGGGGCCTGTCAGCCACTCGCCTGCAGGGATAACCACCCGTCCGCCCCCTGCGGCATGGCAATCAGCGATGGCTTGCGCGATGGCTTCGGTGCAGAGGGTCGTGTCCGTAGCTCCGTAAGCTGTGATGCAGAAGTCTTGTGCCGGATAGATGGGTACTCGGATGGCCTCCATCTCAAACGGAGCCTCCACGTTGATTGTCTCGAATTGTACTTGCGGAGTGTTGCACCCGGCAAGAGCGATGCCGGCCACGATGGCCAATCCAGCGAATAGTTTCGTTGTTTTCATCATCTCAAAGTTCTTCTGTTCTAGTTATCTGTGTAGTTCGTTATTCCTTATATTAATATACTCTCACTTCCTCTACGGTTATCCAATCTTCACGGCTACCGAAGTAATCGCCCCGCTTGTTGCTCCAATGGGGGTGCTCGCCGGCACATTCAACCACAAGGGTGTATTGGTCGTGGGGGAGGAGGGGGCTGACGTAGCGCAACCCGTGGTCGTCCACCTTGCTATAGAAGTCGATGAGATTGGTGTGCATTGTGTGTCCTTCATTGTTGATGATAGTGATGCGTCCGTATCCACCGTTGTTGAACGTATGTCCGATGATGGCGATACGCTTCCCTTCGAAGGGCAACTCCAATTTAGCTCCCTTTGTGCCGACCTTGAAGTTGACGGGGATACGCGTGCCACCCAATTCCTTCACAGGCTTCATGGTTGCAGGATCCCATACGGGCCAATACTCCGGGATGCTGACCTTCCCACCGTCCACTTGCATGGGCATCCATACGTAGGTGGCCGATGAGGCCTGATGGGGGTACGACCAACGGTCGCCCATGTACATATACACAATCGAGTCGCCCCGATGCAATGGCAGGATGAAGGTTGATTGCGAGTTGTACGTCAGTGTCCCTTCAGGACAGAAGATGCCCTGCTTTGTCCACGGCCCCTCAATGCTGGGGGCTGTGTGGTAGAAATTGTCGTTGCGCTCCCAACTTGTCAGGTTCGAGCCGAAGAGATAGTAGGTGCCATCTTTGTGCAACATGGCGGGCGATTCGCCACCTCCCTTGATGCCATCGGCCACCTTCTTGACGGCTTTCCGGTAATCCTTGCTCAAGCGGTAGATGTCGCCATGGTGCATCAGCAGATATCCCGTGCCATCGTGGTCTTGGAAGGTGCCCATGTCCCACCGTTTGATGGGCTTGCCCTTGTAGAGCAACGGGCCGATGAAGGTGTAAGGCCCCGTAATCTCTTTCGCTACGGCCAGTCCCACTTGCGGATCCTTGTAGCGCATGTCATCCGTATGGGCCAGCATGATGTATTCGCCCGTCTTCGGACAACGCATCACCTTCGGACGTTCGCCCACGCGGTTGGGGCCTAACAAACCCTCTTTTTGCAAAGGCAGGGCTACCCGCTCAAATTTCCAATTCACCAAATCGGTGCTGCTATAGCACGCAAAGCCGGGGAAGGCGTTTGTCGTGTCGCTCTTCCATTCGCCAAAGAGGTAGTATTTCCCATTCTCCTCCACGATGCAGGCTCCGTGGGCATTCACAGGTTTGCCTTGATTGTCCGTCCAAGGTACACCATTCACGATGGATGTTTTGAAGGGGTCTGTCGTTTGTGCAATCGTTGTCAATGTGACCACTATGGCCAGCATTGTGAGCAATCTTTTCATAATCAATTGTTTTTTTATTTATAATCCTCGGCATTGTAGGGCGAGATGTTGTTCAGTGTGCCAATCTGTCCCTCCACCACGGGGGTGGTCAGCAGACTATTCAAGTCGTTGGGTGTGATTTTTGTCTTCGGAGTAAAGTGTTCAGAAATCATGTAGCGGAGCACACTCAGGTAGAAATGCTTGCCTTCGAGGTACTCAGAGGCTTTTTCCAAATCGGCCATAACGATGAGCAACTTGCCTTTACCTACGGCAAATTCGAAAACAAGACCCAACTTGTGGTTGCGCTCGATGTTGTCGATAACTTGCACAATGGGGCGGTAATCGGTGCCCGTGTTGTCCAACTTGAAGGGGTTGCTGGCCTTGATGATGGGGAACCATTGCCAGTTGGTGTGCGCGTCGGTGGGGAAGCTGTTGAAGAGCGGATGCGCCGGGTCGGTCAGGATGCCGAGTGTACCAGGCGACACGTGGCGGTTGTTGTTCTCCGAGATGGTTTTGAACATGCGGTAGTTCCAATAGTCAGTCTGGAAAAGTCCGCCCACCGTCAGGTCTGATTCACCGGGCATGAGCAATACCGATTCGCCCTCTTCCAAGCGCTTGGCCACATCGGCGGTCAGTGTACGGGCTATGGTCACTCTCTCTTTCAGCGCATCCAGATTGTCTTCTGTGGGATATACCCATAGTTCGTACGTGTTCGGCTCACTCTTTCCTTCGATGGCGAGGGTGAGGACAAGTTTTGTAGCATTGCGGTAATTGTCCAGGTCAATGTCCAATGCTCCGGCATCGATGAGTCCGTATCCGTCGTTGGTGATGGCTATTTCGCCCTGTTTGTCACCCAATGTCCAGGTGATGCGCTTGCCGGCGAGGCTCTCTTCACCGTAGTTGGCCACCTTCACTTGGGCATGGATACCCTCCGTGTTGGTGAAGCAGAACTTGTCGGCAATGAGCAGAGGCACCACGGGTGCGCAGAAGCCACGCCACTCCTCACTGGTACACATGCCCTTCGAGTCGAGGAAAGCATCAAGGATGCCTACGTAGGCACTGCCCTGTCCGGGATAGTCCTGCAGGTCGAGCAGTTGGAAACCTGCCATGTTCGGTGTGCGCAGGTCCATCTCGATGTCCTGCTTGTAGAGGCGCAGGCTCCATTGTCCGCTGGCCTTGTGGAAGGCTTTGGCCTGGTCTGCCATACCAGCTTTTTCCAATCGGTCGCGGAAAATCTCCATATTGTAAGGGTAGAGTGCACCGGTGTATTTGGCAATTTCGTCATAGTTGGGGTAAGTTTGGAATTGGGCCGTCTCGTGCGAAATGATGGGCACATTGGTCAGCGAACAACCCTCTTCGAAGTTCATCTTCGTGTTGGGGTAGAAGTGGTTGATCATTCCTCCATCAGCTGCATCGGCAAAGGAGAACGAACCACGTGTATGGGTGTTGTAGCCTCCCCATCCCTCGCCACCTACGCGGCAAGTGACGAAGAAATCCATGCCGGGTTTCACGCCCTGATAGCCCAGGTAGTAGTTGGAGCTGAGAGTGTAAATCTTGTCGGGTGCCATCGTGCGGAAGTGCTCAATCAGTTCGGTCATCTTGGGGATGCTTCCGCGCAATTCATTGCCGAGGGCAAACATGCGGAACGAGGGGTGGTGGGCATATTCGCGCATGACGGCCTCGCCTTCGGCCAATAGGAAATCCATCAGCACGGTGTCCTTGGGATTCACGTCTCCCCAGAAGGGAAGTTCGGGTTGCAGATAGATGCCACACTCGTCTGCCGCCACGAAGGCCGCTTCGGGCGGACACCATGAGTGGAAGCGTACGTGGTTGAGTCCATATTCCTGGCACACGGCAAAATAGTGGCGCCATGAATCCACGTCCATCGCCACATGGCCGGTCAGTGGCCACACACAGGCATCGTGTTTTCCGCGCAGGTAGATGGGGTGTCCGTTGGCGAAGAACTGTTGTCCTTCGATGTGGAAATCCTTGAAGGCCGGGTGTACGGCTATCTCTTTCTTCTCGGGCAAAGAGGTGGTGAGGGTGATGTCGCCGATGATACCATTCCAATTGGTCTGTGTACTCTCAGTGTAGGCATGGCTGCTCTGATACACCTGTTCGGGCACTCCGCTGCCATTGTCCACCATGATGGCCAGCTCGTGTGTGCCGGGTGTCAGGCTTGCCGAGAGGTCAAACCGTTGGGGGGTGGAGATGAGCGTGCCTTTTCCCACCAATGCACCATCCACATACACTTCCGTGGGTTTGGTGCGCTCCAGGGTCAGGATGACGGGTTTGCCGGCCCATGCTTCGGGTATCTCCACCGTACGGCGGTACCAGGCACGTCCCTTGTATGAGAATGGGCGCGACAAGTGGGTTGTTTCCCCCTTCCATTCGATGGGGTCACCCTTGCGGTTGGTGTCGGTTGTGCCTGGTAGTGCCACGGTTTCGGGCATTTCGTCTGTGGGTTTCACACTTCCCTCACGGTCGAGCACAAAGCTCCATGTGCCGCTCAGGTCAATGGATTGTTTGTCACTTGTACAGGCTTGTGTCAGTAAGCCTATGAGTGCGAGTAGAATAACTGGAATTTTCTTCATGATATGGAATGTTTTTTAATTGATTTCATGCAAAAGGGTTGTTGGGGTGTGTGATTGGTCCGTTCATTGCTTCTCCGTCATGTAGGCCCAGTAGCGCACGGGCATGTCCTTGCGGTGCTTGCGGGGGTTGAGGCGCTCTTTGATGCATACGGCCTTGAAGTAGGTGCGCCAGAGCTCTTGGAAGAGGGTTTCGTTCTCGTCCAGCAAATCGGCCTTCAACTTGCCTGAGTGTGGGTCAAACATGCGTCCGTCGTCGGCAAAGGAGATTTGTTTCACTTCACTTCCGTTGTAGTGGCACCCGTAGTTGCGGCGGACATCATAGATAATCCACGGCTGGTCGGCAAAGCGGTCCTCAAAGTGGGGGATGATGAGGGGGACGACGTTGTAGTCGGGGCGGATGATGGCGAAGTAAGTGCCGTCCTTGGCCTTCTGGAAGCGGACAAACTGCATCATGCGTAGCCGCTCATAGCGCACACGGCGGAAAGCGTCGGTCACGTAGCGCACATCCTCATCGGTGAAGAATGTCTCTATGCTCTTTTCCGCCTTTACCGCTTTGCAGATGTAGTTGAATAGGTGCATGTCCAGCTTCTCCTCTTCGGCCAGATAGCTCACGGTGAGCATGGTCAGTGCCTGTTTCGACAACTTCTTTTCCAATGCCCGCCACACGCGTCCCGCTTTCTCCTCGTCGCTTACCACGGTGAACACCTCGTCGTGAAACAAGGGCAAGGGCTCGTCCTCACCTTTGATGGCGGAGGGTAGCTGCTTGCGCACGAAGGCATCGAACACGGCAGTGAGCAGCCCATCAAACGTGCGGTCGTAAAAGAACGTGGCGGTGGATGGCATAGTGTTCTATTCTATTATGGTGGCGCGGATGATGCGGATGTCATCCGTTGGCCGGTCATTCTTGTCGGTGGGCATCATCTGTATGTCGGTGATGGTGCGCATACCCTCCACTACGTGCCCGAATACGGTGTATTGACCGTCCAAATGAGGAGCACCACCATAATCTTCATATACACCGCGCACTTTGTCGGTATAGACAATCTCACCATCTGTGGCAGCCGATACTCTTGCTTCGATGGGTTTCAATTCCTGTGGCATGTAGGGGCGGCCGGTGACGATGAAGAATTGCGATCCGCTGGATGCCCGTTCGGGATTCACTTCGTCCGGCTCGCGTGCCATAGAGAGTGCTCCACGACGGTGGAAGAGCTTGGGGAAGCGTATTTCGGCTGGCACCGTATGTTTGGGCTTGCCACTTCCCAAATGTTGGCCGGGTGTGGCATTGCGCGAATCTGGGTCACCCATTTGTATCATGAATCCGTAAATAACGCGGTGTACCAACAAACTGTCGTAGTACCCTTCGCGTACCATCTTCAAGAAATTGTCACGGTGTAGCGGAGTTTCGTTGTATAGGGCCACACGGAAATCTCCAGCTGTAGTTTCGAACTTCACTTCAATCTCTTTCTCTCTCTTTCCCCACGCCAGCGTTTGGCCGAGCAGTATGAGGATAAACAACAAGGATGTGATTCTCTTCATTTTCTTTTTCGAATGATTGTCAGATTATTTTTTTGAAATCAGTTTCATGGCAAATCCGCCACCGGAGGCCATGTGAATGTCCCATTCCCGCTTGGCGGTAGTTTCATTGTGTAGGGTGTAGTCGGTGGCCACTTTGTCGGCATTGGCTCCGTCGATGATGTATTCCACAGAGTAGTCGGCCAGATTGTCTATGAAGTCGAGTTTGAAACTGATGTCGCGGGCATCCCAATTGGTTTGTCCGGCCACGTACCAATCGTTTCCTTTACGGCGGGCAATGACGATGTGCTCGCCCATCTTTCCACTTACAACCTTCATTTCGTCAAATACGGTGGGCAACGAGGCTATGAAGCGTGTGCACTCTTGTTCGCGTTCGTAGATGGTGGGATTGTCGGCCAACATGGTGAAGGGTGAATCATGTATGATGTACATGGCCATTTGGTGGCAGCGGGTACCCATGGTCAGTGGGTTGTAATAGATGGGTTGGAAGTCGCGTCGTGTGGCATTGCGGAAACCGCCGGGGGTGAAATCTACAAAACCCGCTTGCATACGAATGAAGGGGAAGGTGACGTCATAGAGCGGCATATCCTTCTCGTCGGCTTTGCTCCATTTGGCTTCTTCCATGCCGAATACTCCTTCGAAGTTGATGACGTTGGGGAAGGTGCGGTTGATGCCTGTGGGAGCATAGATGCCGTGGAGGTCGAGCATCAGTTTGTGGTCGGCACATGCTTGGCAGATGCGGTAAACCATCTCGACTCCCGTCTGGTCATTGCGGTCAAGGAAATCGACTTTGAAGCCTTTGATTTCCATGGCAGCGTATTTCTTGCATGCTTCCTCCAGGTCTTTGTCGAGCACATTGAATACAGTCCAAAGGAAGATGCCTACTCCCTTCGCCTTTCCATATTCAACCAATTCGGGGAGGTTTATCTCGGGGATGGTTGTCAGCATGTCGCCACTCTTGGGGTTATACCATCCCTCGTCCAAAATGATATATTCCAATCCGTGTTTGGCGGCAAAGTCGATGTAGTGTTTGTAGGTTACGTTATTGATACCGGCTTTGAAGTCAACACCGCTCACTCCCCAGTCGTTCCACCAGTCCCAAGCTACCTTGCCGGGTTTGATCCACGATGTGTCTCCAATACGATTTTCCGATGCAAGGGCATAGACGAGGGTATTGACGGGCATTTCGGTGTCGTCGTGTGCTATGGCAAGGATGCGCCAGGGTAATGTGCGTGCGCCGTTGATGCGTGCGATGTAGTCCTCGGTTGAGGTGACATACTCCTGCATTCGCCAAGGATAGAAGTCAGTAGTCTTGGGATAACGTGAGAAATGTCCTTCCAGTGTATTATAGGATGGTTGGATGAACAATCCTGGATACGATTCTAAATCGCTCTCCATGATGGTCACCTTGGCCGTGTGGCAATCTACCGTCAGGGGAGTGAATGCCAACTGGGCGGTCATCTGTTCCAGTGATGCCACTTCGTAAGTGGCTTGGAAAGCCATCGCTTCGGGTTTCTCCTTGTTGGTGGAGTAGGGGATATAGACTTTGTAGTTGCGGCCTGTGAAGTTGAATTCGTCCGTTTCGTCCGTAATGATGTATTCCTTCTTCTTGTCAGTGGTGACGAATCGGTAGGCGATACCCGAGTTGTAAGCACGCATTTCCAAATTTATACCGCCCTTAAGGGTAAGGGTGAGGGCATTGTAGTTCGCGGAAAACTTCGCTTGCTTGTAGAAGGGAGCCTCTATTTCTTCGCTTTCCGATGTCCGCTTAGCGGAGAGCACCTTGGTTGTGTGACCAAAGCCTTCAATCTCCAACGCGATATCGTTGTCGGTCATCAACAACTTGTCTCCGTCAAAGAGTGAATAGCTGAGGTTGTCGGCGTTGATTTCGGCACGAATATTTCCGTTGGGTGATGCTACAGTATAGCTTTTGGGATGCTTGTCTGAGCTGATGCGGTAACTGAAGGTCCGGTATTCTGTTTCGCCCCAACTCAAGGGCGTATATTTGTCTTTGGGATAAGCCATCACGACGAGTTTTACATTCCTTGTCTGCTCATTCACCTTGACGCTTGCTTCGCCCTTGAAGGCCGATTGCATCTTGCCATACGTGGCGTTCCCCTCTTTGTCTATGGCTACCAGACCATAGCGGAAACCATCCTTCTTCGGGTCACCCAATCCTTCGAAACAGATGCGGGCGACAGAACCCTTTTGGGGAATAGTCACGTCCCTCACATTGAATCCGAACGCACCCGGGAGTGATTCGGCATAGGGGACAAAGTGTTCGTAGTCAATACCTGGTGTCACCATTTCACCGGCAAATCGGCGGTGTGTCTCTTTCACACGAGGGAAGTCGAACGTTTGCAAACGGGCATAGCAGTCGTACATTTCGTCGGCCATTCCGTCGAGTGTGAGGTTGTGCATCCGCATGTAGGTCATGGCTGGGTCTTCGCCTCGCTTGCCCTGGCGGAACAGTTCACCGATGATTGTCTTGCCATGTTTCATGCTCCAATATTCAAGCACGTATGGTGAATGGTAGATGTTGGAGCCATGGAGGAAAGGCAGGTGAAATTTCTTTTTGAAGTCCTGCCAATGGTAATTTTCGTCGGTTGTCCATTCGGGATTGACATTCCATAGCATCCATTGCGAGGCCATTTCGAAAATGCCGCCACCACCCCATGCTTCACCTGCTCCGTCGCACATGACTTGTGATTGGAAACTATGTCCCAATTCGTGAGCGATACAGTTCAGCTTCTTGTCCTGTACGCGGTTGGGGGCAATCCAAAGTGCTCCGATTTCACCATCGTAATCGCCACCATAGGCGGTGCCTTCCAGTGAATAGTTGAGCATCACCATCATGCGGTAGCGCTCCGATTTGGAACCGGGGAGTACAAATTTCAACTCATCGCGATAGAAGTGGTAAAACGATTCCAGCTTTTCAAGCAGGTTGGCGAGGTCAACAGTCATGTTGTGTCCCTCTAATTGTGGAGCTTTGGCGAGGTCGTTGCCGAATCCCTTTTCCCAAAAGACCACAAAGTTTTCTGTCGTGGCCATGCGGCTATAGCTCCATTTTGAATCAGGGTTGTTGAAATCGTTTTTACGCAATTCTTTGGGAATGTAGATTCCTTTTCCGCTAACGGGGGCTTGTTGTGCCAGGGTGTTCAACCCTATCAGCATTGAAATGCACATCAGTGCAAGTGTCTTCAGATAGTTGTTCATGGTCTTTATGTTATTAGTCTTATTTGTTTTCAATTTATCTGTTTCCAATTGTTCGGCAAATGTAGTGATAATCTTTGGAAAGAACGCTTTTTAGAGGTATAAAATTTCAAGAACTCCCTTCTCTTATTCAAACTTCAACTCCAGTTGCCCGTCGTTCTTCTTCTGTTTGCCTTTGGGAGAGGGCAGGAGCAGGTTTCGCACGGTCGTGGGGTGTAGCTCGTTGATACCTCGGGCTTCCAACTCGCCACAGGTGATGAAGTATTGCGCCTTTTTCATCACTACACCCATCTTCTTCAGGTGGTAGGAGGTGACGCGTCCGAATCGGCGCGAGTGCACGATGAGGGTGGCCGACTTCACTCCGATGCCCGGCACACGCAGGATGCGCTCGTAGTCGTCGCGGTTGATGTCCACGGGGAAAGCCTCGGGGTGGCGCAGCGCCCACGCCAGTTTGGGGTCAATCTCCAGGTCGAGGTTAGGGGTGGCTTCGTCCACAATCTCCTCCACGTTGAAGTGGTAGAAGCGCATTAGCCAATCGGCCTGATAGAGACGGTTTTCGCGCACCAGAGGTGGTTGTTGGGGCACAGGCAGGCGGTTATCGTAGGTGTTCACTGGTATGTAACCCGAGTAATAGACGCGTCGCATGGTGGGGCGTCCATAAAGGGCCGATGAGAGGCGCAGGATGTCGCGGTCGGTGTCGGCCGTAGCCCCTACAATCATCTGTGTGCTCTGTCCGGCAGGCACGAAGCGTGGCGCGTGGCGGTGTTTCTTCCGCTCTTCCTGACTCTCAAGCACTCCCTGCTGGATGAACTTCATCGGTTGGTACACACTCTGGAAATCCTTCTCAGGGGCAAGGAATTTCAGCGATTGTTCGTTGGGTATCTCAATGTTGATACTCATGCGGTCGGCATAGAGTCCCGCCTCGTTCACCAGTTCGCGGCTGGCTCCGGGGATGCTCTTCAGGTGGATGTATCCGTTGAAACGGTGCACGGTGCGCAGGTCTTTGACCACACGCACCAGGCGCTCCATCGTGTAGTCGGGGTTCCGCACTACGCCCGAACTGAGGAACAACCCCTCGATGTAGTTCCGCCGGTAGAACTCCATGGTCAGCTCCACCAGCTCCGTCACCGACAGGGTGGCTCGCCGGATGTCGTTTGTCCGTCGGTTGATACAGTAGGCACAATCGTAGATGCAATGGTTCGTCAGCATGATTTTCAGCAACGAGATGCACCGCCCGTCCTCCGCAAAGCTGTGGCAGATGCCGATGCCTCCCACCGTGTTTCCCACGCCACAAGCCTCACCGTTGGCCTTGCGGTTCGAGCGCACCGTCCCGCTCGACGAGCACGAAACATCGTACTTCGCCGATTCTGTCAATATCCTCAGTTTTTCCAGCGTCTGTTCGGTCATGATCGGAGGTTATTCTCGTTCTTCTTTCTTTGTTTCCGCCTTTTTCAATGTCACCACTATCACGTCGCTGCGTGCTCCCGTGCGGATGTTCTTGCGCGAAGTGCCCAGGCCGTTGCTGGTGATGACGGGTATGCCCCGTGTGTTGTGGTTGAGGCCCGTCAGGAACCGGCGTCCGTACTTCGACCCCGTCTCGGGCACTATCAGGCCGAAGAGGGTCACCTGTCCGCCATGCGTGTGTCCGGCCAGGGCAAGGTCGGTGTGGGCAATGTCCGTGTCCTCGGTGTAGTCGGGCGTGTGGGTTATCATGACGACGTAGTCCTCTTCCTTCAGCTGTGCCGTGGGCGAGGTGGCATAGCGCTTCAGGTCGAATCCGTTGGCCACTCCCGCCAGTATGAGGTGTTGCCCGTCGCGGGTGAGGGTGTCCAGCTCGTGCTCCAGCAGGCTGATGCCGTTCGCCTTCATGGCGCGGCGTATCTCATCGGTGCACCGCTCGTAGTCGTTGTTGCCCAGCACGGCATAGGTGCCGTAGGGGGGAGCCACCTGGCCGAGGGCACTAAAGAGTGGTGCCACATATTCGCACCCCTCCTGATAGTCGCCTCCCAACAGGAGCAAGTCGGGACGTTCGTCCTGTAATGCCCGCACGGTGTTCTTCAGGTGGCGCTCCTTGTATTTGCTCTCCAGGTGGAAGTCGCTGGCAAAGGCCATGCGGAAACCGTCGAATGCAGCAGGTACCTGTGGGTGGCTGATGGTGTAGCGTCGGATGCGCCCTACACCCGGGTAACGGGAGAGCGAGGCACACGACGAGAATATAAAAACTGTCGAAAGTAGGGTAAAAAAACAGATTTTCCTCATGTTTGATTCATTTGTCCACCAATTGGTGAGGCAAAGATACGCAACATCCGCGAAAATGCCGTACATTTGCAGAGGATTTTTTGACCGGATATTAACACAATAAAAAATAGACGAACAATGAAAAACAGATTTTTTGCATTTGCACTGACATTGATGTGCCTGCTCTCGGCTGTTGCCGAAAACTATCCCTATCGTCACGACCTCCTGTGGGTGACAGTTCCTGACCATGCTGATTGGCTTTACAAGACCGGCGAACGTGCCACCGTCGAGGTGCAGCTCTACCGCTATGGCATTCCGCAAGACGGAGTGGTACTCTCCTACACCCTCGGACAGGACAACCTCACCCCCGACAAGAGCGGTACTGTCTCCCTGAAGAACGGCCGTGCTAAGGTGGATATGGGTACCATGAAGAAGCCCGGCTTCCGCGATTGTAACTTCACCGTAGAGTATAACGGGAAGAAGTACAGCCACCACGTGAAAGTCGGATTCTCGCCCGAAAAACTGCAACCTGTCACCAAGTTGCCCAAGGACTTCAATGACTTCTGGGCAGCCGAGTTGGAGGCTTTGAAGAAAGTTCCTCTGAAATATACCATCAAGCATGTGCCCGGATACTCCACCGACAAGATTGATTGCTATCTGGTGAAACTCGATGTCACCCGTAGTGGACAAGCCATTTATGGCTATCTCACCCGCCCGAAGGCAAAGGGTTCGTACCCCGTGGTGCTCTGTCCTCCGGGAGCCGGTGTGAAGACAATTAAGGAACCCATGCGCCGCAAGTACTATGCCGAAGAGGGCTGCATCCGTTTCGAGACAGAAATCCACGGCCTGAACCCCGAGCTGAGTACCGACATTTTCAAGGAAATCAGCAACGCTTTCAATAGTCGCGAAAACGGATATCTCTCCAATGGTCTCGAAACACGCGACAGCTACTACATGAAGCGCGTCTATCTCGGATGTGTGCGTGCCATCGACTTCCTCACCTCCCTGCCCGAATGGGATGGTAAGAACATTGCCGTGCAGGGTGGAAGCCAAGGCGGAGCACTCGCCCTCGTCACCGCAGGCTTGGACAAACGTGTCACCGCCTGT
>JAFXDG010000053.1 GCA_017521285.1 Bacteroidaceae bacterium | reverse complement strand
TTTGACTTCTATCGGACGGATATTGTGACGACTGGTCACTTTGTCCTTTTGAAGCAAGAAGTCTATTTCCATTCGTTCCTCGGCTTCCTCTGACGACTTACTGTAGAAAAAGAGTTTGTTACCGCTGGCTGTCAGCATCTGGGCCACGATATTCTCAATGAGCATTCCCTCGTTCACCTCCAGCTTTCCAAAGAGCAGTTTCTGGTAAATCTCAGACGAGACGATGCCCTTTTCATCAAAAGCATGGCTGATTAACAAGCCCGTATCGTTCATATAACACTTCAATGTCGTACGGTCTTCATTCATCTTCAGTCCGATGTTCGGCTCTGTCGAATTGTAGCATATGTTGACAACCCTCGCGTCCTTCAGCCAGAAGAACGCATCGTCCCAGTCGCGGTATTTCGCACCTGGTTTCAGGGCTGACAACCGAAACTTCTTTTCGTGCTTGGAGAGCTGGGGAGGAATCTGGTCGAAGATAGACACCACCTTGTCTGCTATCTCACCTGCATAATTGAAGATGTCATTACGATAGATAGTCAGCACATCGCGCTTTGCTGCATCTACGGCATCAAAGTCTTTGGTCTCAACATACTTTTTGACGGCTTGCGGCATTCCTCCAACTATCATATAGAGACGGAAAGCATCCATTGCCTGACGATGGAAAGCCTGTCCCATCGGCTTCCTCTCTACATACATTTTCCGTATCAAGTCCATCAGCATATCATTACCTGTAGCCCAAAGAAACTCTTCAAAGTCCATCGGGTACATCTGAATAGAACGTTCTTCCGATGGGAGCACGATGCCTTGTGTGTTTTTCTTGATACTTACCAAAGATCCCGTCTCAATGTAGTCATACCTTCTGTCGGCCACCAGAAACTTGATGGCTGCTCTCGCTCTGGGGCATAACTGTATCTCATCAAGGATAATAAGCGACTTGCGCTCATGGAGCCTTACCTTATAGTGTTGGCTCAGATAGAGGAACAACGTGTCGAGGTCTTCCAGATAGAGGTCAAACCAATCTCTTACCATCTGGGGAGCCTTATTGAAGTCAATGAGGATGTATGACTCATACTCATTCTTGGCGAATTCCTCTACGATATAACTCTTTCCGATACGTCGTGCTCCCTCTACGAGTAGTGCCACCTCACCGTTTCTTTTCTCCTTCCAGTCAAGGAGTTGCTGATATATTTTACGCTTCATAATGATGTCATTCGCACCTTTTTGCGATTTCTGAGCTTTCATATTTTACACCTTTTTGAGATTTTACACGATGCAAATATACACCTTTTTGAGATTTTCTGCAAGAGTTTTGACGAAAATCAAGCAAATATGTACGACCACAAAATTCATTACTGCTTCAAGCTGTCCGAGGAACAGATGAAGTATCTACGCAGCAAGAAGTACAAAATTGACCGCATGGAATGTTTCATGTCTCTTGTAGAATGGAAAAGCCACAGAACTTTGACCAAGCCATAAGAATTTGACTCAATTCTATTATAATTATCTCGGGCGGAAACTGCGAGATTTTGCAAGTTTCCGCCCGAATTGTTATACACGGTTTCACCTGTTATAAAACTTCAATTATTATTCCATTAGTCTTGTGAAGTCGCAAATTTTATCGAATCCAACCTTCTTTTTCTCCAGTTATGCACATTTCGGTAAAATATAACATTCAACTGAACATAAAATCACATACCAATGTGGTATTTCGTTAATAAATTAGCGGAATCTTTTCTTTTTTATGTCTTTCCGCTTGTTTTCTCCCGAAAAGGTGTTATCTTTGTGGTGTGAATCAAATTAATGGATGCCATGCTAATAGGTCGAGATAATGTTCCTTCATAAGCAAAGTATCCTAAGATAAAATGCCAGACATTTTAAGATGAATGGGCAAATATCTTAGGATACTTTTTTCTTTATTACTAAAAAAAGTAATGATCTACCACGACGTGGTGCCTTCGAACACGGTGGCTTCGTCGTAGGGCACAAGGTTGCCGTTCATGGTGAGGGTGTTGCCATTGAAGTTGGGGCTGATATAGACACTGGCTTCATTGGTGCCTCCCGTCAGTGTCAGGTTGAGGGTGGCCGATATGGCTCCGCCGAAGATGGAGAAATTCATGAAGATGTTTCCATGTTTGTCCTGACTGATTTTCTGGTCAGAGACTTGTCCTTGCACGGTGACTCCACCCAATCCGTTGGGGCTATAGACAAAGTTGTTGAAGGCTGTCTGCACGGTGCCTTCGCCATTTTGTATGGCTACATAATTGGTGTTGGACGATACGAAACGGAGCATACCGTTGCGGAAGACCACGTTGTCGGCCTCGAGCACCCAATTGCCAGCCTTCAAGGCTTCTACGGCTTTGATGAAAGCTACGGAGTCTTGTACTTCTTCCAATGCTTTTTGTTCGGCACGGCGTTGGGCGCGTGCCTCTTTCCATGCCTCGCGACGCTCTTGGCGGGTCATTTGTGCCATCACTACTTCGCTACAAAGCAGGCTCAGCAATGCGGCCATGAATAAAATCCTTTTCATAATCTGCTGTTTTATAGGTTATCAATCTACTCCCCAAAACAACAGAAATATGAAGAAGGTTCACTTTAATCAATGAATCGCTTTGTGAGTGCATCAAATTCATCGATACGACGGTCGCGCAGGAAAGGCCACCAGCGGCGCACGTTTTCCGAGCGGGCCATATCGACTTCGACTACCATGTTTTGCTCCTTATAGTTGTCGGCCACGGCCAAGAGTTCGCCTTGAGGACCTGCCACGAAGCTGTTTCCCCAAAACTGGATGCCGTTCGTCTGGCCGGATGGGTCAGGTTCGTGTCCCACACGGTTTACTGCCACGACGGGTAATCCGTTGGCTACGGCATGGCCCCGTTGCACGGTGACCCAAGCTCCGAGCTGGCGTGCTTTCTCTTCGTCGGTGTCGGTGCTTTCCCATCCGATAGCGGTTGGGTAGATAAGTATTTCGGCTCCCTTCAATGCCATCAGGCGTGCCCCCTCGGGATACCACTGATCCCAACAGACCTGCACGCCCAGTTTGCCCACGGAAGTCTGTATCGGTTCAAAACCGATGTCGCCGGGAGTGAAGTAAAACTTCTCGTAGTAGGCAGGGTCGTCGGGGATGTGCATCTTGCGATACTTGCCAGCGATGGAGCCATCCTTGTCGAACACGACGGCGGTGTTGTGATAGAGGCCCGGTGCACGTTTTTCGAAGAGCGATGTCACCAGCACCACGCGATGCATGGCCGCCAGTTCGCTATAGAATCCGGTGGAAGGGCCAGGGATAGGCTCTGCCAAATCGAAGAGGCGGGTGTCTTCCGTCTGACAAAAATAGAGACTGTTGTGCAACTCCTGAAGCACCACCAGTTCGGCACCGTGAGAGGCCACGGCGGCAATGTTTTCACTCAGTTTCTTCAGATTGTAGCGCAAATCTGCGGTATTGGCCTGCTGGATGAGACCGACTTTCAATGTTTTCATTCTTTAAGATATATTATTCACTTTGGATACTGCATCGTCACACAATGCAACGACCCATGTTGGCGGATGAGTGCGCGGCAATCGATGCCCACCACTTCGCGATCGGGGAAGATGGATTGTAATTGCTTGCCCGCCAAAGTGTCTTTTCCGGATTGATTGTAAGTAGGGTAGAGCACTGCTCCGTTCATGATGAGGAAATTGGCATAGGTGGCCGGCAGGCGTTCGCCATCTTCCACCACGGCATCCGTCATGGGCAGGGGCACAAGGCGGTAGGGCCGTCCGTCAAGGGTGCGGAAGGTCTTCAGTTGCTCCTCCATCAGGTGAAGTTCGGTGTAGTGCTCATCGGTCTTGTCGGTACATTGCACGTAGGCAATGGTGTTGTCCGGACAAAGGCGGGCAAGGGTGTCCACGTGACTGTCCGTGTCGTCGCCTGCCAAGTAGCCATGGTCGAGCCAAAGGACCTGACGAGTGCCGAAACATTCGCTGAACTTCTGCTCCAAAGCCTCTTTGGTGGTATGGCGTGCGTTGCGGTTCGGTGCAAGCAGGCAATGACTGGTGGTGAGCAGAGTGCCCATACCGTCACTCTCGATGGAACCACCCTCCAACACAAAGTCGAGGCAATCCACATACTCGCCTTCCATCACTCCAGCCTTGTGCAAGCGGGAGTTTATCTGATTGTCCAGGTTGGAGGCAAACTTCATGCCCCATCCGTTGAAGCAGAAGTCGAGATGGATTAGAAGACCCTCCCCCTGCCCCTCCACAAGGGAGGGGAGTGAAATGTCTTCTTCACTCGAGTGTTCACTCCTTCCCCTTGGGGAAGGTTGGGATGGGGTCCGCTTTTCACTCTTCACTGTAATGAACCCATGGTCACGTGCCCATGTGTCGTTCGTCGGACACTGAAAGAGGGTAACGTGCTCCATACGCACACCGGCCTGACGGAGTTGCTCCTCCACACGGGTAGGGTGGGGGGTGACTACCAACAGACGTTCGCGCTTGGCCACCTCGCGGGCAATGCAGATGAAGCATTCATATACTTCGTCCAATATCTCTGCCCAATCGGTATTCTCGTGCGGCCACGTCAGTTGTACCATGCTTTGCGGCTCCCATTCGGCAGGGAGGGAGTATCGGCTTTGGATCTTTTCTGTAGGCTGATTCATTCTTATTTTACTCTTCATTCTTCTTCTCCTCCTTCGGCTTGCGGTCGAAGAAAGGATTTTTAGATGATGCACTTACAGGGATGGCAAACACAGTGTGGCATCCTTCGGGCCAACCAAGGCGTTGGGCGGCTTGTCCGGCCGAGAACATGACGCGTGTATCTACCCTCAAATCGGCAGCCATGGCACAAGCCGAACCGATGGCAATGCCCACATCCACTGTGTTGAGTGCGCAGGGCACATCGGGCAAACGGTCGGCACAGAGTTCGAATCCGCAATGTCCGCAATTGAGACCTTGCGATTGCTCGCGCGTACCTATTAATATAATGACCTCTGCACTGAGGATGTTGTCCGCATCGCGCAGGAAGAATTTGAAGTCATTCTCTTCGTACATTTGCCGCATGGTGTCGCTCAACAGTTGTATGTCGGCTCCTGTCACTGCGATGGTTTCAATCACATCGATACCTTTCCCTTTCGGTGCCGTACGTGCGGCGGTCATCATCTGGCGGGCCACCCACAGGAGGTGTTCATGCCGTTCTTCTCGTTCGTTCAAAATCATATTTTTTCAGTTTTTTAATGACTTGCTACGAGCTGCCAGTTACGAATCACTATGCGGCACATACTCGCCACTTGTAGCTTGTATCTCGTAGCTCATCACTCATTTCACAGCGCGAAGATAAAACCTTTTCTCCGAATCCTTGTTATATCCCCAATGAAAATTACCAAACTTATAAAGAAAAACATTTTGCCCCATGGATAGATTTACTATTTGCCGTAATGCCCACCTTGTGTTAGTGACCCTTGGAAACAACCGCGAATGGACGTATTCGGAATTGAAGCATGCCACCGGATTGGCCGACCGCGACCTGAATGCTGCCATCGGTTGGTTGGCTCACGACGGTTCTATCTGTTTTGGGCATAGTCGTGGCGAGAACAATGTCTCACTTGGCATTAACGTATATATCGGGTAAGGTTAAGATCCTTATGCCTTTTTTTCTGCAACCACCATAGCCCAACGGTTGTTTTCGTGATGTTCCACGAAGGAGAGTCCGTTGGCCATCAGGCTTTGTTGGATAACGGGAATATCATCTACATAGAATCCACTGAGGAAGATGCGGCTGCCGGGGTTCATGCACAGGGCGTAGGCATCCATGTCGGTGGTGAGTATGTTGCGGTTGATGTTGGCAATGATGAGGTCGAAGGCCGGACGCTCGGTACGGAGTACGTCGGCATCGCCCAATCGTACGTTGATGCAATCAATGTTGTTCAAGCGGATGTTGTCGGCCGAATTGGATACACACCAGTCGTCAATGTCAATGGCAGTGATGGGCGAAGCTCCACGCTTGGCGGCCAGAATAGCCAGAATGGAGGTGCCGCATCCCATGTCGAGTACACTCTTTCCCTCCAATTCTGTTTCCAACAAACGGCTGACAATGAGATTGGTGGTTTCGTGGTGGCCTGTGCCGAAGGACATTTGAGGATTGATAAGAATGTCGTACTCCATTTGGGGAATGTCTTTATGGAAGGTACTGTGGATGACGCAACGGTTGCCAATGACAATGGGTTGGAAAAAGTTCTTCTCCCACTCTTCATTCCAATTTTTGTCTTCTTGTTCCTGAGCCGTATAGGCAATGGTTATGTCGGGTAGGGGAAAATCGGCTATGATACCGTTGATGGCCTCTTCGTCGTAGAATTTTTGCTGGATGTAGGCTTTCAGAAGGTTATCTTCTTCCACAAAACTCTCAAAGCCGATGTCGCCTGCCAGAGCGGTAAGGATGTCTTGAGCGGTTTCGCTCCAAGGGGTGAGGGTGAAAGTGACTTCTATGTACAACATGTTTATAATTATGAATTATGAGTTATGAGTCTTGAGTTTCGATGTGCGAAAGTACTGCTTTTCTGTCTATAATTCGTCTTTAAATTCCTTAAAAACTGAAAATAAGCCCAAAAAGTAGCTCTCAAATGTGAAATAACAGGAAAAACTATATAAAAAAACTTAGTTTTCTGTGGTTGAATGAATATAGTTGCTTATATTTGCAGTAGAGATAGCAGAGATTAATAGATGAGAATTTTAAAAAAGTAGTGTTATGAAAAAGTTAGTATTGTTATCGTTTTTGCTGGCAGCCCTGCCACAACTGAGCATGGCACAGAGTCTGGACGATGATCTTTACTTTGTTCCTAAGAAAGAGAAGAAGGAAAAAAGCACGAAGGTTGAGCGTCCGGTTGAAGAAGCAACTGTAACAGTTATCACTTCGGATGGAGATATACGTCGGGTTCCCGCCTCAGAAGCAGGTGTCAAGACAGTTTCGAGCAAACAATTGCAAGCTTTGACGGGTACAGTTCGTGATGCTTCCGGTGTGGAGCGTGACGTGGATGAATATAATCGTCGTTATACTTCAGCAGATGAAGAAACTGTTTATGTCGTAGAAGAGGAAGAAGATGTTGAACCTGCAGGCGAATGGGTGAACGGATTTGAGGGCACGCAGGAAGATTACGAGTATGCAACCCGCCTGATACGATTCCGTAGTCCCCGTGTAGCAGTGCCGGTTAGCAGTCCTCTCTATTGGGATTTGGTGTACACCTGGTCTCCGTTCGATTGGAATGTATATACCGATGGCTATTATGCGTATGCTTTCCCCACATGGAGCAATCCGGCTTGGTGGAGCTGGCGTCACGATCCGTGGCATTGGAATTACGGATGGAGTTGGCACATCGGTTGGGGTGGATTCGGTTTCGGATGGGGTTGGGGTGACCCGTGGTATCACCACCATCACTATCCCTATTGGGGCTATTATCCTCACCATCACCATCATCATGGTCCCATTTGGGCCGGAGGCGGTCACATAGGTGGTAGTTGGCGCGACGGATTCTATTATGATAACCGACGTCGTGCGGCCAATCGTCCGAACGCGGTGCGTGGTGACGACCGACGTGAAAATAACGGAGTGCGTGCTACTCGTGGAAACGATCGCGGTACGAGTATAGCTTCACGTGGAAATGGTTCAAACCGAACTTCAGGACGTGTGGTGACGGGACGGAATACGGACGAAGCTGTACGTTCTACATCTACGGGACGTAACACGAATGTGAAGGATGCCGTTCCTACAACAGGACGCGCAAGCCGTAATACCGTGAGCCGCAATAATAGTGCTACAACTGACCGCTCAACGGGAAACTATACCCGTAGTAGCAGTTCACGTAGCAATTCTTCTGGAAATGTATCGCGTAGCAGCAGTTCGCGTAGCAGTTCTTCAGAAAGTGTGTCACGCAGTAGCAGTTCGCGTAGCAGTAGCAGTTCGTCCAGCTCATATTCTACCCGCTCATCATCGAGCAGTTCTTCGCGCAGCTCAGGCTCATTCTCTTCGGGAAATAGCAGCCGTAGTAGTTCAAGCGGGTCGTTCAGTGGCGGTGGAAGCAGCCGTAGTTCGAGCAGCGGTGGTGGTAGCCGTTCAGGTGGTGGACGCAGATAATTCAAAGTTGAGAACTAAAACGTAAATGAAATGAAGACAAAAAGTATATTCATGAGCACTGTAGCCGTATGCCTCTTTGGGGCTACGGCTTTGGCTCAGACACAATATGATGCAGCCCGCCTCGTTGATACCGACTTGAACGGTACAGCCCGTTTTGTGGGTATGGGTGGAGCCATGAGTGCTTTGGGTGGTGAGATTTCCACGATGGGAAGTAATCCCGCAGGTATCGGACTTTTCCGTAGTAACGACATATCGGGCTCTATCAGTTTGAGTGATACACGGGCAGAGTGTGATTTTGATGGAATGATTGGGAAAGAGAACCGCTCACGCATGTCGTTTGACCAATTGGGTGTGGTGTTCAGCAACAAAATCGGTAACGAGACATCGGTGCGTTATGTGAACATCGGTGTGAACTATCGCAAGCAACGCAATTTCAGCAGACGGATGGCTATGTATGGTAATTTGTTGGGGATGTCACTGACCGACCAGATTGCAAACATGACGAACCATGATCCATACGGCAATTATAATCCGCTTCCGCTGGATGATTATTATAAGGTGTATAACGATCTCAAAGGAAATTACTATGGCGAAGCGTGGAGCGATTTGTCTTGGTTAGGTGTTTTGGGTATTCAGGGAGGGCTTATCGGCCCTCAGATTGGCCCTGATGGAGAGGATGGTGACGAGCCGCTCGTAGATGGTGATGGACAGCCCATCACTGATGTGAACGGACGTCCGCTTTATGAGTATAAGCATTATATTGGTATGCCTGGCTACGAAACTGAGTATCGTAGCCGTGAGACGGGTGGAGTGAATGTGTTCGACATCAATATGTCCACCAATATCAATGACCGTATCTACTTGGGATTGACTGTAGGTTTCCACGACGTGAACTACAAACGTTCTTCGGCTTATACCGAATGGGGCGAATTTGATGGTACCCCTACGGACTTTACTCTGAGCAACGATTTCGTTACAGAGGGTACGGGTGTGAATGCAAAGTTGGGTGCCATTTTCCGTCCGTTTGAAGAGTCGGCATTCCGCATGGGATTGGCTATTCATACACCTACATTGTACAAGTTGTCCGATCGTCATTGGGCTTCACTCTCTTCATCGTTGGACAATTACTTTGGAGAGACTGATATAGCCGAGTTTGATTACGAACTGGTCACTCCATGGAAGTTCAACCTCAGTTTGGGACACACTATCGGTACGTCTGTTGCATTGGGTGCCGAGTATGAATATACCGATTACTCTTCGTCAGAACTCCGTTATGATGACGGATACGAGATGGGAGAAGAAAACGATTGGATAGATGAAGATTTGAAGGGGGTACATACCTTCCGCATTGGTGCCGAGGTAAAATTGATACCTGAATTCAGTCTTCGTGCCGGATATAATTATAGTTCGGCTGCTTTTGAAAAGAGTGCTTACAAGTGGCTTTATCCCAATACCACCCGCACTGATGCCGAGTACGAGAATATGTTGGCCCGCAACACGTTCACGTTGGGTATGGGTTTCCGCACGGGACAATTCTATGTGGATGCTGCTTTCCAATACACTCATCAGAAGAGCGAATTCTATCCCTTCGACAGTCAGTTCAGTTACGATGATGCACTGGTGGAATACCCTACGTCGGCTGATGGCCTTTTGCCCGCAACCAGAATGGATAATGAGCGTTCCCAGTTGTTGCTGACGGTAGGGTACAGATTCTGAAAAACAAATTGCTGTTTCATTTGTTGGAGTATGTATGAAGGCGGCATGGATTGTTGCCGGTAACTCATAACAAATGAAAACAATGAAAAGAGAATTTTGGATTCGCTTGGGCGTGGCTCTGTTGGTCGTGTTGCTCCTGTGGTGGCTCTACATGGCCATGTTGGTCAATGAAGATGAAGGATTGGCCGTGGTGAGAATGATGCAAAACACTTCTTCTCTGATGAGAGAGGTTAATATATAAGAAATAGATAGATGGAAAAGAAAACTACTGGCATTACGATGGCGATGCTTCGCGGTATAGCCGCTCTGTTGATAGGTATATTGCTGGTCTTCTGGTCACAGAATGCCGTGACGTATTTGATTATGGCCGTAGGCTGTTTGTTCCTGATTCCTGGCTTATTGTCATTGCTGGCCTATTTTCGTCAGACATCCCCTGAAGGAAATCGTAGTTTCGGATGGTCGCAGGTTTTGGGAATAGGCAGTATTTTGTTTGGTCTTTGCCTGATTGTCAGTCCTGTCTTTTTTGAAAAGTCACTGATGTATGCTTTGGGTATCATCCTTTCTTATGCCGGACTTAGCGAAATCATTCAGTTGACAGTGGCCCGTCAATGGACACGCGTACCGGTTGGGTTTTATGTAACACCGGTGTTGGTGATGTTGGTTGGAATCTTCATTCTGTTCAATCCCATCGAGTCGGCCAACGTTCCTTTTATTATATTAGGTATAGGTTGCATGGTTTACGGCCTCTCCGATATGGTGAATGTCATCAAATTCCGTCGCCGTAACAGTGAAGTGGAGGAGGTGCAAGTGGTGCTTGATGAACCGAAAGAACAGGAAACCCCAATAGAAGAATAATGCTTTGATTATTAAATGAATATGTATGGCCAGTTTCTCTTCTGAGAATGGCTGTAGGAACTCACACGTAAGTTACCCCAGAACTTACGTGTGAGTTCTTTTGTACTTACGTGTAAGTTCCGGGGCTACTTACGTGTAAGTGTTTTGCCGCTTGCATGTGGGTTTGAAAAATCTCTCTCGTAAGCTCGGAAAATCTCACGTGTAAGTTTGGAAAAACTTTTGTGTGGGTTCGGTAGGATTCACGTGCAAGTTTGGCGGCAGCCACGTGTGAGTGTCTCTAAAAGAAAGGTGTCCGATAAAACATTTGCTGATGCAAGTTTTATCGGACACCCGTGTGTATTGTCAGAATTTATCTGATGAACAGCAATTCGCGGTACTTCGGCAATGGCCACATCTGGTCGTCGATAATCAGTTCCAGTTTGTCGATGCGTTGGCGGATGCTTTCCAGCATGGGGGCAATCGTGTCGTGGTAAGCAATGGCTTTTTCGCGCTCGCTTTCGATTCGGTTGGCCACTTTGCGTGCCTCAATCATGCGTGCCACATTCTCTTCAATGAAATTGTTCAATTCAGCGATTTGCTCGATTAAATCGATGTTTTTGGCCGATAGCACTGTTGCTTTTTCGGTGGGGAAGAGCTTCATCGTTTTGTAGGCATTGTCAATGAGGTCGCTTTGATATTTGGTTGCCACTGGGATGATGTGGTTCATGGCCAAGTCGCCTAATACGCGAGCTTCAATCTGTATCTTTTTAGTGTAGATTTCCCACTTCACTTCGTTGCGTGCAGCCAGCTCTTTGCGGTTCATCACACCGGTCTTTTCGAACATAGCCACTGTCTCGGGCTTCAGATAATTGTCGAAGATGAGCGGACAGCTTGTCTCGCAATCCAATCCGCGGCGGGCTGCTTCCTTTTTCCATTCGTCGCTGTAACCATTGCCGTCGAAACGTATGGCTTTACATTCTTTAATGAGGCGGCGCAGGACACTGAGGATGGCTGAAATCTTTTCTTCGCCTTTCTGAATCAGCCCGTCAACCTCGGTTTTGAAGTCGGCCAATTGCTCTGCTACGGCTGAGTTCAGGGCTATCATGGCGCTGGCACAGTTACCTTCAGAGCCTGGTGCACGGAATTCAAAACGGTTACCCGTGAAAGCGAAGGGGGATGTGCGGTTGCGGTCTGTATTGTCGATGAGCAATTCTGGAATCTGTGGAATGTCCAGCTTCATGCCCCGTCGGCCTTCGATGATGATGAGTTCATCGTTGCTGCTTGTCTCCAATCGGTCGAGCACTTCGCTCAGTTGTTTGCCGAGGAACGACGAAATGATGGCAGGGGGAGCTTCGTTGGCTCCCAGACGGTGGGCATTGTTGGCGCTCATGATGCTGGCTTTCAGCAGTCCGTTGTGGCGATATACAGCCATCAGGGTGTTCACGACGAAAGTGACGAAGCGCAGATTGTCTTCCGGGGTTTTGCCCGGTGCATGAAGTAGGATGCCTGTATCAGTACCTAATGACCAGTTGTTGTGCTTGCCGCTACCGTTCACCCCTTTGAAAGGCTTTTCGTGGAGCAGTACGCGGAAGCCGTGGTTGCGTGCCACGTTGCGCATGAGTGACATCAGCAGCATATTGTGGTCAATGGCCAAGTTGCACTCCTCGTAAATGGGTGCCAGCTCGAATTGGTTGGGTGCCACCTCATTATGTCGGGTCTTTACAGGTATGCCAAGTTCCAAAGACTTTACCTCAAGGTCGGTCATAAAGGCTGCTACCCGTGGAGGAATAGCACCGAAGTAATGGTCTTCGAGCTGTTGGTTCTTTGACGATTCGTGCCCCATCAGAGTACGGCCCGTCAACAGCAGGTCAGGGCGGGCAGCATAGAGTCCTTCGTCAACCAAGAAGTATTCCTGTTCCCAACCGAGATAAGTGAACACCTTTTTCACTTCGGGATTGAAGTAGTGGCAGACTGCTGTGGCGGCTTGGTTTACGGCACGCAAGGATTTCAGCAGCGGTGCCTTATAGTCGAGAGCTTCGCCCGTGTAGGCAATGAATACGGTAGGGATACAGAGAGTGTCATCTACGACAAAGACGGGTGACGAAGGGTCCCATGCACTGTATCCACGAGCCTCAAAGGTGTTTCGGATTCCGCCATTGGGGAAGGATGATGCGTCCGGCTCTTGTTGTACGAGCAGTTTGCCCGAGAATTCTTCAAGCATTCCCCCTTTGCCGTCATGTTCCACAAAAGCATCGTGCTTCTCGGCTGTACCGTCAGTCAGTGGTTGGAACCAGTGGGAATAGTGGGTTACACCTAATTCGATAGCCCATTTCTTCATGCCTGCTGCCACTTCATCGGCTATATTACGGTCGAGTGGGGCACCGTTGTCGATGACATCAATCAGTTTCTCATACACGTCATGAGGCAAGTATTTGAACATTTTTGCCCGATTGAATACATATTTGGCAAAGTATTCTGTTGGTCTTTGTGTGGGGGGCGTCACTGTTGCCGCTTTCTTTCTGAAAGCTGTCTCGATAACCCTGAATCTTAATTTTGACATAAAGTTCGCAGTGTTGTATATATTATTACTTGTTTTCTTTCATTTTGCGGCTCTCCGTATTGCATCAGAGGGGGCCTTGTTCTGAATTCGGCGCCAAAAATAGTCATTATTCTTCATTCTTTTGTATTGATTCTTGTTTTTATTTGTTTCTGGCAATAAGATTTTTCCTTTTCTTATAGCCGCAACGGAATAAAATTACTACTTTTGCAATAAAATAGCGCGTTATGCGTTACTTTGTAGTAGAGAAAGAAATATTGGAACTTTATAGAAAAACAAACTTTTTATGCGTAAATACTTAGTGATGCTGTTGCTGTTGGTGGTCTGTGGAGGAACATCGTTGGCACAAACCATGTCGGATGAACAGGTGGTTGAATATGTTCTCCAGCAACAAGAAAAAGGAATGTCGCAGAATGACATTGTCAAGAATCTGATTCGTCGTGGCGTAACCATGGAACAGGTCAACCGTTTGAAGGCTAAATATAGTAAGCAAGAAAAGGGCGTTGTTGGAAATACGGAGATATATAAAAAGGTGCGCACCCGCAACAAACCGGAGACTGACATCAAGCGGGACTATATGCTGAAGTCTGCAAAAAGTCAAACCGGACAGTCAACAGTGAAGAAACCAGGAGAACTTACGGAGGAAGAACTCATGCTTCAGGAACTGAGCTTTATCATGCCTGATAGTTTGGATCTGTACATGGAAATGAATAAGGAAGAGCCGAAGAAAAAAATCTTTGGCCGTAATATCTTTAGCAACAAGCAGCTTTCTTTTGAACCCAATTTGAATATCGCTACTCCTGCCAATTATCGTTTAGGCCCGGGTGATGAAGTTATCATTGACATTTGGGGAGCATCGCAGAACACTATTCAGGAAACCATATCTCCCGACGGTGCCATTTTGGTTGAAGGATTAGGGCCAGTCTATCTGAACGGAATGACGGTTAAGGAAGCCAATAATTATTTGCAGACAGAGTTGAGGAAGATTTATTCCGGTGTGTCCGACAATGAATCAGCGTCGGGTATCAAACTCACGTTGGGGCAGATACGTACCATACAGGTGAATGTGATGGGTGAAGTGGAGAATCCCGGTACATATACCCTTTCGTCTTTCTCGACTGTTTTCCATGCTTTGTATCAAGCCGGTGGTATGAATGAAATCGGTACCATGCGTGCTGTGAAAGTCTATCGGGACAATCAATTGCTGGCTACGTTGGATATCTATGATTACATTCTCAATGGCGCGATGAAGCAGGATATCCGTTTGATGGATGACGATGTCATTGTTGTCGGTACCTACGATTGCTTGGTGAACATTGCCGGTAAGGTCAAGCGTCCGATGTTTTATGAAATGAAGCGTGATGAGAGTGTAGGCAGCCTGTTGGAATTTGCCGGAGGTTTTGCCGGTGATGCTTATACGAAGAATGTGCGTCTGGTTCGTAAGAGTGGACGTGATTATCAGATCTTCAATGTGGATGAATTGGACTTCAGTAGTTTCCATTTGATGGACGGAGACTCGTTGAACGTCGATTCTGTTATCCCGAAATTCTCGAATATGGTAGAAATCAAGGGTGCAGTGTTCCGCCCTGGTATGTATCAGATTGGCAATCGGGTGACAACCGTCGGTGAATTGATTCAAGCTGCTGAAGGTACAATGGGCGACGCATTCGTCAATCGTGCCGTTCTGCATCGCAAGCGTGAAGACCTCTCATTGGAAGTTATTTCCATAAATGTCAAAGGCATATTGGATGGTAGCGTGGCGGACATCCTTTTGCATAATGAAGATGTGTTGATGATTCCCAGTATCACGGATATACAGGAAGAACAGGTCGTGTCAATCCACGGAGAGGTCGCTTTCCCTGGAACGTATGTGTATGCGGCCAATACGACATTGGAAGACCTCATTTTGCAAGCCGGTGGATTGAAAGAGGCTGCATCTACCGCCCGTGTGGATATTGCTCGCCGTATCAAGCGTTCAGGAGCAACCACTTCTAATAACGAAACAGCCGAGACTTTCACCTTCTCTTTAGTTGATGGATTTGTTGTCAATGGCGAATCTGCTTTTGCATTGGAACCTTTTGATGAAATCTATGTACGCCGTAGTCCCGGATATTACGAGCAACAGAATGTAAAGATAGAGGGTGAAATCCTGTTCCCGGGAACGTATGCTTTGACGAAAAAGAACTATCGTTTGAGCGAACTGATTGCAGCTGCTGGTGGCTTGACGGAGGAAGCATACGTAAGAGGTGCTCGTCTGGAGCGTTCAATGACACCGGAAGAACAAGTCCGTATGAAAGCGGCGTTGCGTATGTCGAAATTGGGTAACGACTCTATCGATGTTGAAAAATTGGATTTGGGAAGTACATATAATGTAGGTATCGAGTTGGACAAGGCTTTGGAGAATCCGGGCAGTGAGATAGATGTCGTTTTGCGCGAGGGAGACCGTATTGTTGTTCCGCAATATCTCAATACCGTAAAAATCAATGGTGAGGTGATGTATCCCAACACCGTATCTTTCATTGATGGAAAGAAAGTGAAGCATTATATCGAGCAGTCAGGTGGCTATACATCCAATGCCAAGAAGTCACAGGCATACATTGTTTATATGAATGGTACCATTGCCCGTGTGAAGGGACGTGGAAAGAACATTGTCCAACCCGGATGTGAAATCATTGTTCCAGCCAAGCCTGACCGCAAAGGTTTGTCTTTGCCTGAAATCATGAGTATCGGTACATCAACCGCTTCATTGGCTACGATGATTGCTACTATTGCTAATTTGATTAAGTAATTTGTATTGACTTTGTTATGGAAAAGAAACCAGATAATAATAAGCCAAGTAAAGAAATAGATATTATTGGACTTTTAAAATCGTTGTGGGTTGAACGGACTTTGGTCATCAAGGTCTGTTTCTTCAGTGCGATTTTGGGTGTATTTATGGCTTTGAACTCTCCTAAGATATATACGACCAGTGTTGTTCTGGCACCAGAATCTTCTGATCCGTCTTCGTCTTTAAGTAAATTGGGTAGTCTAACTTCCATGTTAGGATTGAAAATGGGTTCAACCATATCCTCTGATGCCATATTCCCTGAATTGTATCCTCAGGTATTGGCTTCAACAGATTTTCAAATCTCTCTTTTTGATATTCCTGTCAGATTGTTGGAGGATGAGAATACCAAGACATATTATCGGCATTTGATAGAAGACTCATTTATTCCTGTTTGGAGGTGGCCGCAAATATGGATTTCTTCTTTGTTCAAGAAAAAAACAGAACCCAAGCCTTTGAATCCGTTTCATCTTACAAAAGAGCAGACGAATATATGTGGTCTGATGCGTAAGTCTATAAATTGTGTGGTTGATAAGAAGACAGGAGTCATTACAATCTCGGTTTCTGATGAGGATAAATATGTGTCTGCCTTAATGGCCGATACCGTGACTTCTAAACTTCAGCAATATATCACTTTGTACAGGACAAAGAAGACACGGCACGATCTTGACTATTTGCACCTGTTGTACAAGCAATCCAAGGAAGATTATTTGCAGGCTCAAAATGAATATGCGAAAGCGACAGATGCAAATATGTCTCTTTTCAAGACGAGTAATAAAGTCGGACTGACAAATCTTGAGAACGAGATGCAATTGAAATATGAAATATATTCAAGTACAGCCCAACAATTACAGTTGACAAAAGAACGTCTTCAAGAGCGAACTCCTGCTTTTACAACTATACAGGCTGCAACAATACCGGAAAAGGCATCGAGTTTCCCTCGTTCCATACAGGTTGTGCTTTATGCCTTCGCAGGAGGTTTCTTTTGTGCTATCTGGATTTGGTTTGGCAGAAACTTCTATCAGCAGTATTTGAGAAAAAAGAAAACAGATAAATAATCTGAATGGAATGATATATTCATTGCCTTACATAGCATTGGTGCTTTTTTATGCCATATTGTCGTGCGTATATGTTACGGTCACTGATGATATGAAAAGGAATATACGTATCCTATGCGTGTTTGTATATGTCGTTTTCTTCGGATTCAGAGGGTTTGTAGGTGATGACTGGACCATTTATTATCCGGTATTTACCGAAGACATTCATGTTGGGAACTTTCAGGAGTTTGTCTATTCATTAGAGGAGTCTCCTTTTGAGATTGGATTTACAGTTTTGCTTATTATCAGCAAACTGATTTTTGACGACTATTCATTTCTCGTTTTTTTGACAACGTGCATCAATTGTTTCTTGTTGTACCGCTTTTTGCGTCAGAGGGTAGAGAATATACCGTTGGGGATAATGCTATTCATTTGTATGGGGGGATTTGTCATGCAAATCAACCTGTTGAGAAACACAATCAGCATCTTGTTGTTTGTCAATGCCATTGAATATCTGGTAGAGCGTAAACCTTTACCGTATTTCCTGTTATGTACGTTGGCGCTGACGTTTCATCTGTCGGCCATCATTTATTTTCCCTTATATTTCTTTTTTCACAAGCGGGCTCCAAGATGGGTCTTTATTGCCATTTTCCTCATTGGTAATATCATCTTCTTGTCCCAAATCAAGTTTATAACCCCCATTTTAGTCTCCATCGCGGGAAGTTTGGGAGAAGAATATGAGTTTTTGGTAGAAGCATATACTGAGGGTAAATTGAGTGAACTCAGCAAAGGATTGTCAATCGGTTATCTGGAAAGGCTGTTGACAGGAATACTGATTTTTTGTTATTATGACAAATTGGTCTCTATCCGGCGTGAGAATGCGGTTTTTATAAATTCCTATCTGGCCTATTTCTTTATGTTTTTCTTCTTCAGCGAATTTTTCGTGGTTGCCGGCCGATTGGCTAATTTGTTTACCTACTTTTATTGGATTATTTGGATAGATTTGCTTAAATGCTTTTCAATTAAGAGTAATATGGTTTTGTTTGTTCTATTCTTGAGTGCATATAGTGTGCTGAAAATATGGGGAATGACAAATCTGGTAACTCTGAGGTATGATAATGTGATGTTTGGATCTGAGTCTTATGAAGAGCGTTTGTATATTCATGAGAAGAATAAGGATGATGTAAAGTTGTAATGGTTATGGAAAAGCATATTATGAATGATGATATAAAGAGGCCCCTTTTGGGGGATAAGGTGACGGTCATTACAGTCGTTTATAATGATGTCGCTTCTCTCCGAATGACGATTGATAGCGTTTGGGCACAATCGTGGAAGAATATAGAATACATCATTATTGATGGAGGAAGTACAGATGGGACAGTTGATATTATTAAGGAATATGCGAATCGTTTGTCCTATTGGTGTTCTGCGCCTGATAAGGGTGTCTATGATGCCATGAACAAAGGAATCGGACAGGCGACAGGGGAGTGGATTTGTTTTTTGAATTCAGGAGACGTTTTCAGTGAAGCCAATTCTTTGGAATCTATGATGGCAGTGAATCATGAAGATGTGGATGTCCTTTATGCAAATAGTATAGAAGTGTCAGATGTGGTAAGCCAGAAGATTGAAGCTTCGGATAATACAGACAAAATGCGGTATTACCCTTTATATCGGCATGGTTCCTCTTTGGTACGGACCGATGTTCAGCGTCGTTTCTTGTTTGACCTGTCAAAATCGGAGAAGTTGGGATATGCGTTGGATTGGGAGATGATATATAGAATGTATCGTGCAGGGTGCAGATTCAAGAAAGTCAATGTCTATTTGGAGTCATACCAGAAAGAGGGCTTGTCCAATCATCCGTACCGGAGCCGCTGGTATAGTTATCTGGTGACATCGGAAGGGAAGTTTGATTTGCTGAAATTATTGTATTTCATTTATAGTTGTACCGTTTTCTTTCTCATAAATTCTTGTCTGTACAAATGGATAAGAGCTTTCTTTGTGGAATTTATGGTAAATGATTGCTTGCCCTTGATTCCTTTTTGGACAATCAGGCGTGGTTATTTACGACTTGTGAAAGCTAAAATCGGAAAAGGAAGTTTTCTGATGAAGAGAATATATATTCAGAGTCCCAACCATTTGGCGATAGGAGAAAATTCCCATGTTAATCGCGGATGTGTGCTTGATGCAAGGGGAGGGATTGAAATTGGTAACAGTGTCTCCATCTCACACGGCACGAATGTCATGACAGGTGGGCATGATTATAAATCACCGACCTTTGCAGGTGTGTTTGCTCCCATTAGCATAGACGATTATGCGTGGATTGGAGTTGGATGCACCATATTGCAGGGGGTAAAAATTGGAAAGGGAGCTGTCGTTTGTAGCGGTGCCGTTGTTACTCGCGATGTTCCTGAATATGATGTTGTTGCGGGAGTTCCTGCTAAGAAGATTGCAACCCGGCCCAGGAATTTGAATTATTCGTGTCATTGGGACGTGCCTTTTACTTAAGATTATTATGAATATAGTTATACTGACATCACTACTGCCATATCCTCTGAACTCAGGTGGGGCGCAAGCGCAATATAATATGATAGAATCCTTGCGTTACGTTCATAAGTTTGTGATTGTATTTCCGGAAAATGGATACAATCAGATGGATGCTATGCAAGAATTACAGCGGAGATGGCCGGAGGTCGAATTTAAACCGTATCGCTATTGTGAGCAATTGACTTCGTTCAGCTTTTTGTGGGATAAGGTGGTCAGAAGTTTCAATTTGGCTTTCAGGAAAGGCTCGAAAGCTTTTCAGGTAGAGCGGATATTGAAGCCTTACGGATTTCCTGTAGATGCGAAGTTCGTTTCTTTTGTTGAACGGATAGTGAAAGAGGCTTCGGCGGATTATCTTCAAATTGATTTTTATCCGTTTTTGGCTCTTGTCCCCCGTCTGTCGCATAAGATAAAGAAGATTTTTGTCCATCACGAAATCCGTTACGTAAGGAACAAAAGGTTGCTGGCCGATTTTCAATTGACGGAGGCTGAGGAATTCTTGTTCAGGAAGCTTCGGGATGAAGAAATCTCCAATTTGAATCATTGCGACAAGGTCATTACACTGACGAATGTTGATAAAATGGAATTGCAGAAGGCAGGTGTTACGTCTCCCATTTATGTTTCTCCCGCAGCGGTTTCAACTTTGCAAAAAGAGTACACTTCATGGAATCGGACGCTGGTTTTTCTTGGGAGCTATTCTCATTTCCCTAATCAAGAGGGGATAGATTGGTTGATGAAGAGGGTATTGCCTTTGGTCGAATGGAAAAAGTTTCCTCCTATAACCATGCACATTGTCGGCTCGGGTTGGCCTAAATCATACAATCAGAATATCAATGGTCTGGAAATAAAATGTGATGGATATGTTGAGGATTTGCCAGAAGTATTGTCAGGTTCCATCATGTTGGTGCCCATTTTGTCCGGTAGTGGTATGCGCATGAAGATTCTTGAAGCTGCTGCATTGAATGTTCCTTTTGTGACGACAAGCGTGGGAGTGGAGGGACTTGATTTTGAAGATTCGGTTTCTTGTCTGATAGCTGATAATCCCAGAGATTATGCAGAATCAATATCCCGATTGATAAGTGACCAGGCACTTCACAAGTCCATTGCAGAATCAGCTGTCGGTGTTTTTGAGGAGAAGTATTCCCTTTCTGCATTGTCAAAGCGTAGGGATGCAGTGTACCACAATTAAATGTGAGTCTTATGGTTTCAGTTTGTATTGCTACATATAACGGAGAGAAATTCATACGCAGGCAGATAGAGACAATTCTGCCCCAATTATCAGCCGGAGACGAAATTATTGTGTCAGATGACGGTTCTTCTGATGCTACGGTTAAGATTCTGGAGACTTTTGAGTCTCCTCAGATAAAGATTGTGCACAATCGGGGTAGGCATGGCTATACGGCGAACTATGAGCATGTGTTGGGTTATGCCAAGGGCGATTTTATCTTTCTGACAGATCAGGACGATGAATGGCATCCCGATAAGCTCAAGCGTACTTTGGAAGAGTTGGAGACTTGTGACTTTGTCCTTTCAGATGCTTCTGTCATCGATGCGGAAGGGAATGAAGTGAGTGCTTCCTTCTTTGAATTGCGGGGTTCCAACCGCTCTTTTTGGGGAACAGTCCTGAAGTTTGGTTTTTTGGGATGTTGCATTGCTTTCCGGCGCAGGGTGTTGGAGAAGGCATTGCCTTTTCCGAAAGAACATTCTATGTGTTCACACGATAATTGGATTACATTGGTGGCGATGGCTTACTATCGCTACCGGATCGTTGATGACAAACTGGTAAGATACAGACGGCATGGTAAGAATGTATCCAATATCGACCGGATTGGCCGTCGTACCTCAGTCTTCTTTAAGATTAAATACAGGTTGTATATATTGTTGAATTTGGTTAAAAGGGTTTTATGAAATTTTGGGGGAATGGAACAGGTGACCAGCGCTCTCTGGCGGTTAAGAAGAATGCTCTTTTTTCGTTGGTGATAAAAGGATGCAGCATTCTTATATCGTTGTTGCTGGTGCCTTTGACGCTGGGGTTTGTGACGGATGAGCTGTATGGAATTTGGCTTACTCTGTCTTCTGTCCTTTTTTGGCTTACCTTTTTCGACATCGGCTTTACTCAGGGGTTGAAGAATAAGCTGACCGAGGCTATAGCCTTGGACAATTGGGAGCGTGCCCGTTCGCTGGTATCTACGACTTACTTTGTGATGGTCGTTCTGTTCCTTCCGTTGTGTCTGTTGTTGGAATTGGTTATTCCGTATGTGGATTGGGCCATGATATTGAATGTCGATTCTTCTTACAACCCCGAATTGAAACAGGTGTTGCACATTTTGGTCGCTTGTTTTTCGGTCCAGATGATTGTCAATGTGCTGACTTCGGTTGTGGCCGCCTTTCAACAGGTTTCGCTTTCTGCCTCTTTTCCGATGATAGGGAATTTCATTGCTCTCATCTTGATATGGATATTGTCGTATGTCAGCAATTCTTCTCTCTTGTTGCTTTCTTTGGTAATGTCGGTTTCTCCTGTCTTTGTTTCCATGGTGGCTTCGTTTGTCCTGTACAGTGGAAGATACAAGAAGGTTGCTCCATCTGTAAAGGCTATCAGATTGGAGTATGTCAGAGACTTGTGGGGGTTGGGTGCGAAATTCTTTTTGATTCAGATACAGGTGCTTATTCTGTATCAATGTACAAATCTGTTGATTTCCAACCTTTCTGGCCCCGACCAAGTCACTACGTATAACATTGCATATCGTTATTTGAGTGTCTCGATGATGCTCTACTCCATTCTGCTGTCTCCCCTTTGGCCGGCGTTTACAGATGCTTATGTAAAAAAGGATTTTGCTTGGATGAATCGGGTGTACAGAAGGATGTGCAAGGTTTATCTGATGTCGGTGGTTCTGCTTTTCTTGTTGGTTGTCTTTTCTCCGTTTGTCTATCAGATTTGGATTGGGGATAAGGTGGAGATTCCTTGGGAGATGACCGTATTGGTGGCATTGTATATGGCTATTCATTCATGGGACTTGTTGCAGGTGGAATTGATAAACGGTGTCGGAGCCGTGAAGTTGCAGACTTATGTCACGCTGGTCGGATTGTTTCTGCATATTCCTCTGGCTTTTTTGATAGGCAGGTATTGGGGAGCATTGGGAGTGGTCTCTTCCATGATTGTGATAAATATCGTCTATGTCTCTTGCTTTACCACTCAGGTTCATAAGTTACTCACTCAAAAGGCTCAAGGTATATGGCTGAAATAAAGTCTTTTTTTTATAAACTCTTCGATACGGTTGATTATGACATTCGCTTGTTGTACTATCATATCAAGGTCTTCAGCAGGTTGGCGCTGAGGGGGAAGGGGGCGTACATCGGTTTTCCTTCATTGATAAACAATCCTGCTGAGGTGTATCTGCATCCTTATTCGCGCCTGCAGGGGTATCATAAGATTATAAACGGTACCGGAAAGTTTGTGTTGAAGGAGTATTCGGGGGCATCGCTGAACCTGCTTGTCGTGACTGGAAATCATACTCCGACCGTAGGTATTCCACAGTTTCTGTTGGCGCCTTCCCATATCAATGATGTTGAGAAAGATGTCATTGTTGAGGAAGATGTCTGGATAGGAGCCAATGTTACCCTCCTGTCGGGGGCACATTTAGGGCGTGGAGCTATTGTGGGAGCCATGTCGCTGGTCAATTCGGATATACCTCCTTATGCTGTCGTTGTAGGTACTCCGGCTAAAATCATCGGAGTGAAATTCTCTATTCCGCAGATTCTTGCGCATGAGGAGAAGCTGTATGCTGCAGACAAGCGCTTTTCTGTCGGATACTTGAATGAGATCTTTGAAAAGTATTACGTGGGCAAAAAGGTCTTAGGCACCGATGCCCCTCTTACAGCATCGCAGGAGGTCGAGCTGGATAAGACTATATCGTTGTTGAAGTTCGAATATCAAAACAGGTAAGGAGGCATTCGTCTTCACTTTGCCGGACTTTTTTGTTCATTGCTTCAAAAAAACTTATTAGATGCATTTTTTTGAAACTCAACATCTTTTAAGTTTTTTAAGAAGTGATGAGCAAAATGTTTTTATTTTATCTTTGCTGTCTATAGTACGTTTCTGAATTATTTTGGTTATCTTTGCACGCAATTTTATTGTAACAGAGATAAAGAATAGCCGTATATGGATTTTATATATTGGGAAAACAGTCATTCGCTTCTCGTTTTTGGATTTGAATTTATCGGAATAAAGTAAGTTGGGTGATTGTATGAAAGATTTGGTTTCCATTATAATGCCGATGTATAACTCTGCCGCTTTTGTGGTAGAGGCTATTCAGTCTGTCCTTGCCCAAACTTATACGAATTGGGAATTGATTATCGTTGACGATTGCTCAAGCGATGATTCAGTCTCTCATGTCCGTGAATTTTGCCACGCTGACTCAAGAATCCACCTGTTGCAGACCAATAAGGCCTCGGGGTCGCCTACAACGCCACGAAACGAAGGCGTAAAGCATGCCAACGGCCGTTTCATTGCCTTTTTGGACAGTGATGACATGTGGTTGCCAATGAAATTGGAAGAGCAATTGAAGGTTTTCAATGATTCTGACGATTCCGTTGCGATTGTTTTTTCCGATTACGAAAAGATAAAGGAGTGCGGCACCCGTTCCGGGCGTATTGTCAAGGCTCCTGCCAGTGCAAATTATGCCTCGATGCTTAAGGGAAACGTCATTGGAAACCTGACGGGCATGTACGATACGGCCAAAGTGGGAAAGGTTTTCTTCAAACAGATACACCACGAAGATTATGTCATGTGGCTTTCCATTCTGAAGCAAGGCTACATGGCCCGCAATACAGGGACTGTTGCGGCCTTATATCGCGTAAGAAGTGAATCCCTCACTTCAAAAAAGATTGCCCTGTTGACTTGGCAGTGGAATATCTATGTGAATGTCGAGAAGACAGGCTATCTTCGTGCCATTTACTACTATGCCATATATGCCTGCAAGGGTCTTTGGAAAAGTCTGATTTAATGTTATCCACCCGGTAGATTGCCGGATGCTCCGGTCAATGGTTGTCAGCTGCTGCGCTTCGGACGATGGAGTGTATCAGTGTCTGTTCCTCCATGCTGACTGGCATGGCTGTGTTTTCATGCAGTTCCGTGCCGTAGATGGGCTGGATGATTGTCTGGAACCAAGTGCAAGCCAGGGCATATTGGCCTGTCGGATGGTCAATATGAATGCCGTCGCTGGTGAAGTCCGTACTGTCTTTGTAGAAGGGATGCTCCCTCAATCTGTTGATGCTGGTTCCTGACGGGATGCAGTACCTGATTCCTGTTTCTTCCAGTATTGTTTCTGTCGCGCCGCGAATGGCTTCGTACATGACGGCGGTTTTGTACTCGTATGGGCGAAATGCTTTGGTGGAACATTTGGGGGTATAGGGCCATGTCATGTGCCACACTATGGTCAGATTGGGGTTCGTCGATTTTGACAGAATGTGTTCAATCAGCCGGTTCAGGTAAGGTTGGTAGTGCTTGGGCAATCCGGATGCAGCAGACGCCTGTTGCAGGACAATGATGTCCCATTCACAATACCTGACAGCTTCTTCTATCGACGTGTCGGACAATTTCGGGTTCCAGCCCTCCTCTTCCGAAAGTTTCACTTGGAACTGATAGGCTTGCGCTTTGTTGCGGAAGAATCTTTCGTGGTCTTGCAGGGATGCGCCTCCGTAGCAGATTTTTCCCAATGTGATGTTCTTTATGCTGTGTTCCTTCAGGAGGAGGGGCAGCAGTGCCACACTGTTCTCGGTGAAGCTGTTTCCTATTGCCAGTATCTTGAGTGAATCGGGCTGTATGGGGAGCTGAGTGTTCCCTATGTGTGTCTTTGCATAATCGGCAAGTGGGGCATGGGAAATCTCGTCGTACCGTTCGTCCGTACAACCGTACAATACGAGACACAGTACGATGAGGATTTTTCCTGACAATGTGGTTGGAATGAGTCTTGCCATGACACTCTCTCCCTTCAATCTTCCTGTTATTTCTTCTTGATATACACCGAACTTGGACCTCTGCCTTTGGTGGTCAAACCGTTGTCCGGGTTGGTGCGAAACTCCTTCAGTTCGCGGCAGGCAGTCGAACGCGACAGTCCCGTCAGTTTCACATAGTCGGACAAACGCATGAAACCGTTTTCTTCAATGAAGTTCAAAGCGCGTTCCAGCCGTTCTTCGCGTGTGTAGGGCGATTTGCGAAGGCGGCTCACATGGCTACGTTCCAATTGGCAGTGTATGCTCACTTGGCGGACAAGTCTTTTGTCAGCCTTGAAATTCACGCCATTCACACACAGGCTCTGTGCGTTGCGTTTCGGTTCGTTGCCGTCAATGCTGTCCATCTCTTTGTCACGTCGCAGTCCCAGCGTAGCCTTGAAGGTGCCCAGTCCGTCGATGCTCACCGTGTATCCCATTCCCATCAGTTCGCCCAGAGTTTCCATGGCATGTGTCAGTGCTGATATGGCCGTTCCGCGCGTCAAGCCGCCCCGTCGGGTCATTATTTCGATGAATTCGTCCATTCCGATGTTACGGATAATTTGCATCCGGTAGTAGGCTTTGGTCTGTCCTTCGCCTTTCATGTCCGCCATTTCTTGCTTGATGTACTTGGCCATATTCTCTGATTTTGATGTGTAAGTGAATAAATGTTTTGCAATACCTTGCAAAGATACAAAAATATAACAGGAAAAGCAAGAACAACAGCCATATTTTTTCATTTCATGCCGCAAAATATTTATTTCACGTTTTGGGATATATGTTTCACGACGTGAAATATATATTTCGCGACGTGAAATAAAGAATTGAGCAGGAATTTCAGGGAAAACGCATGTATCCGAACAACTTTAGGGAGGGGTATATTGAAAAAAACAGCGGAAAGATTGCATTTCCTGATTGGATTTGTTATCTTTGTCCGATATTTTATGGACGGTTTTGTATAAAATTCATACGGAATACCTCATAATGATGAATCTATGAGAAAAGCAGCGTTGTCATGTGTATTTCTATGTTTGAGTCTGATTGTGACATCTCAAACACTCGAGGGAAAAAGGGTTCTTTGGTTAGGTACGTCTATTCCTGCCGGTTGCACTTATCCTCAAAATGCATGTGCAAACTTGGGTATGACGTGCTTGAATCATGCGATAGGAGAATCTTTCGTTGCGGAACGTACATTTACCGTGCCAGCAAGGCATTCGGGATTCAGCCTCTCCATGTCGATGGAAGAAAAGGATTCGGCTTACAGGCATTTGGTTGAAGAGGGAATTATTGATAAGCACCAATTGGATGTGTGGAAGTTTACCAGCTATGATAATCGGATGCTTCCGTTCTTGCAGGATGTTGATATTGTGGTAATTGACCATGGCTATAACGATGCTTTTACTCTCAAAGACGAATCGGCTTTGGATTGTGTGGATTGGGAGTCGGAGGATAAAAAGACTTTTGTCGGTGCTTTTAATTTCATCTACAGGAAAATAAAGGAAACAAATCCGAATGTTGTGATAGCCATTGGAGGATATTTCCAGAACACGTGTACATTCAGCTATACCGTAACGGGCAAGCATGTAAGCCAAGTGCTTACTGCTATAGCGGAACACTACAACCTGCCGTTGTTGGATGCTTGGAATTATACGGGTATTGAAGATGGACATATCCCAGACTCGGAACATTATTTTGATGAACTCAATGCCCGATATGGTACTGAGTTTTACAACCAGTTTCCTGATGAGAACGGCAACATCACCTATTTCCAGAAGTTTTGCCCCGATGGTGTGCACCCCTTTTCTGATCCGACAGGAGAATCAGACAGGATGCTTGATGAGATTTTCACCAAGTTGTTGGCGGAGAAACTTTCCCCCATGTTAGGGTGGGGGGGGTACAGATAGAACCTTCTTCAGTTATGGCAGTCTATAATGTGAACGGCAATGTAATCGCCTCTCCTCAAAAAGGGCTGAATATTATAAGAATGTCTGACGGTACGGTAAAAAAGTTTTTTTTGCGATAATTGAGTTTTGGCAGACTCTATTCATCTCTTCCGATGAGTTTTTTTTAGAATTTTTTCCCCGTCACGATAGAGGCCACGGTCAGGAATATAATTTTGAAATCGTATCCGATAGAACGGTGGGTAAGGTATTCGAGGTCCATACGGAGGCGTTCAAGCATCTTCTCCATGGTGTCAGTATAGCCATTGTAGAGAGTGGCAGGAGAGAATATGCCGGGCCGCATCAGATATACATATTGGTAATCGGGGTTCTGCTCCATAATCTTTTCGGCAAAGTAGGGGCGCTCGGGACGGGGACCGACGAGAGACATGTCGCCCGTGAAGATATTCCAAAGTTGGGGTAACTCATCCAAATGGTGGTCGCGCAGGAAACGACCTACTTTGGTCAGACGGTCGTCTTTTTCCTGACAGAGTTGGGGGACACCGTTGTCTTCGGAATCCATAATCATAGAACGGAATTTGTAGATGGTGAACGGCTTTCCCTTGTAGCCTACACGCTCTTGGGAAAAGATGGGCTTGCCGCCATCTTCAATCTTGATGGCCAGCCAAATGGCAAAATAGAAGGGGGAGAGGAGCACCATTCCCAGGAATGATGCAAGAATATCAATGAGACGTTTTACACAACGCGCACATGGCGACATGGCATCCTTATACATAGTTCGTTGTTCTATTGATTGGAGTCTTGTTATACTCTAATAACTGTTTTTTCTTAATTTTATTATATAAAATCTTACCTTTTTTTTAGAATTTCTTGAAGGTCAGTTCGCGTTTGTCGGAAGATAAGATCATTTGGTCGGCATTCAGCTCCTTTACGGCGTAACGCGAGGTCGTTCCATCAAGGTAGAATGGGGCAAGACTTGTGGCTGTTGCCACGATGCCCTCGTTCTGAAAGATGCGGAAATCGTGCAGAATCAGGGAGTCTTGCGTGTGGATGAATCGTCCGATATGTTTTTCATAGATTACGGGGCTGTCTTTTCCGTACAGACGGTTCACGGTTATGAGATTCTGTTGTACGGAATAGTAGATACACTGTTCCTTGACCGAAGCGATGGTGTCTGCTGTCAGGTCTTCCACCGTCCGCAGGTGCCACATTCCGTCGAGGTCGCCGTTGATGTCGTAGTCACCACATGCCCATGTGAGGGACAGCGACAAGCCTAATAGTATAGGAAATATTCTTCTTTTCATCGTTGGTTTTCTTGGGTATGTTATTATTGGGTGAGTATTCCGCTCTTGCTTATGGTCAGCATACCACCGAAGTTGTTGCCTATGATGGTTTTACCGTGGTCGTAAGCAACGGAGCCTTTGAACTTCCATCCTTTCCATCGGTTGGGAGCGCATGTCACTTCAAGCAGGGCCGAAGTCTGTTCTTCGGTATCTATCAGGGGGATGTAGTAGCTTCCCCAATGTTTGCTGTGCGAGACAAGCAAGCGGTAGTCAAGTCCTTCCATGGGAGAACCGCTGATGCCGAAGTGGTGGGTTTTCACCCGATTGTATTGGAATTTGAGTCTGCCCGTAATGTCAAAAAAGAAGTTGGGGTGGTTGTGCGTATTATAAATGGGAGAAATCAAGAACGGCGACCCCATACTCATACCCCAATGTTGCCATCCCGGGTAGAGCAAATGGTTGTAATAGTCGTCCACGGCGCTTATCTGGTCAGGTATTTCGGGGGTATGGTCATGATAAACGGCGCCAGCCTGATCCTTGCTGCCCATGTATTCATAGAGGAATGTGTGTACAATGGGATTTTGGGGAAGGGTAACTTCCAAACCCATCAAACCGTCTTGCCAACCATATTCGAAGAACATCATGGAGTGGTCGTCAAACATGTGTTCGTAGTAGGCGCGTATTTTCCAGTCTCCTGGATTGTATGTGAGCGAGAAGTGCCAACTGCCGATGTGGTTGCCCGAAGCATTGGCGTAGCTCTCTCCATCAGACGTAGCTCCATCAGTGGCATCACCCCCCATGGGAATGAGGGCTTCAAGGAAGTCTTTAAAGCCCGTGCCCATCTTGAAGTCTCCGGTCTTGATTTCTTCGCGTCCCCACGTTACGTTGTAGGCATGACCTCCGAATTGGGTGGCCATCTCCAAGGCTCCTTCAAAGTAGAGGGGGAACGTCTCCTCGTTTCCAATCTTCAGGTAACCGGCTTTCACGTGGTGCAGAGCATCCAAGGTGTAGCGTTGTCCGGGAGAAACGAAATCACGTTGCCAATTGTTGTCGGTGTACATGCCATAGCCGAGGAAACCTTTGATGTGCAGCCAGTCACCTGTGCCGGGGATGGTGATGTACTTGGGAAGTTCAAAGCGCACTTGGGGCACTGGGCGTGCGTTGGTGCCGAAGATGAGGCCTCCGCTACTGAGTAATGGATTCTTCAATGCTGAAGGACGCTCTTTGCTACCGATGCTCAGTTGCATTCCCTTCCAAGCAATGTCGTAGTAGGCTTGTTGGACAATGAAAGAGGAGGTGTGATTATAAGCCGCGGCCAGTTCAAGACCATAGCCATGTCGCCAATTGCGCTCTTTGTCTTGCTCGGTTGAGCGGAAAAGGCCGGCTTTCAGATAGCCACTATTGGCATCTGTTGAAAATAGTCCGTGGCGGTTGGCGGTAAACCAGAAAGGGGCGAAGTCTTCTCCATTGCTCCATGCCACACTGCTCTCTATATTATAATGTATGCCTTTGTGCAGGGCTTGTCCGAGCATGTTCGTGCAACTCAAGAGCAATCCAACCAAGCATAACGTATGTCTCATATTTCCTGTCTTATTCATAATAGTGTGCAAAGATACGAATAAGCCCTCAAATATGCACAAATTATAAGATATAATTTAGGCGCGGATTACATGAATGACACGGTTTTCTTTTAAATGTCCGTGTAATCCGCGTAATCCGCGCCTGTTATTTATGCAAAAGGTTTATTATCCCTTGATAGCAGCGATACCCGGGAGAACCTTACCTTCGATAGCTTCGAGCAAAGCACCACCACCTGTAGAGATGTAAGATACCTGATCGGCCATACCGAACTTGTTGATGCAAGCTACAGAGTCACCACCACCGATGAGTGAGAAGGCACCGTTAGCAGTTGCCTTGGCGATAGCTTCGGCGATAGCACGGCTACCAGCGGTGAAGTTGTCCATTTCAAATACACCGGCAGGACCATTCCACAGGATAGTCTTGGCGGGTTCGATAGCTGCGGCAAATGCCTTGCGGCTTTCGGGACCTGCATCGAGACCTTCGAAACCAGCGGGGATTTCACCTGAAGGACAAATCTGAGTGTTGCAATCGTTCTTGAAGTCGTCACCGGCTACGCAGTCGGTTGCCAATACGAGGTTCACACCCTTAGCCTTAGCTTGCTCCATGATGCTGAGAGCGAGGTCGAGCTTGTCGTTTTCGCAGATTGAGTTTCCTACCTCGCCGCCCATAGCCTTGGCGAAAGTATAAGTCATACCACCGCAGAGGATGAGGTTATCAACCTTGTCCATCAAGTTCTCGATGATACCAATCTTGGTAGAAACCTTTGAACCACCCATGATGGCAGTGAAAGGACGCTTGATGTTGCTCAGGATGTTGTCAACGGCGGTTACTTCCTTCTCCATCAGGTAACCGAGCATCTTGTGATCGGCATCGAAGTAGTCAGCGATAACGGCAGTTGAAGCGTGCTTGCGGTGAGCTGTACCGAAGGCGTCGTTTACGTAGCAGTCTGCATAGCTGGCAAGAGTCTTGGCAAACTCCTTCTGGCTGGCCTTCATGGCTTTCTTTGCCTCTTCGTAAGCGGGATCTTCCTTGTCGATACCTACGGGCTTGCCCTCTTCTTCACCGTAGAAACGGAGGTTCTCGAGCAACAATGCTTCACCGGGTTGCAAAGCAGCTGCTGCATCGGCAGCCTTGGCGCAATCGGGAGCGAACTTAACGGCTACACCCAACTTCTCAGATACGGCGTCAACAATTTGGCTCAAAGAATATTTTGCATTCACTTTACCTTTGGGCTTGCCCATGTGTGACATGATGATAATGCTACCACCGTCTGCCGAAATCTTCTTCAGTGTGGGCAGAGCACCGCGGATACGGGTGTCGTCAGTGATTTTACCATTTTCGTCCAGGGGCACGTTGAAGTCAACGCGCACGATTGCCTTCTTACCGGCAAAGTTGAAATTGTCAATTGTCTGCATAATCGTTACTTTTTAAATTATGATTTGTTTATGATAAGAATCTGTTTCAAAACCTCCGCAAAGGTAGTTTTTTCTTTTTTAAAGGCGAAACAAAACCGTCAAATAGTCACTCTTTTCCTCTTATTTGGACATCTTTTGCTTGGCCTCCCGCATGGAGCTTGTCTTTTTGTAATGTTTACATAGCAAACTGAGCCCGCATGATTCGCATTTGGGACGCAGGGCGGTGCAGGTGTAGCGACCATGAAGAATAAGCCAATGATGGGCGGTGGCAATGACACCTTTAGGGAAGTATTTCGTCAATTCCTTCTCTACGGAAAGGGGGGTGGTGTGTCGGGATGCAACAAGGCCTATGCGGTGGCTTACGCGGAAGACATGGGTGTCAACGGGCATGGCATCTCTTCCCCAAACGACGGCTTGCATCACATTGGCTGTCTTGCGTCCTACACCGGGGAGTTTCACCAAATCGTCCAAATTGTCAGGTACTTCGCCGTTGAAGTCCTTTATCAGCATTTGGGCCATTCCTACCAAGTGTTTGGCCTTGTTGTTCGGATAGGAAATGCTACGCACGTATTCAAAGATGACTTCGGGAGTGGCGGAGGCCAATGCTTCGGGAGTTGGGTAATCGTGGAAAAGGGCGGGAGTCACCATATTCACCCGTTTGTCGGTACATTGTGCGGAGAGTATGACGGCTATCAATAATTGGAAAGGTGTCTCGTAGTTCAATTCCGTTTCAGCTACGGGCATTGCCTCTTGGAAATAGGCGGTCACCCGGTCATAAAGTTCTTGTTTTTTCATGGCTTTTATCGAAGTTTGTGTTTATGGTAATGGGGAGCTACGCTCAAATTGAAATAAAGCATGGAGACTACCGTCAGGCAAGCGCCGAACAGATAGGCCTTGTCGAAGGTGCTGATGTGGGCAATGTATCCGCCGGTAAGCATGCCGATGCCTATGCCTACATCCCACGATGTGAGGTAGGTGGAAGTGGCGGTGCCTCGTTGGTTGTTGGGGGCAAGGTTGACAAACAGGGTGTTGTAGGCGGGAAACATGATGCCGAACCCAATGCCCAATCCCAATGCAGTGAGGAAGAATAGCCAAGAGCATACCGAGGGACTCCACGCGATAATGTTTGAGCAAAAGGCCAGCAGGAAGAAACAGAAGACAACCAGGTAGAACCCTGTGGAGATGGCTTGGGTGATGTATCCCTTGTCAACCCATTTGCCCGACAAGATGCGTGAGAAGGCCATGCCTACGGCCATCCAGGTGAAGAAGAAACCCGTCTCGGCCTTCAAACCTATTTGTTGTGCGTACATGGCCACGTAGTTGGTGGTCATTCCGTAGGGGATGGAGATGAGCAGGAGGACAATGCCGGCTGGTATTCCTTTTATCAGGATGAAACGGTCGAGCGAAATGGGAGGGCGCTTGACCGCAGGCCTGTAGGAGGTCTTTACCAAGGATGCCGAGCAAATGCCGATGCACGAAGCGGCCAGGGCACAGGCAAAGATGGTGTTGAACGAGCAATGGCTATTGTGCATGAACAATCCCACCATCGGGCCGATGGACATGGCCAGATTGTTGGTAAGACCGAAGTAACCGAGTCCCTCTCCCCGGCGGGAGGAGGGCATGATGTCTATGACCAGTGTGTTGCCTCCTACCGTGACGGTGCCGAAGGCCAAGCCATGCACGATGCGCAAAGCGATGAACATGGCCAGTGTGCCGGCCAGGATGTAACCCAAAAACATGGAGGTGAAGACGAAGTAAGCCAACAGATAGAGGGGCTTGCGGGCAAAGGTGTCGAGCAGATAACCCGAGAAAGGGCGCATGCAAAGGGCCGACACCGTGTAGCAACAGAGGATGAGACCGATGGAGGAGGAGCTGCATTGGAAAACCTCGCTCAGATAAAAAGGCAGCACGGGGATGAGCAACCAGAATCCGAAAAAGAGCATGAAGTTGGCCACCAGCATGCACCAATATCCCGAGGTGAACAGTTTCTCTTTCATAATCTCGTGTGTGTGTTGACAATGTGTGGACACAGAGACACAGAAACACGGAGATTTTTTCGTTTTTGTGTAAAAACTCTGTGTCTCCGTGTCTCTGTGTACTATATCTGTTTCAATAATTATCAGTTTAGTTTGCCGATTCAAATTCCTTCAGGAAGCGGATGTCGTTTTCTGAGAACATGCGCAAGTCCTTTACCTGATATTTCAGGTTGGTGATGCGCTCAACACCAAGGCCGAAGGCATAGCCGCTATAAACTTTGCTGTCGATGCCGCTGGCTTCCAGTACGTTGGGGTCAACCATACCGCAACCGAGGATTTCTACCCAACCGGTGTGTTTACAGAAGGCACAACCCTTGCCACCACAGATGTTGCAACTGATGTCCATCTCGGCAGAAGGCTCGGTAAAGGGGAAGTATGAGGGGCGGAGACGGATTTTCGTCTCGTTGCCGAACATCTCCTTGGCAAAGAGCAGGAGCACCTGCTTCAGGTCAGTGAACGATACGTTCTTGTCGATATAGAGGCCCTCAATCTGGTGGAAGAAGCAGTGTGCGCGATAGCTGATGGCTTCGTTGCGATAAACGCGACCGGGGCAAAGGATGCGGATGGGAGGCTCGGGGATGCTCTCCATACCACGTACCTGTACGCTACTGGTGTGGGTGCGGAGGATGATGTTCTTTGTCACATCCTCGGCATTCTGCTCAATGAAGAAGGTGTCCTGCATGTCGCGTGCCGGATGGTCGGCGGCAAAGTTCAGTTTGGTGAACACGTGCAGGTCGTCCTCCACCTCGGGGCCTTCGGCAATGCTGAATCCCAGACGGGCAAAGATGTCGATAATTTCGTTTCTCACGATAGAGAGCGGATGGCGCGTACCCAATCCGATGGGGTAGGCCGTGCGGGTGAGGTCAAGGTCGTTGGCACCATTGTCCTGATTGGCAAAATTCTCCTTCAGTGTGTTGATGCGCTCTTGGGCCTTGGTCTTCAGTTCGTTCAGCTTCATTCCCACCTCTTTCTTCTGTTCGGCGGGCACGTTGCGGAAGTCGGCCATCAGTTCGTTGATGGCACCCTTCTTACTCAGGTATTTGATGCGCAAAGCCTCCAACTCTTCAGCGTTGCCGGCTTGCAAATTTTCGATTTCGGCAAGTAATTGCTCTATTTTTTCAATCATATATCGGTACTTGTTTTATTCATTTTTTGCAAAAACGCCGCAAAGTTAACCATTAAAACCGAAAAAAGCGTTACTTTTGCGGATAAATTTGGAAGTAAAGCGTTTTTGTGTGGACAAAACACCGTTGTGGAAAGTCTCTGTTTCATCACAAAGATGGGGGAGGCTCAGGTGCTGGTTAAGGTAGGTTTACCTATGGGTTAAGGTGACCTTAAGCGACGGTTAAGGTACATTCACAATTGGCGTGCGCAAATTTTCAGACAGATTATGGATTCAACTTTCGCAAGTATAAGAAGTTGCAGGAGTTACAGGAGTTCAGACGATAGTTTCGACTATACTTAACATGACGTTCAAGTCTATTGTCTGTAACTCCTGAGCGAAGCGAAAACTCCTGACCATACCTTAGTGTAAGAATCAGAAGAGATTTTCGACTGACCGAAGGGAAGTAACTACTGAACTCCAGAAAGTTGAGCTTACGAAACTTAAATTATGGAAATGATGAAGATTTTATGTTGGGTGTGTATCGTGGCGATTGCTTGCGGTGCTTGCGGGAGGCAGAAGGCGGAGAAACCGCTTCCGCCTGCTCCTCTTGACATATATGTGCCCGACACGTCGGACAGGGGGGATTCGGACACACATTTTTTCTCCTCTGTTGAAGAAAACTTTTTTTCAGGTGAGGACGGAATTTTTGAAGAGTTTCTCTATGAATTTTCGGCTGATACCGCCATGCAGATGCACCGCATACATTTCCCTTTGCCATACTTGTGCAAGGGAGAGGAAATCCAATTGGGGAAACAGGAATGGGATACTTCGCGCCTGTTGGGATTGACGGACATTTACTACACCCTTTTTGAACGCGATGCTGAGATGGATGCCGAACGCGATACGGCTATGCGGAAAGCTAACCTGGAGTGTGTGGATATGCAAACGCGGACGGTGCGTACATTCTTCTTTGAGAAATTGGACGGATGTTGGAAACTCCTTCGGGTGAACGAAAGGGAGCTTGCTTCCTATAAACATCGTGAGTTCTTCTCGTTTTACCACCGTTTTGTGACCGATAGTGTTTTCCAAAGTCTCCATGTGAACGACCCTATGACATTTGTCACTCTTGATCCCGAGGACGATTTCAACATTTTGGAAGCCAACATCGATATGGAGCAATGGTTTGCTTTCCGTCCTGTATTGCCTGAGCATTTGCTGGTGAATGTGGATTATGGGGTGAAACCTTCGCGCCGTCCGCAACGGAAAATATTGACCTGTAAGAGTCTGGGAGGCAATTTCAATCATACTTCATACTTTCGGAAAATAAAAGATGAGTGGGTGCTCACAAGGTTTGAAGACATGAGTAATTAGGAGAAACAATGAAACATTATACTGACTATTCGTTAAAGTCTCTCCACACGTTTGGTATGGATGTGCGGGCAGCTCATTTTGTAGAATATACTTCTGTGGATGAGTTGGAGGCATTGCTCGTCCGTATGCAATCAGAGTGGGAAACTCTTCCATGGCTTCACATGGGAGGAGGAAGCAATCTGTTGTTCACCTCTGACTATTATCAGGGAGTCATTCTTCATTCGGCCATCAAAGGGTGGCAAGTGGTGGACGAAGACGAGGTGTGTGTCCACTTGCGTGTAGGCGCGGGTGTCGTGTGGGATGAATTGGTTGCCTACACCGTTGCTCAAGGATGGGGAGGTATGGAGAATCTTTCTCTCATCCCTGGTGAAGTGGGAGCCAGTGCCGTACAGAATATCGGAGCTTATGGTATGGAAGCCAAGGATCTGATAGAGACGGTGGATACGATAGAGATTGCTACGGGCACATCGCGTACGTTTGCATGTGAAGAGTGTGGCTATGCTTATCGTCAGAGTGTTTTCAAAAGTGAGTTGAAGGGCAAGTTTGTGGTTACTCATGTGACTTATCGTTTACAGAAAAATCCTGTCTTTCATTTGGATTATGGAAATATCCGTGCCGAACTTGAACGTATAGGTGAAGGTATTTCCCTGGACACCATCCGTCGGGCCGTTATCCGTATTCGCGAGAGCAAGTTGCCCGATCCTCAAGTGACGGGAAATGCGGGTAGTTTCTTCATGAATCCCATCGTGCCTCGTGCGGTGATGGAGCATATTCGCGAAGCATATCCCCAAATGCCCTTTTATGAAGTGGACACCGAGCGTGTGAAAATCCCTGCCGGTTGGATGATTGAGCAATGTGGGTGGAAAGGGCGTGCCTTAGGACGGGCGGCCGTACACGACAAGCAAGCTTTGGTGCTTGTTAATTTGGGCGGAGCGACTGGTCGCGAAATCATTGCCTTGAGCGATGCTGTCCGTCATGATGTCAAAGAGAAATTTGGGGTGGATATTCATCCTGAAGTGAATTTTATCGGATAATAGAATGATGAAGATAACCATACTCGGTAGTGGCACTTCTACGGGAGTACCCCAGATAGGATGCAGGTGTGCCGTATGTACTTCGGCCGACCCGCATGATCGTCGTTTGCGTGCTTCGGCTATGATTGAGGTTGACGGTGTGCGCATCTTGATGGATTGTGGCCCTGATTTTCGCGAACAGATGCTTCGCTACGATGATTTTCGTCCCATCGATGCAGTGCTTCTCACTCATGAACACTATGATCATGTGGGGGGAGTGGACGATTTGCGCCCTTATTGTGCCTTTGGCGACATTCCTCTTTATGGTGACAACTTGACGGTAAACGATATTCGCACGCGCATCCCTTATTGCTTCCGCCCCAATCCATATCCGGGTATCCCTCGCATTACTGTGGACGAAGTGGAGCCTCATGTGCCTCTATATATTAAAGGTGTAAAGGTGATTCCTATTCGTGTCATGCATGGCCGTTTGCCTATTCTTGGTTATCGTATTGGTCGTATGGCTTACATTACCGATTTGAAAACACTTCCCGATGAAGAGTGGGCGTATTTGCAAGGGCTTGATTGTTTGATAGTGAATGCTCTTCGTCATGAGGCACACGACACTCATCAGAGTCTTGATGATGCTCTTCGGATGGCCTCCCGTATAGGCGCCAAGCAGACATGGTTTATCCACATGAGTCACCAGATAGGTCTTCATGCAGAAGTTGAGAAGGCTTTACCTCCCCATATTCATTTGGCATACGACGGAGTGAAAATTGAAATTTGAAGGCGCGCTTATGATTTGACAAGCGTGGAGTCTCCCTGATAAGTCAGTATCAATTGTGTACTGATAAGTCCGTCGGCATGAATGAATTGGGTGGAAAGCATGAAATGCTTGAAAAAATCCCCATGCTTGAAGAAAAAGGAAGGGATTAAAGACGTGTTACTTTCGACAATATCAGGATGGTGGTTGATGAGGTCGTTCAAATCGGTCACCAACGTGAAGTTCGCTTCTTCGGCCAAATCGCCCAAGCAATGCTGATACACCTTGTTGTTTCCATTGGTATGAGGACTCTCTTCTTCTTTGACATCCAGTACTTCGGTCAGATAATTGTAAATCGTTTCTTTGTCAGGGGCAATGAGCAGATAGTTCTGGTAAATGCTGAGCCAATGTTCTTCACCCTTGTATTGCGGTAAGAAATAGGACGTCAAAGTCGTATCAGCAGGGCATTGCCAAAGAGGGTAGGGGACGCCCTGTAACCATAGGCTTGTGCGACGTCTTGCATTCAAGGGAAAACGCAATTGTGATTTTACTTTGTCGATGTGTTGTGTAGGGAAGGTTGCCATCAGCAATTGGTAATTCATCGTATCGGATGCCGTGGGTTGTGAAAAGAGAATCATATCCACTTCGTTGCATCCGTTTTCAACCAATATGTCTTCCAATGTCGTGATAGACGATGGAGCTTCTTCTCCCGCATGTCGTTGTTTGAATGGCAATTGTGCCATCAATTGTACACGCCGTGGCAGATGGGTTTCGTCTATTCGTTCGAGGAGAAAATGTGAGGGCATATTCTTCTTCGTTGTATCAACTCCCGTTTGATTGTTGGTGAGATAGATTGCCGATGCACTCATGCGTATTTCATAATGTTGCCATGCTTGATTGTTTCCTTCCGGATGCAAGTAGAGGGAGAGTTGCTCGTTGTGCTTTCTTTGCTTGCCTAAAGAAATGAAACTCTTGTTTTGGCTTACTGAATTTTCATTTTGATAGGTGTCAATAACCTGTTCGATAAGTTTTTTCTGAAAACTTGCGGCAAAGAATCTAGGTTGGATGTAGCAGGCGAGAAAATATTTCCCAATGGGATAGATGATGATTTCCTCTCCTTTGTAGGTCTGCTTTTTGGGATTGTGGGTGTTTCCGATACTCTTCTGTATCAGTTTGTTGATAGAACTGATATCCCCATTCCCGAAGCGCCCATAGATTACTTGGTCATGGGTGGTGCCGGGGTGATGGAAACTGACGAGTAATTGCCGGTTCATCTCAGTGCTGAGGCCGTGAGCTTGATTTTGTGAGATGATTTCGATGTTGTCAGTCAACAATTTCAGCAAGTCAGATACGTTCAACTGATTGTATTGATGGATGTATTGTGAATTGTTTATGGTTTTATATAACGAATTGATGTCCTTGGTTTCCAAGATGGCTTCACAATCATTGGGAATCAGAGCATAGAGGTCAACATCAGCTTGTTCCTCTTGAAAGTTCAAGCGGCTATATCCCCACCAACAGATAGCGGCTAACACTACGATGACGCATGTAGGGACAATGATATTGTATGCTCTTTTCTTTTCCATGATTTTTTGTTTTCTTTTTCCTTATGTTAACAACGGAAACTTAGAAATGGTTGCAAAGATATAAAAAATATCTTGCACAACCTAAAAAAACTTAATTATTGTAGTCGAAATGTGAAATTATATATAAAAGGATAAGGCCGAAGCTATTGAAAGCCTCGGCCTTTTTGTATTAACAATCGTTATAAAAAACGTGTCTGTGTGATTAGAACTTGAAGTCAAGTGATACACCTACTACGTCGTTCTTACGGTTATATACATCTACTCCTGTAGCCGAAGTTACTTCGTGTTCATCATAGAAGGTGTGGTAGTAACCGAAGTTGATTTTCAATAGGTCGTTTACTTTATAAGCTCCTCCAAAACCGAGTGAGAAATTGCTGTTGTTAAAATTTGTGTCGCTCATGTCGGCATCGTCGAAACCATATTGTGTGCGTTGGAAACCAAAACTAGCTGTCCAATTTTCATCCAAATCAGTTTCTGCACCGATAGAAGCTTCCCATGTATTTTTTCCTTCTTTAATGGGAGTACCCTTAGCATCTTTGTCGAAATAGAGATGGAAACCTCCGTTAAGACGAACGGCTTCGATAGGGCTGTATTGTGCACCTATCGTGAACAAAGCTGGGATGTCTGAACGAACCTTGGCACCATTGGCATAGGTAGGCATCATAGCATCTACGTTAGGGGTGTTAGCTGATTCATTTTCTAGTTCTATTTTGGTGCGGAATTCATATTTGGCGGCTAAATTCCACTTGCCCAAGTTTACATCTACACCGATGATGGGGGTAATTCCGAGACCTTCTTGTGAGCAATCGAGATTGAAGTCGCTTTGCATCAGGTAAGCGTATGTGCCGGCCGTTTGAGCAGCTGCGGTCAGTTGATCGATTGTAGCTTGGGGGGCACCGGCGAGGGTCGCATTTTGAATTTGGGTTTGCAAAACACCAACAACACCATTCAGGAAAGTTGTTCCTGGTATACCATTAGCCTTGATATTGGCGATAGCACCAGTGTAGGAGCAATTGGCCAATACACCGCGTACGCCTCCGAATACTGAAATCTTGTCAGTAATCTTATAAGTACCACCCAATTGTAAGGCATAGAAATATTGCTCGCCGGTGAGGTTTTGAGTCAAACCGTATGAAGTGGCACCTGCAGAAACCAAGTTGCCGCCTACCAATTTTTCAAACATAGGAAGGCCGTTGTCGAACTCACACTTGCCACCACCACCACCAATGGCAAATTGGGCTGATACTGACCACTTGTCGTTGAATACGTAAGCAGTTTGGAAAGATGGGATTACAGGAGCAATTGCTTCGCCTGTAAATTCCTTGGATGTAATGCCAGGAGCTGCTGTGTTCAATGCGTAGAAAGGCATTTTTGAAGTAATCTCACGCTTCTGCCAAGCAGCTTGCCAGCTGAGTGAGAAATGGAAACCTTCAGGAAGGAAGGCAATACCAGCAGGGTTGCTATACACACCGTCGATGGCAATAACAGCATCGCGTGCGGGGTTGCGCAAGAAGGTTGCATTCTGATTCGTGTTTGTCAAGATTCCACCTGCAAAAGTTGAGGTTGAAACGATAAGTGCCGCGGCACTAATTAACAGTTTTTTATTCATTACTAAAAAAGTTTTGTTAAAAATCGGGTGCAAAGGTACAATAAGAAACTATAATAGACAAACATTTTGCACAAAAACTTGTATTTTGTGCAGGAGGTAAGGGTGAAAAGCGAATCTTTATATAAGAATTGGATAGTTTCAGCTTGAACTTTCTTGTTCCTTGGTTTATGGGAAGTTTGTGCTTTTATTGGGAGCGCAATAGAGATGCTTTTCAAGTCAGGGTTAAGGTCGCATTAAGCCAGGGTTAAAGTTTGGGAAGGAATAAGCAGAAGAATTTTTCTTCCCTGTCTGAAAAATATTTTTCTCAGGTAGGGGAGAAAATACACTTTTTTTTCGTACTTTTGCGCCCTCAAATCCATATTAATATAATAAGGTAGGGAAGCCTGCCTGAAAGAATTGTGTTATTGATTTAGAAATCAGAGTAGAAATAATATGCTGTTTGAAAATCTTAGCGAAAGACTTGAACGTTCGTTCAAAATCCTGAAGGGTGAGGGAAAAATCACCGAAGTCAATGTGTCGGAAACATTGAAAGACGTGCGTAAGGCATTGCTTGATGCCGACGTCAACTATAAAGTGGCCAAGAATTTCACCGATACGGTGAAGCAGAAGGCTCTCGGACAGAATGTGCTCACGGCAGTGAAGCCCAGTCAGTTGATGGTGAAAATTGTGCACGACGAACTTGCCCAATTGATGGGTGGCGAGACGGCCGAAATCAATGTGAAGGGACAAACCGGTCAGCCGGCCATCATCCTGATGTCGGGTTTGCAGGGTTCGGGTAAGACCACTTTCTCTGGTAAACTGGCATTGATGCTGAAGACGAAGAAGAATCGTCGTCCTTTGTTGACCGCGTGTGACGTATATCGTCCGGCTGCTATTGAGCAATTGCGTGTGCTTGGTGAACAGATTGATGTGCCTGTATATTGCGAATTGGAGAACAAGAATCCGGTGGAGATTGCACAAAATGCTATCCGCGAGGCTAAGGCAAAGGGATACGACGTGGTGATTGTCGATACCGCCGGTCGTTTGGCTATCGACGAGCAGATGATGCAGGAGATTGCTGCTATCAAGGGTGCCATCAATCCTTCGGAGACTCTTTTCGTGGTTGACTCCATGACCGGTCAGGATGCTGTGAATACGGCTCGCGAGTTCAACGAACGTCTGGATTTCGATGGTGTTGTACTTACCAAACTTGATGGTGATACCCGTGGTGGTGCTGCTCTCAGTATCCGTACGGTGGTGAACAAACCTATCAAATTTGTGGGTATGGGCGAGAAGATGGAGGCAATTGACCAGTTCCATCCTTCGCGTATGGCCGACCGTATCCTGGGTATGGGTGATATCGTTTCGTTGGTTGAGCGTGCTCAGGAACAGTTTGATGAGGAGGAAGCCAAGCGTCTTCAGAAGAAGATTCAGAAGAACCAGTTTGACTTCAATGACTTCCTCGGACAGATTCAACAAATCAAGAAGATGGGTAACATCAAAGACTTGGCGGCCATGATTCCTGGTGTGGGTAAGGCCATCAAGGATATCGACATCGACGATAATGCTTTCAAGAGTATCGAAGCAATCATTTACTCAATGACTCCGAAAGAACGTACGAATCCTGAAATCTTGAACGGAAGCCGTCGCAACCGTATTGCCAAGGGTAGTGGTACGAACATTCAGGAGGTAAACCGTCTTATCAAGCAGTTTGACCAAACGCGCAAGATGATGAAGATGATTACAAGCCCCGGCATGGGTAAAATGATGGCTAAAATGCCTAAGATGCCAAATTTCAAAAGATAATCCAATAAAAGAATCAATAAAAAACTCGTAAAGATTATGAAAAAGAATTTGTTTTCACTGGGCGCTCTTGGCATGATAGCTATGCTGGTCGCTTGTAGCTCGACTCCCGCTGGCTACACCGTAAAGGGTACTTTGCCCGATTCAACCATGAATGGCAAGACTCTGTACATTTTGAATGTTGACAAGGGTGAGTGTGTTGATAGTACCATTGTGAATGGCAACACTTATGTGTTCGAAGGAAAGGCCGACACAGCTCTCGTAGCTGGCATTTCTGCCAATGGACGTAATTCATTGGCCGTATTTGCGTTGGAGAATGGCAATGTGACTATTGCGGAAGATGGTAATACTTCAGGTACTCCTCAGAATGATGAACTTACCCGCGTTACTGCTCTGTTGGATAGTGTGAACAGTGCTTATTACAAGGCCGCTGAAGCATTCGAAGGCAGCCGTGAAGAGTGGGCTACCGTGTATGAAAACGAGTGGGTGCCCCGCTTCAAGGAGCAAGTGTTGGAAGCATACAAGAATCATAAGGACGACGTGGTTGGTTATGTACTTACCCAGTTTACCACAATCCTCACACCTGCTGAGCAGTTGGAACTTATGAACGGATTCGGTCCTTGGCTCTCGGCCACCAAGCGTGTGTCAACCACCAAGACTACATTGGAGTCTCAGCAGAAGACCGCCGTTGGCCAGCCTTATGTTGACATCAAGGGTACTGACATCAATGGCAATCCTGTCTCTCTCTCTGACTATGTAGGCAAAGGCAACTATGTGCTCGTTGATATGTGGGCAAGCTGGTGTGGCCCTTGCAAGCGCGAGATTCCTAATTTGGCCAATGTCTATAACCTCTATAAAGACAAGGGTTTGACCGTGCTCGGTATCTATGTATGGGATGAATTGAAAAACTTGGCACCTGCTATAGAGAAAGAAAAGATTACTTGGCCGCAGATTATCGACTCTAACGAGACGGCTACCAAGCTCTATGGTGTACAGGGCATTCCTTGCATCATGCTTATCGGCCCCGATGGCACTATCCTTGACCGTACCAATTTGCGTGGTGCCAATATGCAGCCGACCATTGAGAAATTTATGTTTGGAAAATAAGTTATTTAATTATTAATTGTGAATTATGAATTATGAAGAGACCTTGATGCGTCGCATAATTTCATAATTCATAATTTTTAATTCATAATTCATATTATTATGCAACTGATAGACGGAAAAGCTATTGCCGAACAGGTAAAGCAAGAGATTGCCGCTGAAGTGGCCGACATGGTGGCTCGTGGTGAAAAGCGTCCTCATCTGGCCGCCATTCTGGTGGGACACGATGGGGGTAGCGAAACATACGTGGCTGCTAAGGTGAAGGCGTGTGAAGTGTGTGGATTCAAGTCGAGCCTTATCCGCTATGAGGCTGATGTGACTGAAGAGGAATTGCTTGCCAAGGTGCGCGAGTTGAACGAAGATGCTGATGTGGATGGTTTCATCGTACAGCTTCCTTTGCCCAAGCATATTTCTGAACAGAAGGTTATCGAAACTATCGATTATCGCAAGGATGTGGACGGTTTCCATCCCATCAATGTGGGGCGCATGAGCATTGGTCTTCCCTGCTACATTTCAGCTACTCCTAACGGAATCCTTGAATTGTTGAAGCGTTATAATATCGAGACACAGGGTAAGAAGTGTGTTGTCCTCGGACGTAGTAACATCGTAGGTAAGCCCATGGCCAGCCTGATGATGCAGAAGGCCTATCCGGGCGATGCTACCGTGACCGTATGTCATAGCCGTAGCAAAGATTTGGTGAAAGAGTGCCAGGAGGCAGACATCATTATTGCCGCCCTTGGCCAACCTAACTTTGTAAAGGCTGAAATGGTGAAGGAGGGTGCTGTCATCATCGACGTGGGTACTACCCGTGTACCTGATGTTACCCGCAAGTCAGGCTTCAAACTCACTGGTGATGTTTTGTTCGATGAAGTGGCTCCCAAGTGCAGCTATATCACACCCGTTCCTGGTGGCGTAGGTCCCATGACCATTTGCTCGCTGATGAAGAATACCCTCTTGGCAGGCAAGAAAGAGATATATAAGTAATGAGACGGACTCAAAGACCCACCCCATCCCTCCCTGTGAGGGAGGGGGATTGGATAGTTGAAGCATTCTCAGTTTCCTCCCTCACAGGGAGAGTTAGGGTGGGTCTTTTCTTTCTCCTTTTCCCTTTCTCCCTTTCTGCTCAAGAATTCGGACGCATTACCCTGCTTTTTGCGGGTGATTTGATGCAACATCAGGGACAGATTGATGCGGCTCGCCAATCGGATGGCTCTTATGACTATACTCCTTGTTTTCAGTATGTCAAAGAAGAGGTCAGCCGTGCCGATGTGGCCATAGCCAATCTTGAAGTGACTCTTGCTGGCCGTCCTTATCGGGGCTATCCTCAATTCAGTGCTCCCGATGAATATGCCCAAGCCATTAAGGAGGCAGGCTTCGACATCCTCCTGACGGCTAACAACCATTGCTTGGACAGACGTCAGAAAGGGCTTGAGCGTACCATCCGCGTGCTCGACTCCCTGCAAATTCCTCACGCGGGTACATATATTAATAGTGACGCACGCGAGAAACGCTATCCTCTTATCATTCAAAAGAACGGCTTTCGTATAGCTCTTCTCAGCTATACTTATGCAACCAATGGCATTGAGGTGCAGGCGCCCAATGTGGTGAACTATATTGATAGAGAACAGATATTGGCCGATATTGCCAAAGCTCGCTCTATGAAAGCCGATGTCATCATTGCATGTATGCATTGGGGGATTGAATATCGCCTGCAACCCGAACGTCAGGAGCGCCAATTGGTCGATTGGCTTATAGCTAATGGTGTTGACCATGTGATTGGTGGTCATCCTCATGTGCTTCAACCCATGGAGGTGCGCTCTGACGAGTACATTGCTGCCCGCCACCTTGTTGTTTATTCGTTGGGTAATTATATCTCCAATATGTCAGTCCCTAATACCGATGGTGGTGCCATGGTCAAGCTCGAATTGAAAAAGATTGGTCACATTGCGGCCTTGGCCGATTGTTCGTACAGTTTGGTGTGGACATCACGTCCGTCGCTTCGGGGTGGGGGAAACTATTTGCTCTATCCGGCTGCCGATCCGCCCCAAACTATCAATGAGGCCGAAAAGAGTCGTCTTGACCGTTTTTTGAAGAGTGTACGCAATCTGTTCAAAAAGAGCAATATAGGAATTAGGGAATATTTTTTTGAGTAAAAACTTGCTCTAAAGTTTGCACGTTTCAAGAATAAGTACTACCTTTGCATCGCTTTTAGAGAAAAGCCCTATACATGGTGACTATAGTTCAGTCGGTTAGAGCGTCAGATTGTGGTTCTGAATGTCGTGGGTTCGAATCCCACTAGTCACCCCAAAAAGCCTTGCAATTGCAAGGCTTTTTTCGTATTAACTCCGTTCGGCCGGAGTGTTAATACTTCAGACGAACGGAGTTTGAACTATAATCGATTTAACTTTCTCGAGTAAATTGTTCAAGTTTCGCAAGCTCAACTTTCAGGAGTACAGGAGTGTAGAAGTGGCGCTTCGCTTAGGAGTATAGACGTGTCACTCGTTTATGCCAGGTGTGCCACCTTATGAGTAAACTATTCTCACGCGCGCACGTAATGACTATTATTTGTAAATCTCAAAAAAATATCTTTCCTGCGCGCGCGAAAGAGTTTATATTAATGAGGTGGCACCCTTGTCATCTGATTCAGTTGGCGGACGATGTTGAAGCGTTGCTGAATCTTTCTATATGGTTATCTCTGTTTGTTAGCTATAAGCGTTGCTATAATCATTGTCGTTAATGAAAATATGTTTTTCAGCACAATTCGCGAAATTCCTTACTCTGCGTTCTTTACTCTTCCTAAAAATGTGTATCTTTGCCACAATAAATTAGTATTAATTGAGGCAGGAAGCGTCCTACCTGATACTTGAAATATGGATTTTGAGCTTTTAGCTCTTGTTCTCCTTGCTTTGAAACCGCCAAAAATCAACGTATGAGAACAAGTGGTGGGAAGTTCACGTCTCTAAAAAAGGCGTGAACTATCCTTTGCTTGTTATACGTGGGGTTACTTGGCGGTACCTAAAGCAAGGACAAGCATTGGGTAGTTTTTCGCCTTTTTTGTTTCTATAAAAGTCACAACACGATGAAAGCAATAGGTGAACTTATCAAAGAAGAATTGGAACATCAGGAACGTAGCGTCTCTTGGTTGGCCCGTAAATTGGCGTGCGACCGCTCCAATATTTATCGAATTTTCCAGAAACAGAGTATTGACACTTCTGTCCTTCGACATATTTCAATCATATTGAATCGTAACTTCTTTCTTGACCTTTCAGAAGAATTGGATCTGTAAACCCTAGCAAAGAGTTGGTGATATGTTGCAAAATTCGCCACACTATTGTGCTTTTTCCGCTATATATAAATATGCTTTGTGTGTTATTTATTATCTACATTTGCACAAACAAACAATGAATGGCGGAATCGAAAAGCCTAAATAGAGTAGAGAAGACTTAAACATTAAGCAAAGATGAAGAAAATTTTTATGGTCGCTATCATCCTTATGGTAGGTGTTGGTGCTGCTATGGCACAAAAAGGTGAAAAAGTAGTTGGTATAAACGTTAATTATGGTTCGGAAATCAGTAATGTAGGATTTGGAGCTAAGTTCCAATATGGGATTACGGATGCAATTCGTGTAGAACCATCTTTTGATTATTATTTGGAGAAAGACGGACTTGGATTTTGGGACATCAATGTGAACTTCCATTATATGTTTGATGTTGCTGAAAACATTAAGGTTTATCCTTTGGCAGGTTTGGGCTATGCCAATTGCAAATATACTTGGAGTTTTGAAGACATTTTTGATTATAGTGGTTATTCAGCCAAGACTCGTTATGATTTGGACGATTTCTATGAAGATTTAGAAGACATCTATAAGGGTGAAGGTGGTGAGGAATCATCAAGCGATGGTGAGATTGCTGTCAACATTGGTGTTGGTGGAGAATACCAGCTTAACGAAAAGTTCTCAATTGGTGCAGAATTGAAATATCAGATTATCAACAATTTCAATCAAGTTGTATTCGGCGTTGGTGCCACATATAAATTTTAAGGACAGTAAGAATATGCTGAAATTAGTTTTATTATGAATGTGGAGGGTGTGTCTGCTTTTTTTCTGACACACCCTTACTAATTTAATGAAGAGTTCCCAAATTAAGTGAATAACAAAAATATATAATAATGAGAAAAATTACATTTGCTCTTTTACTTGGTATCTTTGCAATGGCTTGTAGTGAATCTAATTCTGTAGAACCTGCACCTGATAATAACAAGACAGAAATAGACATTGAGAAGATTGCGGATTGCGTTGTTGCGGTAAGTGAAGAAATAGATCCTCTTTTTACTGAATGTGAAACAATAGAAGAGTTAGCTACTCATTTGGATGAAATAAAAAACATGGAAGGTGTAGCTGATGCTTGGGTTACAAATACAGCTTTGTTTGTTGAAACAGAAGGCGGTTTCCCTTTGTCTTGGCTTTATACACCAGATGCTGATAAAGAGAAAATTGAGATAGAAAAAATAACAAAATTTTTAAGTGATGACTCTATTTATACAAGAAATATTTCTTGGAACGAACACAAACACATGAAGGATTTAAAAAAAGTATGTATTCTGAATCAACAAGCGAATGATGAATCAAGGGCTTTTCTAAATAAACAATATAAATTTTTAGGTAAAGAGTTTAAAAGAAACGGATTTGAGATAACTTCAAAAGATGGTGAAGAAATAAATACACTTTTTTTAAGAGACTCTTTGACGAATTATGATGTGATCTTTTTTATAACACATGGTGCATATGATAAAAAAAATGATCTTCATTGGATAGCCTCTGGTGAACGTGTTCACGATGAATGGGAATGTGTCGTAGAGATGGGTAGGAGAGGTGTAAAAGGTTATCAAATTGGTAATATAGGAAATATAAAATATATTTGTCTCTCTGAAGACTTTTTTAAATATTCAATGCAAGGTAAATTTAGAAATTCATTATTTTTTAACACTGCTTGTCAATCATTGATGGGAACAAATACTCTAGCAAAAACATTTATAGGATGTGGGGCAAGTGTATATTGGGGATATGATGAAACTAACTATGTAGGAAAAATGATTGGTTGTCAATTATATCTCCATATGTTACAGGGAAATAACATTCAAGAAGCATTCAATCTTGTTCCTCAAAAAGATCATAACGCACAATTGAAAATGATTTTAAAAGACATTGATGCAACAAACATTTGTATAGTACATCCCCAAATAGTGACACTTGAAGCAACGGAAATTAAAGGTACTTCCGTAACATTGAATGCTCAAATTAACGGTTGGAACAATGCAGAATTTGGCTTCTGTTATAGCAAAGACAATGAAAGTCCAACAGTTGAGAATGGAATAAAATACAATAGAATTGATTATTCAAATGAAGAAAGCAGTAAATTGAATTTCCATTCAGTGGATTTGGACGGTTTGGAATCAAGCACAACTTATTATTATCGTGCATACATGCGCATCAATGACCAATACATTTATGGAGAAGTGAAAAGTTTCACAACAGCCGCAGAGAACGTTACGGGTACAGCAGAAGCGATAGATTTAGGGTTAAGTGTGAAATGGGCATCGCACAATGTAGGTGCTACAAAACCTGAAGAATTTGGCAATCATTATGCTTGGGGGGAAACTGAAGTAAAAGAGAAATATACAATGTTCAACTATAAATACCTAAACTGGTCAACTGGTGGTGTGGTGAATATCGGAACAGAAATATCAGGGACGAAGTACGATGTGGCAACTGTTAAATGGGGAGGAAATTGGCGTATGCCAACCGCTGATGAGATGCTGGAACTGACAAATAATTGTGAATGGACAGATTCTATCTGTAATGGTGTAAGAGGAAAAAAAGTGACAGGTGTAAATGGAAATAGTATCTTTTTACCTGCAGCAGGGGCTGGAGCACCAGGTGCTGAGCAAGGGTTTACTCCAAATGAAGTGGGTGTCTATTGGACTGGAACGTTGGATACATCTTATTCCGAAGATTTGGTGGGGTTAGTTGTTACTCGTCTTCATTTTGAGTATGGCTATTTTGATGACGTCATTATTGGAACCCGTGAAGAAGGACTTTCTGTCCGCCCCGTCTGTGAATAAAGCTATTCACATCTAAATATATGATCATTTGAACGCTGTCATTCCCAATGCTCGGAAAAAAGTAATCCGAAACATTGGGAATGATTTCTTTTAGATACTCATAGAGAAATGCCCATATTTTGTTGATTGATAAGATTACCATTCATTTGGCCTTTCGCCTTTATTAGTGGAACACCTTATAATACAAACTATTTTCTTCGCGTGCAGAAGAGTTTGTATTATAAGGTGTGTCATACTCGTCATCCGATGGAGCGTTGGATGGCGTTGAAGGTGGTTCAATGAAAGTATCAATAGTTAATTCGGCATTATGCTATTGATGTCACTCAATTTCTTCGCAAACCTTCATCTCCATGCCTTTATACACCATCACAATCTTGTGCAGTGTGGTGTGCCCAATGGATGAACGAACCAAGTCTGTTTCCGCATAGCGGTTGGCCTGACTGATAGCCTCCTGACGTTTGACTTCTACAAGGCTGTCAGGTTCACTGCTTTTCACATACTTGAACTCGATGATATAGCTGTGCAACATATCTTTGTAAATATCCAGCTCGGGACGGAGGAAGAGATCGACATATCCCTGCTGACACTCCTGCTCGGAGATGGCGCGATAAAAGCGGTTCAGCGAAGTCATGGCAAGCGTGAAACCGTGTACAAACGATTCCCCCTTCTGTTTGTCGCGTTGCGAAGCGTAGCGGTGCAGACAGTCGGCAATATAGCCGAAGTATTCACGCCAGGCCTCCCGATAGGCCAACTTTGCAGAGAGTTCACTACGAATATAGTCTTCTTGCGTAAGAGCCTCCTTCTCGTAGGTTTCCAACAGGTAGTTGTATATCTGTTCGCGAACTACCTGATTGGGGATAATCAGTTTGGTTTCACCTTCCAATGTGCCGTCAATACTCAGCATACCGAAATAGTAGAGGAGGCTCACGAAGTTCCGCGGGTCAGTGATGCTTCGGGCCGGGAACCCCGTTTTCAATTCGGCGGTGATATAACCCTGCTCCACAATTCGACGGATGACGGATGTATCGTGTCCGAACTCATTGTCACGACGCACCAGCATACGCAGTTTATTGTAGTCTGTACGGATGTTGTCCTCCAGCATGTATTTGGGTACCCTGCCGTCGCCATTCACATAATTATCTACAAAGTACAGCACCATGCAGGAGTTGTACATCGTGGTGCGGCCGTAACTCTCTTCGGCAAAACAATAGTTGTCGTACCACGGTTTCATTATCTCTATCAGTTCGTCCGTCGTGTGGTGGAACTCGCAAGTGGTACGGTAGTAGTCCAACATCTGTCGCACATCATCTTCCGTGAATCCCATCAGTTCGTTGAACCGTGGCGACAGGGAGTAGTTGGTTCCGATATTGAATCCACTGGTCACGTCGTCCATAGTCACGGGACTTACACCTGTGACGAAGCAACGCTCGATGGCCGATGCAGTCCCTGCCTTTATGGTGTTGAAGAACTTGCGGAAGTATCCTTCACCGTGTGTCTCGCTTTCATAATCTTTCAGACGGGCAGGGTCAGAGAGTATGTCATTCGTAAAATGGTCATATTCATCAATGAAAAGATAAATCTTACGGCCCACTTTGGCACATTCGTCTATCAGCAGTTGCAATTGCTCCACGGCACCATTTTTGCTTTTCAGCCGTTCCAGAATGCCTTCGGGAAGCAGATGGGAGTAAACATCACAAAAAGACTCGAAGTGAATGCCGCAATGTGCATCCATCGACTTTTTGTAGTTCCCCAACGTTCCGTCGATGACCGAAAAATTCAGTTCGATAATCAGATAGGAATTTCTTTCCTCCGTTGGATGGTTGCCGATGTAGAGGTTGCCGAAGAGTTCGTCAAACTTGTCTGCCCGATTGATGTCATAGTAGTGTTTCAGCATCGATAGGGTCAGGCTCTTGCCGAAACGGCGTGGGCGGATGAAGAAGAAGAACTTGTTGGCTCTTTCCAGTTCAGGAATGAACACAGTTTTGTCAACAAAATAGCAATCGTCTCTGCGGAGACTGGCAAAGTTGGACATCCCATAAGGGATTCTTTTCCGATAGTTGGACGGTGAAGGTGTCATATAATTCCCGGTGTAAATAATTCATTGGCAAATATAGTGCATTATTTTCATGTAAACAACTCATTAGGGAAAATTCTGTTATCCTCTTTTTTTCTGTATGATGAATTTCGTTATTTATCTCCCAATCATGCCAGGTGTGCCACCTTATGAGTAAACTATTCTCACGCGCGCACGTAACGACTATTATTTGTAAATCTCAAAAAAATATCTTTCCTGCGCGCGCGAAAGAGTTTATATTAATGAGGTGGCATCCTT